>JAIBBS010000051.1 GCA_019694555.1 Nannocystaceae bacterium
CCGCTCGCCGCCGCGTGCGGCCCCGCGCGCGACGGCAGCGAGACCGCCGCCGCGCAGATGGCCAGCAGCGAATCCACCGCCGTCGCAGCCACGACCGCCGGCAGCGCTGATTCCGGCACCGCGCCCGGCAGCACCGACACCGGCACGACGATCACGACGACGACGGGCACGACCGGCAGCACCGCGGCGACCACCGACACCGGCAGCGAGGATTCGCCGACGTTCGATCTGCCGCCGTCGCGGCCGGGCGTGTGTGCGGCGATCGAGCCATCGCCCGTCGAGCTCGCGATCACCACGCCGCAGGGGTCGTGGGTCGCGACGCAGGCGTGGTGGGCGTGGGACAACTGTTGCGAGGTCGATCCGATGTTGGTGCTCGCGACCGGTGAGCTCGCGGTGATGCCGGGGCCGGTGATCACGCCGCCGTTTCTCCGCGTGGCGGTCCACGGTACGTGGCAGCACGTCGGTGCGTACGAGGGATCGTGGCCGGCGAGGCTGGATTTCGTGGGCGAGGGCGGCGCGGCACAGCTCGAGGCCGCGGTCACGATCGACAGTGCCGTCGATCCGCAGGATCCCGGCTCGCTCGCGACCACGCTGCAGGTGAGCTTCGCGATCGACGACGGCGCGTGGCAGATCGTCGGCACGATCGCGGCGCCGTACTGCGGCGCGATCGAGGTGCCCGCGTGTCCGTGCGAGTGATCGCCTGCGCGATCGCGATGATCGCAGGCGCATGCGAGCGGCCGCCGCCGTCGGTGTCGCCGGTGCGCGCCGGCCCGCAGCCCAGCGCGATCGAGCCCACCACGGGTGCCGCGCTGGCGGCCGCGTTGATCCCGGTCGGCGCGGGCTCGAACGTCGTCGACGTCGAGGATGTCGGCGCTGCGATCGACGCCTGCGCGAAGGCGGGTTGGCCCGAGCAGTTGCCCGAGGCCATGGCGCGCCGGCTCGCCGAGGGCGCGGTGGGATCGACGGTCACCGTGATCCACGGCGGTGGCGTGATGCGGCCGACGATCACCGAGATCGCGTGCACGCCCGCCGGCGACATCGAGGGCGCGATCGCCTCGCTCGTGCTCGATGCCTCGGTGCCGGGCGATCCGCGCGATCCGTCCGCGCCGCCGGCACTGGCGATGCTGCGCGGCACGGTCGCACCCGACGCACGCCTGCTCGCGCCGCGACCCGAGCGCGCTGCGGCGTTGCCGGTGCACCGCGCTGCGTTGCGGATCCACCTCGCCGAGCGCGCCGCCGAGCAGCGCCGCATCTGCGCCGAGTCCGGCAGCGAAGCGCTGCCCACCGAGCAGGTCACTGCGCGCGCGCTCGACCTTGCCATCGACGGCGCCACCGCCACGCGCGTGGGCAGCGTCGACGGTCCGCACCTGTTCGCGGTCGTCAGCCACCCGCTGGTCACCTTCGATTGCTCCGGCGAGCAGCAGATCACCGCCGCGCTGGTCGACCCCGAGGGCGTCATCGCCGCGACGCTCGACAGCAACAACGACATCGCGCTGCAGTGGCTCTCCGATCTCGACGGTGACCACGATCAAGAGCTGGTGGTGGATGTCACCTGGCTCGAGGACGGCATGCACAGCGTGCTGTGGTTGTGGCGCGACGGCGGCGCGCGGTGGACCGACGTGACGCTGTGGTCCGCGGATACGCCGTGATCGCCGCGATCGCCCAGCTGCGCTTCCCTCCGCCGCGCAATCGTGTTGCCATCGCGCTGCGATGACCTCCGCCCTCCCGCCCTCGACGCGCGCGGCCCTGGACGCCGCGCTCGCGATCCCCACGCCCCATCTGCTGCACCAACAGGCCCCCGCGATGCAGTTCCCCGGTCTGCGCGTGTCGATCTCGCCGCGCGTCGACCCGGCACAGGGCGACGCGCTCGAGGCCGTGTTCACGGCGGTGCAGTGGCCCGACGAGATCCCGCTGCCCGCCAGCCTGACACCGGCACAGCGCGAGGTCGCGCAAGCCGTGGCCGATCGCTGGCTCGACCTGCGCAACGTCGCGATCCCGCGGCTGCCCGCGCGTCGACGTCGCTGGCTCGGGCTCGATCCACCGACCGCGCTCGAGCTGCCGCCGCGCACGTCGATCGCGGGCGCGCCCGCCGGCGCACCGCTGTGGCGGGTGCTGCTGCTCGCGCAGCAAGGCGAGCTCACCGACGATGCGCCGACGATCCGCGCCGCCGAGCTGGCCGCGATGTCTCCCAGCGAGCGCCTGCCCGTGCTCGCGGAGCTGGCACTCGGTGCCTACGGACTGGCCGACGCCACCCTCGCGGAGGCGCTGTCGCTCGGCAGCGAGGCCGCGACGTGGGCGCAGCCGTATGCCGCATTCCTGCTGGGCCTGTGGTCCGACGTGACTGCATCGATCGAGCTCGAGGCACCGTCACCGCCGCCCGCTGCGAAGTGGTTGGCGACCGTCGCGTTCGCGCGCACCGGCGCAGCCATCGATCCGGCGTATGTCTCGCTGCTGCGCCTGGTGGTGCGCCCGGAGGCGGCGCTCGAGGCCAGTCGCGCGGCCGTGGCCGCGATGCCTGCGGACCGACGCGCCGATGCGGTGCTCGCCGCGATCGGCGACGGCTTCGCCAACGACCGCGTCGCGCTCGCGCTCGCGATGCTGCCGCTGGTGCCCAGCGTGACGCTGCTCGATGCGTGCTTCGACGCGTTGGCCGACGAGGAGCTGACGTTGCCGCGGCCACCGCTGTACGAGCGCCTGCGGCAGGCGAGCGCGGGTGACGTCGTGCTCGCATCGGTGGTCGCGTCGCGACTCGCCGCGATGCCGGCGGTGCCACGGCTGGCGTGTGGCGAGCTGGTCGCGCCGACCCACGCGTCCCAGCTGACGCCGATGCAGGCGCAGCAGGTGGCGCTGTGCGCCCAGCACATCCAGGGTTGCGGCACCGACTGGGTGAACGACGAAGAGATCCAGTCGCTCGAGTTGTTCGGCATCTTCGACGAACAGGGCGTGCGCCGCTACGACGCCGCCGTGCTCATGGACGAGGACGGTGCGGTGTTCGTCGCCGGCACGACCCAGAGCGTCGCCGTGCTGTGCCAGTATCGGCTCAGCTGCGGCGACGCCGGGCTCAAGGACGGGCTGATGGTCGCGATGCAGGGCCGACCGCGGCGATGATCGCGGCCGCCCCGGCGCCGCTCAGGTGCCGTCGTGATTCCACGGCGCGAACGCGTTGGGCCACCAGCGTTGCCAGCGTTGCTCGAGCGCCGTGAAGGCCTCGTCCGACAGCCCGTAGGTGGTGAGGATCACCTGCGTCGAGCCGGCCGGGCGGCGCTCGTCGGGCTTGCGATCGATGATCACCAGCAAGCCGTCGCCCCACGCGTCGACGGTCACGCCCAGCTGGTGGCGACCGCGGTGCCACAGCGTGCCGACCAGATCGTCGCCGGTGGGCGCGCTCACGCGCACCGCGGTGCCGGGCGTGCGCGCGTCCGCGGGCAGGCCCAGCGCCGCGGCTGCGAGCGCGCCGGTCTTGGGCGCGCCCGAGAAGTACAGCGTGCGGCGCGACTGACCGCGATGGCGCGCGAACGCGAATGCGAGTTGGTTGACGAACGCGATCCAACCCTGGACCTCGTCGTCGAACACGTCGTCCCAGTCCGAGATCGAGGCCGGTGCCGGGCGGACCATGCGCAGCACGCATGCACTGCCTTGCGCTTCCACGGTCACGCGGTCGGAGCGGCCGCCGAAGGTGATCGTGCGCGTGGCGTCGTCCGCGGACGCGTGCTCCTTGAAGATGTAGTCGATCTCGTCGGCGAGCGAGTCGGTGTCCCAACCGAACCACCGCTGGATCTGCTCCGGATCTCGGAGCGCGCGCCAGACCTCGTCCGCGGACGCGCTGATGGTGACCTCGACGATCGGGCGATCGAACATGGGATTGTCTGTGGTGCTCATGGTTGGGCTCACTGCTTGTTGGGGCTGGTCTTGTCCGCGACCGCGGGATGCGTCGCGGCCAGGAGGCGATAGCGCCGCGCACCCCGGCGGGGTGCGTGTGCGCGCGCGAGGGTTGCGACGGCGTCGGTGAGCGCCGCGGCGAAGGCATCGAACTCTTCGGGGCTCGCGAACGCGACGTCGGCCTCGACCGTGAGGGTCAACAGGCGCTTGCCGTGTTCGTCCGCGAGCGCGCGCATGCGGGTCACCTCGCGCACGACCTCGGCCGCGGTGCGCACGAGGTGATCGGACGCGAAGCGATCCTGCACGTCGACCTCGCGCGGCACCGGGGCGCCGACCAGCGAGGGATCGAGCACGAACGCGTCGGCGCGGGCGACCAGGATGCGCTCGGTGCAGCCGCGCTTGCGGCGGGTCTCGACCAGCCGGACCAGGCCCGCGGCCTCGAGCGCGCGCAGGTGGTACGCGAGCTTCTGCCGCGGCATGTCCATCACCGCCGCGAGCGAGGCCGCCGACCCGGGCTGGCGCAGGTGCTCGAGCAGCTGCCGCCGGATCGGCGACAGCGCGGCGCGGGCCTGCGCGCCGTCCGAGACCAGCGCGATCGCGGCGTCACTCATGCCCCTGGTCTAGAATGGAAAAGAAAAGTTGTCAAATGAGCCGAGTCACGCGCTCCACGGGTCCGGAACTCCGGCTGTCCGCGGTTGTCCGGCGCTCGCGATGGGCCCCGGCGCCATCTCGCGGCGCTCGTTCGCCACCGCCACGCTGGGCCTGCTCGCTGGCTGCGGCGGGCCGCGCATCGAGCTGGGCGACATGCGTCGGCGCGGCGAGCCGATCACCTGGCGCCGCGCAGCGGTCGAGTCGGAGCTCGGGCTGGGCCCGCTCGACGAGATCGCGCCCGACGACCGCTGGGCCTTCGGCGCCGACGGCTTCGAGCCGATGCCGGTCGCGGCGCCGGGCGACTGGCTGTGGTCGCAGTCCGAGGATCCGCAGAGCGTGGGCGCGTTCCTGCTCTCACAGCCCAACCGACCCGAGCCACCGCGCACGACGATCTGCCTGGTTGCACTCGGCGAGCTCGACGAGGTGGTGCCGTCGATGGATGTCCTGCGCGAGTACCTCGAGCGCTTCTTCCATCTCGCGGTCGAGGTCCTCGCACCGCTGCAGATCCCGCGCGCGCAGCTCGACCCGCGCGAGCACGACGGGCGCTCACAGCTGTGCGCGCGCCCGATCCTCGACGAGCTCGAGCAACGCTTGCCGGCGCACGCCTACTGCATGCTCGCGGTCACGCGCGAGGATCTCTACCCGGGGCCGGGCTGGAACTACGTCTTCGGTCAGGCGCGGCTGCACGCGCGCGTCGGCGTGCAGAGTCTGCTGCGCTACGATCCCGCGTTCGAGGGCGTCACCGATGCACCCGGCGGCGTCGCCCTGCGCCGCGGGCTCGCGGTGGTCTCGCACGAGGTCGGCCACATGTTCGGCATCAGCCATTGCGTGCACCACCTGTGCGTGATGAACGGCATCAACAGCCTGCGCGAGCTCGACCGCAGCCCGATGCACCTGTGTCGCGTGTGCCTGCGAAAGCTGCAGCGGATCGTGCCCGGGCTCGACCTCGCGGAGCGCTACCGAGGCCTGCGCGCGCTGTACCTGCGGCACGCGCTGCTCGGCGAGGCCGCGTGGGTGCAGGCGCGGTTGGCCGCACGCACCGGCTGAAGCCCGCGCAAGCCGGTGCCGCCCGTGTGCCGCTACCATGGCCGCCATCATGCCGCAGCCCCGTGATCCCGCAGCACCCGCCGACGTGCGCCCCACCGCGCGGGTGCTCGTGCACGGCCCGCACGACCGGCTGCTGTTGCTGCGGGCGGAGATCGATGGCTCGACGTTGTGGGTCACACCCGGCGGTGGAGTCGAGGACGGCGAGAGCTTCGAACAGGCGGCGCGGCGCGAGCTGCTCGAGGAAACCGGGCTCGACGCGGTGATCGGACCGTGGGTATGGACGCGGCGTCACGTCTACACACTCGGCGGACGACAATTCGATCAGTGCGAACGCTTCTTCGTCGCGCGGGTCGCGATCGATCGCGTCCAGCCGATACGCCCCGATGCGTACGTGCGCGAGTTCCGTTGGTGGAGCGTCGAGGCACTGGCGCGCACGGCCGAAGTGTTCGCCCCGCGTCGTCTCGCGCAGCTGTGGCCGGGCATTGCCCGCGGCGAGTTGCCGGCACAGCCCGTCGATTGCGGGGTCTAGCCGGGTTCGCGGCTGCTCTGGCTTGCACGCCCGACCCCGCCGGGTGCATCGTGGTGACGATCACGACCGCATCGTGACAAGTGGCAGGGTGCGGGGCGCGTGGTCGGGAACCTCGTCCTCACACGGCGCGTGTGTGGAAGAGCCGAAGCCCGGACCGAAGCCGAATGTCCCGTCGTAGGATCGCCGTCGTTTCATTGGTGCTCGGGCTCATCGCTGCGCTGCTGCTGTGGTGGCGCGCGCGTGCACCCGAAGATGTCGCGAGCGATACGAAGTTGGCGCGCGCGGGGGTCGAGCCCGGCGCGTCCGCGGGCGCGCGGCCGGTCGCGGCCGAGGAATCGGCCGAGGCCGGGTCGCCCTCGCGCCTGCCGTGGAAGCGCGCCGCGACCTCGATCTCCGGTCGCGTGCTCGACGACGCCGGCAAGCCGATCGCCGGCGCACAGGTGTGTGCGATCCTCGTCGGCGACGCGCTGCCCAGCGAGCTCGAACGTGAGCCGCGGTGCACGCGTGCAGGCGGCGACGGCACCTACGTGTTGGCTGGTCTGCCGCCGCTGCGCGTGTCCGTCTCGGCGAGCGCGCCCACGTACCGACCCGCGCGCTACGACGGACCCGACAAGTTCGACGAGGTCGATCTGCGTGCGGGCGAAGCCCGGCAGGGCATCGACATCGTGCTGCCCTCGGGCGGCGTCTTGGTCCGCGGCGTGGTCAAGGACCTCGCCGGCGGCGTGATCGAAGGCGCGACCGTGCGTGCGCACCGCGAGAACGACTGGCGCGACGCGGTTGCCGTCGCCACCAGCAACGAGCGCGGCGAGTTCGAGCTGTGGGTCGCGCCCGGCGGAGTGCGCGTGCTGGCCCGCGCCGAAGGCTACGCCGAGGGCGGCAAGGCCGGTGCCGCGCCGGGCTACACCTTCGAGGTGCTGCTGACGCCCGAGTCCGTGCTCGCGGGTCGAGTCGTGCGCGCCGCCGACGGCGAGCCCGTCGCAGAGGCCTACGTGACGCTGGAGTCGTGGGGCTGGGCCGACTCGGGCACGTACACCGACGCCGACGGCGTGTTCCGCCTGGGCGGGCTCGAGCCCGGTCGCTACAAACCCATCGCGCGCACGGCACAGAGCTACGGTCAGATCCCCGAGAGCGTTCGCTTGGGCCTGGGCGAGACCGTCGCGGACATCGAGATCGCGGTGCACCCGATGGCCGCGCTGCGCGGGCGCATCGTGATCGCTGGCGCGACCGAGACGCCGTGCGGCCGCGGATCGGTGAGTCTGCACGGCAAGGTCTCGCAGCGCGAGCGCTGGGAGTCGACGGACGCGAACGGCGAGGTCGAGATCGACGCGCTCGAGCCCGACACCTACGCGGTCACGATCCAATGCGACGACTACGTCGCCGAGTCCTCCTACCCCGACGTCGTCATCGCCGATGCCAGCGTCGAGGGCCAGATCTGGCAGGTGAAGCCGGGCCTGACGCTGCGCGGCCGCGTGGTCGACCAGAACGACAAGCCCATCGCCAACGCGTCGATCTCCGCGCGTCCGGTCGCGACCGAGGCGCGTGCGCAGCAGACCTTCGGATGGGACAACATGTCCGACCAGGACGGTCGCTTCGAGGCCACGGGTCTGCTCGCGGGCACCTACGAGATCGAGGCCAACCACGCCGACTACATCAGCCCGGAGACGCGTGCGAGGGTGACGCTCGACGATGGTGGCGCGAACGAGCCGCAGACCATCGTGCTCGAGTCGGGCGGTACGCTGACCGGGCGCGTCGTCGATGCCAACCGGCGACCGGTGCCCGGCGCGATGGTGCGTGTGGTCGGCAAGGCCTGGTGGGGCGCAGGTCAGGCGCGAACGGGCGACGACGGCACGTTCACGATGACGACGGTGCGGCCGGGGGAGCATCGCGTCGTCGCGCAGCAGGGCTGGAGCGAGATGCGGGCGCCGGGCACCACCGACGACGACGTGCAGGGTGAGCAGGTCACGGTGCGCGCGGGCGAGACCAGCGAGGTCGAGCTGGTGGTCGAGGAGCAGTTCGGCAAGATCACCGGCAGGGTCGTCGACGCCGACGGTGGTCCCGTCGACGACGCGTTCGTGCACAGCACCCGCGAGAGCGACAGCGCCGCGGCCAACGCGAACAGTACCCGCGCGACCGTGCGCTGGGGCTCGTGGAGCCGCGAGCCGGCGCTGACCGAGCAAGACGGCAGCTTCACGCTCGACCGCATCGAGGTCGGCAAGCACACGGTGATGGCCATGCGCAAGGGCGGCGGCGAGGGCGTGGTCGAACACGTCGCCACCGGCGCGAGCGGTGTGGTCATTCGGCTCGCCGACGGCGGCAGCGTCGCGGGCTCGGTGACGCTGTCCTCGGGCGGCGCGCCGCGTCGCTTCACCATGACGCTCGTGGAGCGCAGCCAGGGGCTGTTCCGCAACGAGGACTTCTTCGAGACCAGCGGCGCGTTCCGCTTCGCCGATCTTCCGGCGGGCAAGTACACCGTCGGGGTCACGGCGGCCGAGGGCTCGGCCGACACCACCGTCGAGCTCGCCGCCGGCGCGGACAAGACCGGTGTCGCCATGGTGCTGACGCCGAAGGTCGACGTCACCGGCACGCTGGTCGACGTCGCCACCGGCGAGCCGGTGCCGGGCATGATGGTCTCGATCAGCGCGCGCAAGACCGGCGGCTTCTCGATCAACTTCAACGGCGCCGGCGATCGCGAGGACGTCTCCGACGACAACGGCCGCTTCAAGGTCGCCGCCGCGCCCGCCGGTGCGGCGCGCATCGTGGTCTTCCCGCGCAACTTCATGAGCGACGACGAGGAGCACTACAGCTGGCAGACCATCTCGCGCACGATCCCGGCCGAGGACGCGACCGTCGATCTGGGCAAGATCCCGCTGGCGAAGTCGCGCGCGAAGATGTCCGATCGCGGCGGCGACTTCGGCATCACGATGAAGCAAGGCGATCCCGAGGCGGAAGAGGACGAGGTGCCGCTGCAGATCGCAGTCATCCGCCCCGGCAGCCCCGCGGCCGGCTCGGAGCTGAAGGTGGGCGACATCATCGTCGAAGTCGACGGCCACGACGTGCGCGGCGAGAACAGGTACCTCTACGAGGCACTCACGCACGTGAAGCAGGGCCAGAAGGTGACGTTCGGCACCGAACGCGGCGCGAGTGCGACGCTGGTGGCGGGCAAGCCGATCTAGCGCTGGGTCTCGTTCCGCGCGCTGCTCCGATCGAGAACGTCGGCCGGTGCTGCGCGTGCGGGCTCCTCGGCAGCGGGTCCGCCGCGATGGCGCTTTGCCGGCGACGCGCCGCTACAGCACCGCCGGCTCGAACGGCGGGGCATCGGGCAAGCAGTCGCCGTCGTGGGGCTGGCCCAGCGGCGTCACCAACTCGAGCCCGGGAAACGCTGCCGGCACGACGATGTGGTGGCCCGAGCCCTGTTGCGCGAACTCGATCTCGAGCGTCTGGTTCGTGACGGTGGGTTCGTACCTCCGACACGGCTGCTCACACCCGCGGGTGTCACCCTCGGGGGCGACGGTGAGTCGATACGCGACCGAGAACCGATTGGCCGAGTCGCCGGCCGTGACGACGACGCCATCGATCGTCACCTTCTCGCCGCGACCATCGACGCACGCCGACGACTGGCTCGCGTGGGCCGCCGCGCTGGCCAGCAGGCGCCCGATCTCGCGCTCGGCGGCGTCCGGTGCGAGGCGCTGCTGTCCCCCACACGAAAGGCCTCCGAGCGACGCGACGACGACGAGCAGGCGGGCCAGGGTCTTGCCGGGCATGGGTGGTCGGATGCGCGAGGCGACGCGACGATTTCAGTTTCGCCGACGCGCCGTCTGCGGGCCACACTGCCCGCCCGCACGGCGTTCAGGGCACCAGCAGCAGGCCCTGCGCGAACCCGTCGCCGACGACCTCGTCGACCCGGGCGGCCTCCGATCCCGGGCGCACCGCCCTCGGTCGTGCGCGCTGCTGGTCCTGGCGCGGGCCGCGGCCTGCTCGGGATTTCACCCCCGCGAGCGAATCGTCGCCGCAGCGAGGATCGAACCAGCGTCGAGCCGGACCACCAGGTCATGACCCGCTCGCTGACGTCGCTCTCGCTGCTGCTCACCCTCGCGTCCATGCCGTCCGCCGCGCAGGCCGACACCGCTGCCGAGAACCGCAAGACCGCAAAGACCCTCGCGAAGACTCGAGCCGCGTCGCTGTATCTGTGCACGGCGTCGGCGACCGCGAGCACGCCGCTGGCGTGCGTGAGTCTGGCGCGGCTCGGTGCCCGACACGAGGACACCAGCGGCGTCGTGTCGGCCGTTCGCAAGCGCGTCGCCGGCTGGGCCGCGACGCTCGGCGAGCCGCTCGCCGAGTCCGCGATGCTCGATGCCATCGACGGGATCGACCTCGGCTGCAACGGTCGGCGCCACCGCGGCCGCACCACGCTCGAGCACGTCGATCTCACCGGGCAGATGTCGAGCAGCCACAGCGACGCTGCCGCGGGCTGTGCCGTGGGTGGAAGCGACGTCGAGACCTCGTCGTCGCTGGGCGCTGCGTTCGACGTCGTCGTCGACGGGCAAGCGGATGCGGTCTCGCTGGCGACGACGTACGTCGAGGCCTATGCCGCGTGTCGACGGCGTGAGGCCGCCGGCAAGGGCGGCAAAGGCAAGCCGACGCCGTCGACGATGGCGGAGTGCAACGAGTCGTCGGCGGAGTGCGTGACCTCGCCCAAGCCCAGGGAGTCCGAGCTGTTCAAGCACGTCGTCGGCATGATCTGGGAGGTGATCGACGACGCCGTGGGTGGCGACGACGACGACGACGGCGCCAACGCCGTGACGGGCGGACGCGGCTACTGCATGCTCGATGCAGGGTGCGCACAGCAGGACAACTGCGCGGCCGAGGCCCAAGAGCAGACGCTGGGTGATCTCCTCCACCGCCAGAACGCAGCTGTCTGTGACGCCAAGACGATGCCGCTGCCCGACGGCACGAGTCGTTGCCACGCCCCGAAGGCCGGCCAGCCCCGTTCCGCGGCGCAGCTCGAGGAGCTGTTCACCGCGGTCTGCAATCTGCGACAGCAGGTGGCCAAGCCCGTCGAGGGCAGCCGCTACCGCTGCATGTCGCCCACTGCGAAGGGCAACTCGATGCCGGGCGCGTGCAGCTCGAACGTCGGGATGTGTACGCCCGAGCAAGCCGACGCCGCGAAGCTGCCGAAGCACGGCGGCACGCTGCCGCCCGCGCCGCCGAAGCGGTGACGCGAACGCGGAGTCCGGGGTGCACGTCGATCGAGTGGATGAAGCGCGATGCAGGCGCGTCGAGCTGTTCCGTTCGCGCGTCGGCGTGCTGCCCCGGGTACGCGACGAGCCCGCACGTCGCCGCCAGCGCGCGTGACGTCGGGACAACGACGACGCCGCGTCGTACGGGCCGGCGGTCCGCTGGCATCGATCCACGCGATCGCGCTCGATCCCCCGGGGTCGACGGGCATCCGGCGCGCTATCCTGTCGCCCGCGCCCGCGTGTCCTCTTCCCCCGACGTCCCGTGGATCCCGCTCACCGGTGCGGGCCTCGATCGCGCCGCCCATCGTCGCTGCGATGCGGCGTGGATCGCCGCCGCGCGGGCGTCGGAGCGGGCGCGCATCCTCGTCCTGCGCGGCGGGGCGTTGTTCGTCGACGCGCTCGAGGCAACGCCGCCGCCGAGCCGCATCGGAGCCGACGTCGCGCCGGGTCACCCGCTGCGCTGGCTCACGGGTGCGGTGGCGCTCGACGACGTCGAGTCGCTGTTCCTCGGCGAGGACGAGTCGGGCGCGCCCGTGTTCGCGGTCGAGGTCGCCGGCGCGCCGGGCATCGCGGACGCGCCGCTGCGCGGCCTCGGCGTCTTCGAGGATTTCCGCGTCGCCGCGATGGGCCTCGGACCCTTCGATGGCGGGGCCGCGGCCACCGCACGCGCGATGTTCGAGTGGCACCGGCACCACCGCTTCTGCAGCCGCTGCGGCGCACCGTCGCGCGCGGTCGATGCCGGGTGGAAGCGCAGCTGCGACGCGTGTCGAGCGGAGCACTTCCCGCGCACCGATCCCGTCGTGATCATGCTTGCGGTGCGTGGCGGTCGATGTCTGCTCGGCCGCCAGCGCGCGTGGGCGCCCGGGTTGTGGTCGTGCCTCGCGGGCTTCGTCGAGCCCGGCGAGACGCTCGAGCAGGCCGCGGCGCGCGAGGTCCTCGAGGAGACCGGCATCCGCTGCGGGCGCGCCGAGTACCTCTTCGGTCAGCCCTGGCCGTTTCCCTCGTCGCTGATGCTCGGCCTGCTGCTCGAAGCGCTCGACGACACCATCACCCTCGACGACGAGCTCGAGGACGCGCGGTGGTTCACGCGCGACGAGGCGATGGCCCTGCTGCAGCGGACGCACCCCACCGCGTTCGCGCCACCGCGATTCGCAATCGCGCACCACGTGCTCCGCGCGTGGCTCGAACGCAGCGGGTGAAGCTGCGGCGTTCGCACCGCGGTTCACCGTGCGCGTCGAAACGTCAGGTTGATCCGCACGCGCCCCGTCCGTGCGTGCGAGGCCTCCGCAATCGGTCGGACGCCATGGAAGCGATGGCGCGACGCGCCGCCCCACACGACCACGTCGCCGTGCGACAGATCGAACGCGACCGCACGGTCGCTCCGTCGCGCGCCGCCCCACAGGAACGTCGCGCCGATCCCCAGCGACACCGACACGATCGGCGCGACGGCGTCGGCCTCGTCGAGATCTTGGTGCATCGACAGCTTGCTGCCCGGCACGTAGCGATTCACCAGGCACGCATCCGGTGCATAGTCGTCGAAGCCCAGCTCGGCCGCGGCGTCGCGCGCGAGCGCGGCGAACACCGGCGGCATCGCCGGCCACGGTCGCCCGGTCTCGGGGTCCTCGTCGCGATAGCGATAGCCGCTGGTGTCGCTGGTCCAGCCCCACGCACCGCAGTTGGTCATCGCGACCGACATGCGATGGCCGCCGGGCGTCACGAGGTGGCGAAACGGCGAGTGCCGCACCAACGCGTCGACCGCGTCGAGCAGCGCATCGGCGCGCGTGGTCGCGAAGCCGCGCAGGATCGCGGCGCCGGGCGCCAGTGGCTGCCGGCGCGGCTCGTGCGACGCGAACAGCTCGAGCGTCATCGCGGCGCCAGCGTAGCGCAGCGGCGCCGCGCTAGCGGCACAGATCGCCGCGGTCGGTCATGCCTGCGCCGTCGATCACGAACACCTTCGGGATCGTCGGTGCCGCCGTGGTCGTCGCCGGCGGGGGCTCGGGCGCCGCGGCCGGCTCGGGCGCCACTGCGGGCTCGGGCTGCGACTCCGCGTTTTCCCAGCCGCCGTCGTCCTCGCCCCAGTCGTCGCCGCCGCCTTCGCCGCCGTCGGTGTCGTTGCCGGTGGTCGCGGGCCCGTCGCCACCGCTGGCACCGCCCTCGCCACCGGTGTCCGGTTGCGTGCGTGCGAACGGCGGCTGCAGATCGCGGCTCTTGTAGTGGATCACGACCTGGTTCTGCTTCTTGCCCGCGGGCGCGACGATGCGCGTGCGCACCGGCAGGATCGCGTCGGCGTGACGCTCGAGCTCTTCGTGCTCGAGCGTCCACAGCAAGGTGCCCTTGCCACCGTCGGGCTTGCGCTGCCACAGCTTGCCACCGACGTAGATCCAGCCGTCACCCTGCTTGCGAAAGTGCAGCGATTCGACGTAGCGATCGTTGCCCAGCTCGAGCGCCTCGTAGCCACCGGCGGTGTCCCAACCCTGCGAGATCGTCTCACGCGGCTCGGCCAGCAGCGGCGCACCACCGAGCACCAGCGCGACGAGATCGTCGACGTCGAACGCGATGCCCAGCAGTGCTTCGATCGCACACGACGACGGTGGGCCGTGGTAGTAGCCCGCGGGAAACGCATCGAGCTTGTAGCGCAGCGCGTAGCCGGCCTCGGTCGCCGCGAGCGTCACGAGCTCGTTGCCCGAGACCTGCACGCTGCCGCGGAATCGATCCGGCGACTGGGCCAAGAACGCGAGGTTGCCCCGCAGCACACGGTTGGCCACGATCTTCGCGTCGGGCACCGCGACCGCCTCGAGCTGCGGGCGCGCGAGCGCGAGCAGGTCCTGGGCACGCGGGCCCTGACCCGGGGCGTACGGCGCGTGGACGCGCTTGTGGCCACAGGAGCTCGCGGCGAGCAGCCCCAGCAGTGCGATCGATGGCAGCGAGATCCCGCGCAGCACCGCCAGACCGTACCACCGCTCGCGCCGCCGGGCACGGGCGCGCGGCCCCACGCGGGATCGATCGTCGATCGATCCATCGCGGGGTGCCGGTGCGCCCGTGCCCCGGGTCAGGCGGCGTCGCTGGTCGGGCTCGCGATCCGCAGCGTGGTCTCGCCCTCGACCGCGACGAACTCGCGGATGCGGTCGTAGGTCTTCTTGCCGATGCCCTTGACGCGCATCAGCTGGCTGGGGTGTGTCAGCGGTCGCTTCTTCACCAGCTCGAGGATCCGCGCCGCGGTGGTGGGACCGATGCCCGGCAACAGCTCCAGCTGCTCCGACGAGGCGGTGTTGACGTTGACCTTGCCCTCGAGCGGCGGCGCGAGCATCACCGCGGGCAGCGGCAGGGGCGAGGCCAGCGCGGGCGCGGGCAACCCGAGGCACAGCAGCAGCAGTGCGCGCGAGAGGAGGCGGTGACCGAGACGATGACCGAGACGGACGATGGCGTTCATGCGCGGCGCCCACGAGCACGCGGCGCGCCCGCGGCCCACGCCCGCACGATCGCCAGTGATCTCGCCGGACTCGCGCGCGCCGCCCTCGTCGCCGCGGCACCGGCCCGGCCGGCCCGCGCGGCCAGCGAGCCGGCCGCTGGCCACGCGCACCCGAGCGCGAGTGGGCCCCGGCGGCGCGAGAGCCCCGCGTGCGCGTGCGGTCGGCCCCGCGCGCGGCGAATCGTCCCGCTGCGGTCGCGCGCGCACACGCCCGTTGTATGCTCCGCCCGCCATGCCGCGCCGCCGCATCTCGCCGAGCACCCTCGCCCTGGGCGGCGCGTGCGTGCTCGCGGCGCTGCTGGGTGGCTGCAAGGCCAAGATCGGCGACGCCTGCCGCGTCAGCACCAACTGCAGCATCCGCGGCGACCGCGTCTGCGATCTGTCCCACCGCATCGACGGCGCCGGCAACCCCACGCCCAGCGGCAGCGGCGAGTGCACGGTCGAGTCGTGCGGCTTCGACGACTGTCCCAAGGAAGCCGAGTGCGTCAAGGTCTACGGCAGCGACTTTCTCACCGTCGCCTGTGATCCGCGGCGCGAGGACAAGGCGACCTCGCGCCCGGGCATGTGCGACCTCGACACCTGCATCGACGAGGACACCGCCGGCCCCGCGCAGCCCGACTGCCTCGAGGACGGCGACGAGTGCGTGTACGCGCCGCTCGACGCGTGCGCACCCAACGAGGTGTGCCTGCCCGAGGGTCTGTGCGCCGACGAGATCACCGCGCGCACGAGCTGCCGCCGCCGCTGCAAGCAGGACGACGACTGCCGCACCGGCTACGAGTGCGTACGCACGGGCGCGCGTGGCATCTACGCCGCACCCGATCCCGATCACCCCGGCAAGGTGACCGAGGTGAAGATCTGCGTGCCCAAGAGCGAGTGACGACGATGGCGGTGTCGTTCGACGAGGTGCTCGCGCAGCTCGACGCGCTGCTGCAGCAGCAGACCGCCGAGCCGCCGCCACGGCCCGAGGGCGAGGGCAACTTCCGCTGCAGCGGCTGCACCGGCTGCTTCGACTGCCGCTTCTGTGGCGACTGCGATCGCTGCACCGATTGCACCTACTGCGACGAATGCAACAGCTGCACCGGTTGCACGCAGTGTCGCGGCTGCCGTGATTGCGAGCGGACCTCGCACAGCCAGTTCAGCCGCGCGTGCGACGATTGCTCGTACGTCACGCTGTGCATCGGCTGCGAGAGCTGCGTGCACTGCTTCGCGTGTGTCGGCATGACCGGCGCGGAGTTCTGCATCCTCAACCACAGCTACAGCCGCCGCGAGTTCCAGACCAAGCTCGCGGAGCTGCGGCTCGAGCTCGACCGCCGCCTGGGTGAGGGTTGGCGTCCGAGCTGGTTGCGCGACGAGGAGCCCGAGGTCGAGCCCGAGCCGCCGGTGGTGGTCGCATCGACCGCGGGCGCCTCGGTCACGCGCGCGGGCCGACCGCGCCGCGCCGAGGCCCCCGCACCACCGCCGGTGCCGGTGGTCACGCCCGCGGCGCCACCGAGCGTGGTCGCAGCGCGTCGGCCTCGACGCTGAGCGCTCGTCCGCGGACGCTGGTGGACCGCGGACGAGGGCTGCGCGCGCGGCATCAGATGCACACGCGATACGGCGCGACCCAGGTGCTGCCGGGGAACGTGGTCATACCATCGAAGCAATCGGGGGTGTTCGAGCTGCCCCAGCCCTCGAACTCGGCGACCACGGTGCCGAGCTCGGTGATCGACATCGACAGGTACTCGGGATCGCTCTGCAGCGCGCCGGGCGGCGTCTGCGACCAGGTGCCGCCGTAGTTCGGGTCGATCTGGAACGAGAGCTGGTTGTTGGCCACGAAGTCGACGTCGAAGCTCGACAGCGAGCCGGGGAACTGCAGGCACTCGTAGAACGAGGTCAGGCCGGTGCCGGTGCAGTGCTCGACGATCGCCGAGTCGCCCGCGCTCACCGGCACGTCGTAGTGCAGCAGCGGCGGGACGACCGAGGCCGAGTTGTTCGCGAGCGAGTTCTCCGCCGAGGTCGACGTCGCCGAGGCCGAGATCACCAGGGTCTGGTCCGCGACCGGCAGCGTCATGTCGAACGACACCGTCGTGCTCGCGGCCTTGTTGATCGAGTTGAGCGTGCACGTGATGGTGCCGACCGAGCGGCTGCAGCGCGGGTCGAGGCCCGACACGTCGCCCATCGCCAGCACCGGCGTGGTGTGGGTCAGCGGCAGGTGGATCGTGAGCACCACGCCGTCGGCGCGCTTGTTGCCGATGTTGGCGACCACGACGTCGATCCCGCTGGGGTCGTACACGTAGGCCGCAGCGGGCTGCGGCATCGTCACGCGCACGTCGGCGGCCGCGGACGCGGTGGTGGCGAACAACAGGGTCGCGAGGGCAGGGATGACAGAGCGAATGATCATGACGTTCCTGGCTTGGGGAAGGCGACCGAGGAACACATCGCACTGCAACCGACCTGCGGTGGCGCTCACGTGTCGTTCGCTCGGTACAACTGCAGCGTAGCGAGCAACGTCGTGATCGGATCCTTGCCGATCTCTTACCGCGTCAGCGATCGCGCGCGACGCCCGACGATGTCGCGAGCAGTTGCTGCAGGCTGCGGCCCCAGTCGCGCTCGATGTCCGCCAGCAGTTCCGTCGCGGGACGCTCGAGCGTCGCGAGCGACCACTGCCGCAGCTCGCCGTCCCAGCTGCCGCTGGCGAGCCAGGTGCCGTCGCGCGTGAATGCGAGGCTCGCGACGCGACCGCGATGACCGTGCAGCACCGCCAGCGGTTCGAGTGTGCTCGTGGTGCGCACCTCGATCTCGCCGCTCGCGAACGCGATCGCGACATGGCGGCCATCGGGCGACAGCGCGATATCGCCACCGATGCCGTCGATCGCGGCCTCGCGCAGCGACTCGCCGTGCTCGAGCAGCTCGATCGCGTCGTCGCGCAGCACCGCGACACGCTGCCCGTGCCCGACCACCGCGACCACGTCGGGGCGCCACGCCACCGGCTCGACCACCAGGTCGCTGGCCATGCGCGAGATGTCGCCGCTGTCGCTGACCATCGTCAGCGCACGTCGATCGGCATCGCACTCCATGTCGGCGATGCGACCCAGCGCGGCGAAGCGCTCGGGCGCGAGCACGCCATCGCGCCACACCGCGAGGCCGGTGCCGTACGGTGCCAGCACCAGCACGTCGTGCTCGAGCCACGCGAGGCGGGCGCCCGCGGCCGCGGGCAGCACCGTGGGGGTCTGCAGCGTCGCGAGCGTGTAGATCCGAACCGAGTCGTCCTGCGCGCTGACGGTCGCGAGCCGGCTGCCGTCGGGCGAGAACTCGACGTCCTTGGCCACGCTCCAGTGCAACGGAATCGTCGCGAGCGGATCGATCGCGTCGAGGGTCGCCAGGCGCAGGTGCCCGTCGCCGTGCGTGCTCGCGACGTGCATACCGTCGTTGGACAATGCGATCGCGGCGACGCCGGAGCCGTCGTGTTGCACGTGGGTCGGTGCGCGCCCACGCGGCATCGCGAAGTCCTGCACCTGGTCGCCGACCAGGCGCAGGTGCACGTCGTCGGCCTGCCAGCGCAGCTGCGAGACCGGTGCGGTCATGCGTGCTGCGAGTGCGCCGGTGGCGAGCTCCCACACGTCGACGCGACCGGCGTCGTCGGCCAGCGCGAGGCGCTGGGCGCTGAGCGCGAGGCTGGCGGGCGATCCGAGCTCGCCTTCGATCGTGCGCAGCAGTCGTGGCGCGTCGAGATCGATCACGACCGCGCCACCTTTGGCCATCGCGAGCGAGACCAGCCCGTCGCGGTCCGGCGCGAAGTCGATCAACACCGGTCCGCCCAGCGACGCGGGCAATCGCAACAGCTCGCGCGGCTGCGCCTCGGGGTTGCGCGCGACGAACACACCGCCGTCCTGGCACGCGACCACCAGCGAGCCGTCGGCGCGACGGCCCACCGCGCCGGGGCTGCTGCGTCCATCGCCGGCGCAGAACTGCGTGCGTGCGACGCCGGTGGCGTCGAGGTCGGCCCACAGCTCGCCGGTGCCGCTGACCCAGCTGAGCCAGCGATCGCGCACGTGGAAGCGCTGCGGTGCGCTGCCGGGATCGAGCAACGTCACGGGCTCGTCCTGGCCGTTGGGACCGAGCAGCGACAGGCGTCCGTCGGGCTCGCGGACGGCGACCCGCGAACCGTCGGGGATCACGGCGACGGGTTCGCCCGGGAACGTGACGCCCCACGCCTCGCGCCAGCCGCGATCGATCGTGCCCAGTGTGATGCGACCGTCGTGCGCGCACGCGAGCGTGCCGCCGTCGCGCGAGGTCGCGATGCGCGTGCACGGCGGCAGGCTCGTGCGCTCGACCAGGCGCGGTCGCGAGGCCGCGTCGAAGCGCGCGAGCACGCCGCGTGCACGCGGCGACGCGGCGTGGGTGAGGGCGCCGGCGGCGAACAGCTCGGCCTCGGGCCACGCCGACTGCGTCATCGCGGTGACCGCCTGGGCGATCTCGGCCTGCGCCAGCGCATCCTCGGCGCGACCGCGGGCCGCGACCGCGCGCTGCTCCGACTCGATCGCGTGCGCGCGCTCGGCCGCGGTGCGCAGATAGCCGACCGAGGTCGCGGTCGCGACCCCGACCACACCCGCGAGGCTCGCCAGCAACGCCACGCGGTGCGTCGCCCAGGCCCGCGCCATCAGCTCGCGCAGGCCGTAGCGATGCGCGGCGACACGTCGGCCCTCGAACCACGCCGCCACGTCCTGCGCCAGCGCGTGCGCGTCGGGGTAGCGATCGTCGGGCTCGAGCGCGCACGCGCGTGCGACGATGGCCATGAGCTCGGGCGCGGTGTCGCGATCGGGCTTGCCGCGGGCGCTGCCGGTGACCAGCTCGCGCAGCGACACACCCAGCGCCCACACGTCCGTGCGCGCGTCGAGCGGGTCGCCGCAGACCTGCTCGGGCGCCATGTAGCTCGGCGTGCCCACCACGCCCGCGGGCCGCTGTCCGCTGGGACCGGCGAGGCCCCAGTCGACCACGAGCGTCTCACCGAATCGCCCGACCAGGATGTTGGCGGGCTTGAGGTCGCGGTGCACCACACCCTCGGCGTGGGCGAACCCGACCGCGTTGCAGGCGTCGAGGAAGTGCTTGATCAGGCGCAGGCGCGCGGTCGCAGAGGCACCATCGATCGCCTGCGCGAGCGAGTGACCCGCGATGATCGGCATCGTGTAGTACGGCCGGCCGTCGGGCAGGATGCCGGCATCGAGCACCGTGACGATGCCGGGGTGACCCAGGCCCGCGGTCAGTCGCGCCTCTTCGATGAACTGCTGCCACATCGACGGGTGCGCGAGCACGGGCGTCTTGATCGCGACGTGACGATCGAGCCGCGCATCGAAGACCACGCGGATCTCGCCCATGCCGCCGCGACCCAGCACGCCGCCGTCGACGTAGCGATCCTCCGCGCGGACCTCGAAGCTGCCGTAGCCGCTGGTCGCGTCGCTCACCAGTCCCAGCGACGCGCCGCTGAGGGCACGCAGCGGCGGGCGCGGCGGCGTCGATTCAGGTGCGGTCATCGACGTGATCGTGGGGATACAGCAACAACTCGACCGAGCCGGCGCCGTCGGTGTGCACCAGATCCGTGCGCACGCGCGCTTCCTTGAGCTTGCGCCGCAGTCGCGACAACGACACGTCGAAGCGCGAGCGCAGCACCTCGAGGTCGTCTTCGCCCGGCCACAGCAGCTCCGCCAGCACCTTCCACGGCGCGGGGCCGCCGAGCGCCACCAGCTCGGACACCAGCCGCGCATGCACGCCGCCCAGCACCAGCGCGGGCGCGCCCTCGCGATGGACGTGCACGGTGTCGAAGTTGGCTGCGATGCGCAGCGGCGTGGCGACACCGCCCGCCGCGCGCGTGGGTGTCTGGCCGGCGGTGCCCAGCGGGATCGCGATCGCGTGGAGTTGCGTGCCGCCGACCTCGATCACCGTACCGGGCTCGAGCGGCGCGGTGTCGCCGTCGCGCCCGCGCACGCGCCATGATGCGCCGGTGCACCACACGTGCGCGGCCGCGCCATCGACATGACCCGCGACCACGCGCAACGGCTCGTCCATGACCGATGCGACCGGCGGCAGCGGTCGCGCCGGGATCGCGGGCGCCTCGAGTCCGAGCACGAAGCTCGGCAGGTGCACGCGCTCGACCTCGAGCACGACGCCGCGCGCGAGCGTGATCTCGAGGCCCGCGTGCAGCGCGATCTCGGCGACCGGCCTGCCGTGGGCCGCGAGGCCGCCGCGCAGCGCGATGATGCGCAGCTCGCCCTCGCGGAGGCTGATCATCGCGTGGGCCTCGCTGATCCGCGCGTCGTCCAGCGGCAGTGCTGCGGTGGTCAGACGGCCGATCAGATCGCCGTGGACCAATTCGTGCCGGCTGCCGTCGGGCGCGCGGACGCTCGCATAGGCCTGCATCGGGCGGCATGACGCCGCGGATGCGGCGACCCATTCCTTGGTACGGCGCGCGGTGCCGCGCGGCAAGCTCGTCGGTGGACCGACGCGCGCGGCCGCACCCGAGGCGATCCGCGGCGATGCGTCGGTGCCGGCGCGAGGGTGCCCCCCGGCGGCGCGACAGCGCGCGTGGCCGCCGCATGTGGTAACGAACGCCGCGCATGGCCGACGAGCTCGCGATCCTGGGGTGCGGCACGATGGGCGAGGCGATCCTCGGCGGGTTGCTGCACGAGCGCCTGTACACGCCCGAGCAGGTGGTCGTCACCGTCCGCCGCGCCGAGGCCGGTGCGCAGCTGCAGCAACGTCACGGCGTGGTCGCGCTGCGCGACAACGTCGAGGCGTGCTCGCGTGCGCAGGTGGTGTTGGTCGCGGTCAAGCCGCAGTACATGGCCGAGCTGCTCGACGACGACCGCATGCGCGCGGCCATCGGCGACAAGCTGGTGATCAGCATCGCGGCGGGCGTGCGCCTCGCGACCCTGGGCACGTGGCTGCCGGCCGCGCGGCTCATCCGCGCGATGCCGAACACGCCGTGTCTGGTCAGCCGCGGCATGACGGTGCTGGCCCCGGGCCCGCGCGCGGGCGCCGACGAGCTCGCGGTGGCGCGACGGATCTTCCATGCGGTCGGCCGCGTGATCGAGCTCGAGGACAAGCACATGGATGCGGTCACCAGCCTCAACGGCAGCGGGCCCGCGTTCGCCTACGTGATGCTCGAGGCGCTCGCCGACGGCGGCGTGATGATGGGCCTGCGCCGCGACGTCGCGCTCGAGATCGCGGCCTCGGTCTTCCTCGGCGCCGCGACGATGGTGCTCGACACCAAGCTGCATCCCGCCGCGCTCAAGGATCAGGTGACCACGCCGGCGGGCTCGACCATCGCAGGACTGCTGACGATGGAGGACGGCCGGATTCGTTCGGTGCTGGCGCGGACGATCCAGGAGGCCACGAAGGTCGCGGCCTCGCTCGGGCCGCGCGAGTGAGCCGCCGCTCGCCCGCGACGGCGGTCAGCGCTCGAGCAGCTCGGCGAGCGCATCCTCGATGTCCGCGACGAGGCGCTCGGGATCCGGCACGCGGCCGGCGTCGGCCATGACGCCGATGCTGACAGTGTCGAGGTAGCTGAAGATCGACAGGCCCAGGCCCAGATCGCCCGACTGCGGCACCCAGAAGAGCATGCGCACGAGCGTGTGACCCGCGAGTCGCAGCGGCGTGCGCGGGCCCGGCACGTTGGTCAGCACCGCCGAGGCCTTGGTGCTGAAGAAGCGCACGCCGAGCGACTCGAGGCCGCGCGGTGCGAGCCCCATGGCCGACAGCAACGCCATGCCCACGAGCGCCTCGCCGCTGCGCTTGAGCGCGTCCATGCGTCGCTTGAGCTCGCGCAGCCGCGGCATCGCGGCGCCGATCTCGAGCGGCAGCGCGAGCACGACCAGGCCGAAGCGATTGCCCAGTCGCACGGGTCCACCCGGTGCGCGCAGGTTCACCGGGATCATCGCCCTCACGTCGCGCACGCGCGTGCCGCCGCGCAGCAGATAGCGGCGCAGGCCGCCGGCGAGCGCCGCCATCACGACGTCGTTCACGGTCGCGTGCTCGCGCCGACCCGCGGCCTTGATCTCCGCGAGCGCGAGCGGTCGTGTCCATGCGACGCGCTTGTGTGGGCCCAGCGGACCGCGCAGCACGCTGCGGTGATCGGGCGGAAGCAGCACCAGCCGCGCGAGCGACGTCAGCAAGCGCGCGCCCTGGCCGAGATCGGCGAGCATGAACGCGGGCCGCGTCAGGCGTCGCGCCGCGCGCGACACCGCCGCGCGCGTGGTCGCGAGCCAGCCGCGCGGCGGAGGCTCGGAGGAATCAGCGCCGTCGACGCCCTCGCACAGCGCCAGCAGCACCGCCAGCAACGCGAAGCCGTCGGCGATCGCATGGTGGATCCGCGCCACCACGATGGTGCCGCGCTGCGGCCGATCGAAGACGTGCAGCTGCCACAGCGGATGCGTGCGATCGAGCACCGTCGATGCGACCGCGTCGATGGCGGTCCGCAGCGCGGCCTCGTCGCCGGTGGCGAGCACGTGGTGGTGCACGTGGTGCGCGAGCGCGAAGCCGGGGTCGCGCTGCCACGTCGGTGCGCCCGCGCCGACAGGCGGCTCGACCACGCGCTCGCGGAAGCGATCGAAGCGCAGCAGTCGATGCTCGAGCAGCTCTCGCAGCGCAGCGGGCGAGAGCACGCCGTCGAGCTCGAGCAACGCGGTGATGACCATCGGGTTGCTGGCCCGGTCCATGTGCAGCCACGCTGCGTCTTCACCGGCGAGCGGATCGTCGATGGCCACGAGACCACCGAACCACGTCCGGCCGCGGCGGCGCAACGCGACCGCGTGCGCAGTGCTTGCGGTCGCGGACTGCGGCGCCGCGTGCGGGCTCGCCTTGCCGGCGGACGTGGTCGCGGACTAAAGTGACCATGGAGGCGATCGCGATGCTCGAGCTGCGACCTGGCTGTGAGTGCTGCGACTGCGACCTGCCGCCGGACTCGGACGCCGCGCGGATCTGTTCCTTCGAGTGCACGTTCTGTGCGACCTGTGCCGAGTCGAAGCTCGGCGGCGTATGTCCGAACTGTGGCGGCGAGCTGCTGCCGCGCCCGCGTCGTCCGGCCGCGGCGGTCGCGAGGCATCCGCCGGCGACGCAGCGGACCTTCGTGCCGGGCGGCTGCGGCGGGGCCGCCTGACGATCTCGGCGCCCGGGCGCGCAGCGTTGCCGATGACCACACGCGAGCAGGAGCACTTTGTGCCGGTCCCCACGGGACGGCTGTGGTGCGCGACCACGGGATCCGGTGCGGCCTTGCTGCTGTTCAACGGCGGCCCCGGTTGTAGCGACTACCTCGGCCCGGTGGCGGAGCTGCTCGGGGACGTGTGCAAGGTCGTTCGCTTCGAACCGCGAGGTTGCGGTCGGTCGGTGTGGGACGGCAATTACGATCTCGAAACACTCGTGTCCGACGCGGAAGCCATCCGCGAGTGTCTGGGTATCGATCGCTGGATCGTCGCAGGGCACAGCCACGGGCCCAACGTCGCGCTCGCGTACGCACTGCGCCATCGATCGCGGACACTGGGCGTGATCGGCATCGCCGGCGGCAAGATCGTCGACGATCGCCAGTGGAGCGAGACCTACCACCACCGTCGCGAGTCGATCGGTGAGGACGACGGCAACCTGGCGACGCTCGCGGACCCCGCCGTCAACCCGCGTGGCAATGCGGCGTGGCGCGAGTACTGTCGCAACCCCAGGCTCCTGCGCGACCTCGCCGAGCTCCGCCTGCCGTGTGTGTTCATTGCCGCGGGAGACGACATCCGGCCCAACTGGCCGACGCAACAGTTGGCTGCGCTGATCCCTGCTGCGCGCTACGTCGAGATTCCCGGCGCGGCACACTACATATGGCTCACGCACGCGGACCCGCTGCGCGCCGAGCTCCATCACGCCGTGGACCATGTGCTCCGCGGGCAGCGCGAACCGCCCGCGCCGTGACGAGGACGCGACGTCCGGCTCGGCCCTGATCGCCCCGGGATCAGCGCGCCGCGCAGGCGGCGAAGCCGGCCGCGAGCGCGGCGCGGTCGAGTGCGTAGCCGACCACCACGAGTCGGCAGCGGCGCGGCTGCTCGCCCCACGGTGCGCCGAAGTCGAGTGCGACCGTGTCTGCGACGCCCTGCAGGATCATGCGTGCGTCGACGCCTTGGATCGCGAGGATGCCCTTGGTGCGGAACAGGCGGCCCGATTGCGGTGCGAGCACGGACTCGACGAAGTCGGCGAAGCGATCGCCGTCGAGCTCGCCCTCGAGCGACAGCGAGACCGAGTCGTAGACGTGGGTGATCGCCGCGCGCGGTCGTTCGCGCGGCAGCGGCATCTCGTCGCTGCGCGTGGCGAGCAGCGACTCGAGGGACGGGTGCGCGGGGACCAGGCCGTGCGTGCCCCGGTGGCATACGGCCGCGCCGTTGTGCGTTGCGATCAGCTCGCTCGCGTGCGCGAGCGCGTCGGCGTCGACGGTGTCGACGCGCGAGAGCACGACGAGGTCGGCAAAGCCGATCTGCTCGATCGCGAGCTCGTGACGGCACACCGCGTCCACGCGGGCCGCGTCGACGACGGTGATCACGCCGTCGAGCGCGAAGGCGTCGTCGCGGCCCCCGCCCGCGATCGCCCGCAGCACGCCCGCGGGCGAGGCCGCGCCGGAGGTCTCGATCAGCACGCGCCGCGGTGGCACCGGCGCGGCAGCGAGGCCATCGAGCGCGCGCACCAGCTCGGCATGGCTCGCGCAGCAGATGCAGCCGCCGGTGATCTCCACCAGCGTCTGCACGCGCGTGGCGAGCAGCTCGCCGTCGATGCCGACGCGGCCCAGCTCGTTGACGATCACCGCGACCTCGCCGCGCGCGAAGTCGGCGAGCCAGCGGTTCACGAGCGTGGTCTTGCCCGCGCCGAGAAAGCCGGTCACGACCGTCACCGCCAGCGGCGCGGACATGGCAGCAGTGTAGTGCACCCGATGGTCTCGCGGCGCCGGGTGCCGCGCGGAGGTCATCGCCGCCCGCTGCAGCGAATTGCGCATGCGCGCAGCGCCGCGCGCACGCTACGATCCCAGCATGCCCACCGCGCTCACCCTCTCGCTCGTGCTCGCCGTGAGCGCGCGGTGGAGCTTCGAGGACGCCTACGACGACGTCGCCGGTGGCGCGTGGTACCAGGGTCAGAACAACGAGGACGCGACGCTCGCGTGGGGTGAGTCGTACGTGATGGCGAGCCTCGCGGCGATGGCTCGCGCGACCAACCACCCGATGTATCTCGATCGCTTGGCGGAGCACATCGACGCTGTGCTCGCGCAGCGCGACGATGCTCGCGGCGTCGCCGACTGGCGCGGTATCTCGGGACCGTGCTGGCGCAACACCAGCTATCAGTCGCCCACGCCGTACTGCTATGCGGTGCACACCGGCATGCTGGTGACGCCCATGCTCGAGTTCGTCGCGGCGGTCGAGGCATCGCCGTGGGCGCAGCAGGCCGGCGACGACGGCGAGACGCTGGCGAGCAAGGCCGAGCGCTACCTCGTCGCGGCGCAGGAGTCGGTCGCGTTCCACGACGACGAGTGGAACGACGGCGGCTACTACGTCTTTCCCGACGTGCCCAACCTCGCCGCGGCCGGGCAGATCCAGCCGCTGAACCAATCGAACGCGCTGGGCCGCGCGCACCTGCTGCTGGCCGCGCTCACCGGCGACGCCGGTGCGCTGGCCAAGGCGACTGCGCTGGCGACCCGCTTCCGCGCGCAGATCTCGACCGGTGCCGACGGGGCGCTGCTGTGGAACTACGGCGCGGGCGCCTACGCGGCGCCGGGCGAGGACATCTCGCACGCCGCGATCAACGTCGAGTTCGCCGTGCTCGCGGCGCAGCACGGCGTCGTGTTCGACGACACCGATCTCGCGGGCCTCGCGACCACGTTCCGCGAGCGCATCTACCTCGACGACGCGACCTTCAGCGACTTCATCGGCGGCGGCTCGACCAACGGCGACTCGTACCGGGCACAGATCGGCCGCTGGGTCGTGCTCGCGCCGTGGAGCGCGAGCACCTACGCCGCGGTGCGCGACGCCTACGATCGCGACTACGCGCCACCGGTCGGCAGCGGCTCGGTGCTGCTGGGTTGGGCGCTGCTCGCCGAGCACGAACCGCTGCGCTGCGCGCCGTTCTTCTATGTCGCCGACTGGGACGATCAGGGCGACGTGCGCGAGGCCACCGCCTACGGCGCGAACCTGCAGACGATCCCGCCCGCGCTGCAGAGCAGCTGCCTGGTGCCGGTGGAGCACGACGCGCCGCGGCCGACCGTGGTCGCGCAGTGGGACGGCGAGGCCTACCACCGCGTCGCGAGCTGGACCGCGAGCGGCGCCGCGGTGCGCAAGCACATCCCCTACGATCCGCGCTTTCCCTTCGTCTATGCCCGAGATGGCGTGCTGTTCGAGTTCGAGGATGCCTTCGTCGATGGCGATGGCATCGTCGTGCACGAGCCGGCCGAGCTCGTGCCGCCGACGATCGAGTCGGAGCCGCCGGCCACGGCGGTGCTCGACCAACCCCTGGACTACGTGCCGGTCGCGGGCGGCGACGAGCCGCGGTGGTGGAGCTTGATCGACGCGCCCGGCGACGCGCGGATCGATCCTGCCAGCGGTGCGATCGCGTGGACGCCCGACGCACCGGGCGACTTCGACATGGTGATCCGACTCGAGAACGACGTCGGCGCCGTGGAGCAGGCGTTCAGCGTGCACGTCGATGGCTTCGGCGGACTCGACCTGAAGGACGACCCGACCGCCGCGGACGAGGGCAGCGGCACCAACAGCGGGACGTCGGGCAGCGGCGACGTCGGCTCGAGCGGCGTCGCGTCGAGCGAGGGCGGCGGCAGCGGTGTCGGCAGTAGCCCGGCCACCAGCCGCGAGGATGGTTGCAGCTGCACGCTGGACGCCCGCGGCCGCGCGTGGTGGCTGGTGTTCGCGGCCGTGCCGTGGGCGCGTCGGCGCCGGGCGGGCCTCAACGCACGCGCGTCTGCACGAAGCGCTCGATCGCCGCGGTGACGGTGCCACCGGGCCGCTCGCCGATGTCGTAGCGCACGCGCACGAACCGTGGCGCCGCGCCGCCGAGCTCGCGCGACAGATCCACCGGCGTGCCGACCACGACGGTGTCGCACGGCACGCGCGACACGGTCTCGCGCAGCTGCGCGAGCTGCTCGGGGAAGTAGCCCATCGCCGGCAACACCGGGCCCAGCCGCGGCCACTGACGATACAGCGCGGCGATCGAGCCGACCGCCCACGGTCGCGGATCGACGATCTCGCGCGCGCCCAGTCGCGTCGCCGCGAGGTAGCCCGCGCCGGTCGAGAGCTCACCGTGGGTCAGCGAGGGTCCGTCCTCGATCACGAGCACGCGCTGGCCGGTGATCGCGGCCGGAAGCTCGGCGGTGACCCGCAGCTCGGTCTCGACGATCTCCGCGCGTGGGTTCACCGACGCCACGTTGGCGCGCAGCTGTGCCACCGCCTCGGGCGTGGCCGAGTCGACCTTGTTCACGACCACGAGATCGGCGCGGCGCAGGTTGACCTCACCCGGGTGATACGCGAGCTCGTGGCCGACGCGGTGCGGATCGACCACGGTGATCCAGAGTTCCGGCGCGAGAAACGGCGCGTCGTTGTTGCCGCCGTCCCACACCAACACCTCGGCCTCGTGCTCGGCCTGCGCCAGGATCGCGGCATAGTCGACCCCCGCGTAGACCACGGTGCCCGCCGCCACGTGGGGCTCGTACTCCTCGCGCTCCTCGATGGTGATGCGCCCGGCCCACGCGTCGAGATCCGCCGCGCTCGCGAATCGCTGCACCCGCATCGCCGCGAGATCGCCGTAGGGCATGGGATGGCGCAGCACCACCGCGCGCAGGCCCGCCGCGCGCAGAAGCCCCACGACGTGCCGCGACAGCGGGCTCTTGCCCGCACCGGTCCGCGACGCGGTGATCGCCACCACCGGACGGCGCGCGCGCAGCATGGTCTGCGCGGGCGAGAGCAGTCGGAAGCTCGCACCCGCCGCGAGCGCGCGGCTGGCCAGGTGCATCACGTCGAGGTGGCGAAGATCGCTGTAGCAGAGCACGACGGTGTCGACCTTCGCTTCGGTGACCACACGTTCGAGCTCGGCCTCGGCGACGATCGGAATCCCCGCGGGGTAGCGCGACCCCGCCAGCTCGGCGGGGTAGCGACGATCGGCGATGTTGGGGATCTGTGTCGCGGTGAACGCGACGACCTCGACGTCGGCGTCGTCGCGGAAGACGACGTTGAAGTCGTGGAAGTCGCGTCCGGCCGCGCCGAGGATCAGGATCCGCTGCACCATCGAGGCTTCGAGCATGCCTCATCGCCGATGTCCGCGCGGCGAGGGAGCCGCGCAGCGCTTGCGCCGTGGCTCGCTCGCGAACCCGGAATCACGGGCGGCGGTCGACCCAGGTGTCGCCGCCGCTCGCGGCCCGCCACGCGCCCACGCGCGCGGCGAGCACGTCGCAGTCGCCGGCGGCCGCGACCGCAGCGTCGGCGATCGCTCGGACCTCGGTGAACGGCATCAGCAAGAAGCCGCGGTTGATGCGAAGCAGCTCCCTCTCGGTGAGGCCGTCGGGGCAGCGCAGCTCGAGGAATCGCCGCCACGAGGCCATGCGGATGCGGTGCTCGAGCGTGTACGCGGTCGTGGCGTCGAGCGAGGGCCAGTAGCCCGCGCGAGCACCGTAGTCGGCCGAGTCGAAACTGACGCGGTACCACGGCTCGTAGCTCGCAGCGTGGTGGAAGCCGAAGCGCGACAGATCGATCGGTGGTGCGAACGCCACGTCGAACACGTGGCGCGCCGTCGCGGCGGCGTCGAGCATCACGCCGGCGGCGTCGACGGGGAAGCACGGCACCAGGCCGTTGGCGATGTAGACGTCGTCGACGTGGTGACAGATCCGCGGGTCGGTGCGGTTCCAGCGAAACAGCAGGCCGGCGTGCAGGCCCGTGTCGCTGATGCCCGCGACCAGCAACGGGATGTTCACGCTGCGCGCCAGATCATGCAGCAGGTTCGCGGCGCTGTGGCAGCCCGCGGGCGCGAACAGTCCGGTCCAGCTGCTGCCGCCGGTGAAGTCGCGATGCTCGGCGATCAAGCGATCGCGGAGCTCGGCGTGGGCGATGAAGTACGCATCGGTCGAGTCGGTGCCGTCGCCGCCGTGACCGAGGTTCTGCGAGACCCACGCGATCAGATTCGCCATCGTCTGCGCTTCGGTCGACGCGACGAGATCGACACCGCTGGTGCGCGCGAGCCCACGCAGAAACCAGTAGCCCACGCGCGGATCACAGCACAGGCCCATCGGCCCCGCGGTGTTCTGCACCCGCGCGGGCAATTGATAGTCGCGGCCGGGTCGGATGTGCGCGGGATAGTAGGGCTCGGAGCCCAGGCCGACGGCGTCGGGCAGGATGATCGCGTGGTACCGCGGCGAGGCGAGCAGCTCGTGACGCTCCGCCGCGGGCAGATCGACGATCGACCACGGCACCGCGCCGGTGGCCTCGAGCGCGAACGCGTGCGCGACGTGGGCGGCGTACAGATCGAAGGCCTGGTCGGCGGTGAGGAACAGACAACGCGGACCGTCGGGGCGACGCCGCAGCGACAGGTTCGACGCGACGTCGGGGCAACGCAGGCCCAGCTCGAGCCGCGCGGCCCAGCCGAGATCCGGGCCGGCCTCGCGCAGGCGCTGCTCGAGCGCGTCGAGGCGATCGCGCTGCGCCGGCGTCCACTCGTCGTAGCTGCGCAGCGCACCGGTGCCGGTCTGCCACAACAAGCCCTGGCGCAGATCCACGTCGGCGGCGAGTCGATCCGACAGGCGTCCCGGACCGCGCAGCACCGTGGGACCGTCGACCACGGCCTCGGCGATCCGCACCGGCGGCGCCCAGCGCCACGGCGGCGCGTCCTGTCGCCACGTGAACCAGCACGCGCCGCCGCGCTGCAGCACGACCTCGAGGTTGCCGCGACCCGGGGTACCGAAGTTGCTCTGCACCAAGCCCACGCTGGTCTCGTCGGGATCGCTGCCGCCGACGACGCCGACGCTCGCGAGCACGCGCACCGGGTCGGACCAGCGCAGCGTGCTCGAGTCGCAGAACGCGAAGCTGAGGCCGCCGGCGGTGTCGGCGAAGACCAGCTCGAGGTTGCCGCGCGCACCGAAGCGGCTCTGGATCACCGCGGCGCGCCCGATCGCGCCGTCGGCGATGCGCACCGGTGCGGACCAGCCGGCACTGGACGCGTCGGGCAATCGCACGTGCTCGAGCCGCGTGCCACGGCGCACGATCAGCTCGATCGCGCCGAGGCTGGCGTGCACGCCCGCGACCGCGTCGATGCGCCCCAGCGTCGCGAGCGTCACGCCGCGGTCGCGCCAACCACCGAGCTCGAGCGACAGACGCCGCAGGCCCGCGTCGGTCCGCGGCGCGAACACGTCGAGCCCGCCGCCGGATCGCGGCAGCAGCACCGCGGGACCACCGAGGTCGCGCGCGTCGGTGCCCGGCAGCGCCTCGGGCAGCGCCCACGTCCACGTCGGCCCGTCGCCGCGCACGACGTAGCCCAGCGCCTGCGCGCCGCCCGGGAACTGCATCGCGGCGACGAGGTGCAGCGTTCGCGTGCGACGATCGAAGTGCAGCATCGGATGACGCACGACGTGGTCGGCGCGGAAGAACTGCCCCGCGAACACCCACGGCAGCGCAGCGTCGTCGTTGTTGCGGAAGCGATGCGTGAAGCCGCGATGGCCCGCGGCGGGGTTGGTCGTGACCAGCTCGAAGTTGCCGGTGTGGCCCAGGGTCGACTGCACCAAGGTCATCGCGAGGATCCTCGCGCGTCGCGGCCGCGAAGCCCAGAGCGCGCGAGATCACCGTGGGATCCGCCGCGGGGCCGCGCGTCCCTTGCCTACCGCGATTCCCACACGCGCCGCGCCGGCAGCTCGAGCGCGGTGAGGAAGCCGCCCTTGCCCGCGCCGGTGTCGATCGCGACCACGCTCTCCCCGGCCCACAGATCGGCCGGATCCGCGGGCGTGTAGCTCGAGAGCTCGGGCGGGAGCGTCTGCGTGGTGGTGTGTCCGACCACGACGAGCTTGCCGCGGTAGTCGCGGAAGAACGACTCGCTGCGCGTCCACAGCATCGCGATCGGTGGATCGATCGCGCTCGGGTGCGCGAAGACGCCGTCGCGTTCGACCAGCCCGGCATGCACGTAGATCGCGTGCTCGTCCTCGTGGAACCACGCCAGCGCGCGCAGCCACGCCACGACCTCGGGCGGGAAGAAGCGCCCGGCGAACAGCGCGTCGATCTCGTCTTCGTGCGGACCGTCGCCGTGCGGCCGGCCGGTGAAGCTGCGCATCGCCGCGAGGCAACCGTTGCTGGGCGGCAGCACGAACTCGGGCCAACCACCATCGATCACGCGCAGCCACGCGTCCTCGTGGTTGCCGCGCAGCGCGACGACCTTGCAGGGCGCGTGCTGTTGCAGGCGGCGAACGGCCTCGATCACACCCGCGGAGTCGGGGCCGCGATCGAGGTAGTCGCCGAGGAACACCATCGTGTCGCTCGGCTCGGGCGCGGGCAGCTTCGCCATGAGCGCGCGCAGCGACGCGAGATCGCCGTGGATGTCGCCGACCACGAACGTGCGCGCGGGCATGGGGCGATGATAGGGGTCGCGCTCGGCGCAACGCGAGCGCGGTGCGGGTTCGCGCGCCCCGCCCGAGCCCAGGCGCGAGCGCCCGCCCAGGTGGCGCCGCGGCGGCCGGGGCCTCGTCCGCAGAAATCGATGCGACCGCTGCATCCGTTGCCCCGCGGCCGGCAACCAGCCCGGCATGCGTCGCACCTACGCCCTGTCGTCCCTGCTGACCCTGTTCGCCGCCGTCGGTTGCGAAGGCGACGACGACGCGCGACCGATTGCGCCCGAGCAGGACGACCGCGAGGCCCTGGGCGGGCAGCACGTGGCGGCGTTCGGCGAGTCGGTCTCGTTCGAGCTCGATGCCTTCGAGGTGCCCGGTGACGATGCGAGCGCGCGCGGTTTCGTCGCGATCACGCCGGCAACGCGTTCGCTGACGGCGGCGGTCGTCGTGCGCGACGCGGACGGCCAGGCCTGGCCGCTCGACGAGTTGCTCGGTGCGGCGCGCATCGACCCCGTGCTGCGGCTGCGCTTCGACGACGGCGCGGTGATCGAGATCGCCGGACGCTCGAGCCTGACGCAGCTCGAGTTCGACCTCGGCGACGTCGCGCTGCCGCGCGGCACCAACCCCGAGGTGAGCGTGCTGCTGGGCGGCGACAGCATCGGCGGCGGCCATGCGGTCCACGTCGCGCGCGTGGGCGATGTCGATCTCGACGGCGCGGTCGACTCCTCGGACCTCGTGGTGCTGTTCGCGGCGGGGCGCTACGAGACCGGCGAGCCCGCGAGCTATGGCGAGGGCGACTTCAACGGCGACGGCGTGTTCGACTCGGGCGATCTGGTCGCGCTGTTCAGCGGCGGCGACTACGAGGCTGCAGCGGTCCCGACGCCGAGCGACGAGGCCTTGGTGGTGCGCGACTATCCGCCGTACTGGCTCGCATCGGGCGACGTCGCCGACGCGTTGTTCGAGCGTCAGGCCGCGCTCGACGACGCGCTCGCGTCGGAGACCCTCGGCGCCGCCGAGCAGGCGCAGTTGCAGGAGCAGCGCGACGCGCTCGCGCGGCAGATCGAAGCCGTCCGCGGCGCCAGCTCGCGACCCGACCTCAACTACGACAACATCGACCTGCAGGGCTACGAGGGCTGCGCGGTGACGTGTTGGCTGTCGGCGCGGTCGATCGGCGAGACGCTGTGGGAGGTGGAGCGCACCGAGTCGGGCACGTTCTGCCAGCAGTGGCACGACGACGATTGCTCGAACAAGCTCGCCGTCGACGGGCGCTTCCCCATGACGTGCGATCCGATCTCGGGCCACGGCGGGCACCCCGACGCGCCGGGGATCGAGGGTTGGCTCGATGGCGCTCGCTATCAATATCAGGCCTGCGGTCCGCACGACGTGCAGCCGCCGCCGCTGGGCTCGGGCAGTTCGGATGCGGTCGCGGTGTGCGAGCACAACGTCGCGTTGACGATGCACTGCGAGAACTTCGGCAAGGCCTGTGCGCAGACCGGCGCGGGCGCTGCGGCGTGCGACTACCGCGAGTCGCGCGAGGCGAGCATCGAGATCGCCGCGGCCACACGTCGGAGCCAAGGCTCGTCGCTGACGCCCAAGGCCGAGATCAGCGGCAACGTTCGCTTCTCCTCCGTGCTCGAGAGCGGTTTCGGCGTGATGATCACGCCGCAGACGCAGTCGCTCAGCGGCGTCGGCATCGCGACCGTGGACGACCCTGGCACGGTCGACACTCCCTGCGACGAGCTCGAGGGTGACGCGGTCGGGACCATCGGCGTCGAGTGCTACGTCGAGCAGGAGTTCTTCGCGGTGAAGAAGCCCAAGGTCGCGTGCAAGCTGTTCTTGCGCGGCGAGCTCAAGGGCACCATGTCACTGGAGGACGCGAGTGCCTGCATCGGCAAGCTGGTCGGCGACGACGAGCCGGGCAATCGCGTCTTGCGGGGCCTGGGCAAGGTCGAGGAACCGGTGCGCCGCAACCACGCGGTGACCACCGCCGGCATCGGCAGCGCGGCGGCGCGAGACCTCGCGCTCGATCCCCTGGGCATGCGCGTGGAGAATCACACCCACGCGGAAACCGCGACCTCGGAGGACGTCCACCCGGAGTTCGGCCTCGTGGGCTACGTGACCGACTCCTCGACGGCGGAGGCGTGGGCGGACGTGTCGGTGGCAGCGACGCTGACGGTCGACGGGCCCGGTGTCGGCGCGAACACGGTGTGCCTCACCGCGCGCCCGGCGGGTCTGCCGGAGTCGAGCTTCGTGCAGGATCACGTCCTGGGCGCCCACGACGACGAGAACGCCGCGCGCTTCGGCCACTGGTGGGGTTCGCAGCTGAGCCTGAGCTGCGGCGACAAGTGGAGCCTGTTCCCGCTCGCACACGAGCTGCCCGTGCTCTGTGCCGCCGAGGCCGAGGGGCAATCGGTGGGCTGGGAGTGCGCGTTCGACCAGCTGTGCGGCGCGACGGTCGGCGCCTGCGTCGAGCCGCAGTCGGTGTGACGACGCGGTCGCGCGCGACGACGCAGCCCGGCGGTCACGCGCGGGGGCGCGAACGCGGACGCGGCGCCCGCCGCAGACGGCCCGGCACGACCGTCTCGTGATCCGGGCCGCGGTCGTCGGCGTTTCCCCAGACACCGATGAAGACTCTCACCCGTTTCCTTCCGCTCGCGCTCCTCACTGCGTTGCCTGGCTGCGACTCCGAGGCCGCGCCCGACGCTGCGATCCCCCGCCTCGATGTCGACACACCCGGCGCGCTGGTGCACTGCGGCACCGGCAGCTACGACCTCGCGCAGATGAACGAGACCCTGCGCGCGTATCCGGCGCTCGCGGAAGCGATCGGCATCGAGCAGGTGGCGACCTGCGACGACGCGCCGGCATACCTCGCAGCGGTGGCGGACTACATCGAGGGCTTCCCGTCCGAGCCGCTGTCGCACGTCGACGACGGAGACGGATTCCGCATCGCGTTCGCAGAGGAATCCGATCTCGTCCGGCCTGGCGTGCTGGAGATCCGCAACATCTGTACCGGCGTGCTCATCCACGAGCGTGCCCTGATCACCGCGGCGCACTGCGTCGACGACCTCGCGCCCGCGAGTGGAACGAAGAACTTCTGGGCCGATGACTTCGGCATCGACAACTTCGGTGGCGGCAGCTACTTCGGCACCGTGCGCGTGAACATCCACCCCGACTACGCGGGTACCGGCGATGGCTACGTCGGCGACGACGGCGACGACATCGCGGTGGTCAAGCTCACGAGCGGTTCGTTCGGCTTCCCGGACAGTCATCGACACCGCATCTACACCGGGTCGATGTCCACGATCGGCGTGATGCGGTTGTTCGGCCGCGGCGTGATCTCGCACGACGGTGGGGGCTCGGGCGTGCTGCGCAAGATGGTGTTCGATCCCGACTGGGTCGGACCCAAGCACTTTCTCATGGACGCGGAGACCAGCCGCGTGTGCAAGGGCGACTCCGGCGGGCCGGTCATGGATCTGCTGCCCGATGGCGTGACGCGCGTGGTCGCCGGGCTGACGACCTCGATCGAGATTCCGTGGGAGGGAGCCATGTGCGCCAAGCCCGACGGCAAGCAGCGCGCGGTCAGGCTGCAGGACAAGGTGCGGTGGATCGACGAGATGATCGGAGGCACCGACCACGACGACTGCACCTCGCTGGTGATGGACGGGTGGCAGTACGAACGGTGCTGGTGACGAGCCGCCGTTCGCACACAGCCGTGATCCGATCGCCCGCTGCCGACTCTGCCGTGGCCGAGGAGACCCGACCATGGCACTTCCGATCACCATCGTGACCATCGCCGCCATCGCCATCAGCAGCTTCGCGCCGGCCGCCAAGGCGCCCGCGAAGCAGCCCGATCGCACGCCCGAAGAGGTGTTCACGCACCTCGACGCCAACGGCGACGGACAGCTCGATCCCGGCGAGTTCCGTGGCAAGCGCGAGGGCAAGGCCGCGAAGCGGCGCGCGGAGGCGTTCCGCAAGATGGACCGCGACGGCAGCGGCGGGCTGTCGCCCGACGAGCTGCGCGCGGGCTTCCAGCATCACCGCGACAGCGAGTGAGCAGCGTCGCGTCGCCGAGTGGGCGTCGCGCGCCAGCTCGGGCCCGCCGAGCGTGCCAGGGCCGCGATCGATCCGATCGCGGCCCTGGTCGTTTTGATGGATCGGCGGTTTCGCGTCGTCGACCCCGGCGCCCGCCCCCCGCGCCGTGGGCCCGGCGGCCGCACGCGGGGCTGGACCGCGCCCTGCCGAACCCGGGCGTTTCGGCCGTTCGCGGCCCGCGCGAGCGATCGCGAAAAAAAATTCGTCCCCCCTGTCATGTCCAGGCCGCCCGCCGTGACATGGGTCTGGACGATGGAACTCGACCCCGGCAAGACGCCCGCGCTCGCGGAGCTGGTGACGCGCTACCACGCGCTGGTCTGCGCGGTGGCCTACGGCGCGACCGGTGACCGGGCGCTGTCCGAGGACGTCGCGCAGGACACGTTCGTCGTGGCGTGGCGCGGGCGCGACCGCCTGCGCGATCCCTCGCGCATCCGGCAGTGGCTGTGTGCGATCGCCCGGCACCTCGCGCTCAACACCCGCCGCGCGCCCCGTCACGAGCCCATCGAAGCCGACGCCGCGATCCCAGCGGAGGTCGACCTGCACGCGGGACTCGAACGCGAGGAGCAAGGCGCGCTGGTGTGGCACGCGCTCGCGAGCATCCCCGAGACGTACCGCGTCGCGATGGTGCTGTACTACCGCGAGGACAAGTCGGTCGCCGAGGTCGCGCGGACGCTGGGCATCTCCGAGGCCAACGCGCTGCAGCGGCTCGCGCGGGGACGCCGTCACCTCCAGCGCGGCATCGAGGATCTCGTCGAGCGCTCGCTGGCCGCGAGCAAGCCCGATCGCACGCGGCGCGAGGCGGTGATCGCCGCCGTCGCTGCCGATCTCACACCAGTGTCCGCAGACGCAGCGCTCGAGGCCGCTCGCGTCGCCGTCGACTCAGCCTCGTGGAAGACGATGCTCATGAAGATCGCAATCGCGACGTGTGCAACCGCTGGCGCCGTGGCGCTGGCGCACTGGGGATGTGCGGCCGAGCTCGAGCGCGAGCCGGCCGCCGCGGGGTCGCAACGAGTGGCGCCGCTCGACGATCGCGAGCGCGAGCCCGCGGACGCCGACGCGGCGCGCGAGCAGTCGCAGCTGGCCGAGCTCGAGCGCGCGAGCCAGGCACGCCGTGGCGGTCGCGGCCGCGGTGCCCACCAGGACGACGCGACCTCGACGCAGCTGCCGAGCTACCGCCTGTCGCTGGTCGACGCGGACGGCGTCGCGGTCAATCTCGCCGGCGGCGCCTCGGGGCTGATGGGCGCGAACGAAGCGCTGGGCATCGACCTGCCGACGAAGCCGCGTGAGCCGCAGCGCACGATCTCCGGTCGCGTCGTCGATGCCTCGGGCGCGCCGGTGCCCGGCGCGGTGGTGATCGCCGGCTCGCACCTGACGATGATGCTCGAGACCTCGGTCTCCGCCCGAGCGGGCGACGAGACCGACGCCCGCGGACGCTTCGAGGTGAGCGTCGACGCCACGGAAAGTTGTGCCGTGCTCGCACTGCACGCGCAGGGGTGGTCGGCGATCGAGCACCTCGCGGCCGGCACCACGGACGCGTCGCTCGATCTCGAGCTCGGCGCGCCGGTGCGGGTGCACGGGACCGCGCGGCGCGGCGGGTCCGCGCAAGACGGCGCGGTGCTGCTGATCGACGGGCCGCGCAACGTGCTGTGGTCGTTCCCGACCGACGACGCCGGCAACTACGAGGCCCTGGTGCCGCGCGGCGCGTTCACGCTGGGCTTCCGCGCCGGCGAGCGCCTGTCCGCCAGCGAGCCGCAGGTGCGCAAGCCCATCGATCTGCGCGCCGGTGCCGAGCTCGCGTGGGATCCCGAGATCGCGATCGGCACGCGCCTGGTCGTCGACGTGCCCATGCCCACCGGCGACGCCGAGGACGTGGTGATGTTCTGGGTCGGCGTCGTGCCCGGTCGCAGCGCACCGAAGGACGTCGAGGCACTGCGTGCACTCGCCAAGCGCGACGACACCGTGCTGCTGCGCGGACACGGCGGCGAGGATCTCGACGAGGTGTTCGAGTTCGAGGATCTCTCCGCTGGCAGCTACACCGTGTGCGCGCACGCGGACCCGCGCAAGCCCGCCGCGGCGCCGGCGTACGCCTGCCGCGAGGTCGCGGTGAAGTCCGGCGAAGCGGTGCAGGAGCTGAAGATGAGCTGGTAGTGGCGCGACGGCCGAGTCACCCCGGCGCGTCGCCGCGGGCCGCGGCGCGCAGCGCCTCGATCTCCGCGACCATCTCGCGATCGTCGAGCGCACGCGCGAGCGACTCGGCCTGCTCGAGCAGCCGCACGGCGGCCGCGGGATCCCGCGCGAGCGTGCAGTGGGCCTCGGTGAGACGCGTGATCGCGATCTCGCGATCGTGCTCGTTGGCCTTGGCGATCGCGCCGTAGTCGTCGGCGACGCCGCGCAGCAACGGCTCGGCATCCTCACAGTCGCCGCGCGCGGTCAGGACCTGCGCGAGGTTGAGGCGACAGTTGGCGCGCGTGACACTGGGCGGTTCTTCGCGCAGCGCGTCGACGCACGCGCGCAGCTCGTCCACGCCCCGGGCCTCGTCACCGAGGTGGAACGCGACCAGGCCCAGCTGCATGTGCGTCAGCGCCAGCGTGGGGTGGTGCGGGCCCAGCAGGCGCTGTTGGCCCGCGAGCGCCTGCTGCAGCAGATCCTGGGCGCGCGCGGCCTGGCCGGTGGCGGCGAGCAGCGGCGCCATGTTGATCGCGATCGTCGCGCTCTCGGGATGCTGCAGGCCCCAGCTCGCGGCCGCGATCGCGAGCGCGCGCTCGAACAACGGCAGCGCGCGCTCGGGGTGGCCGTCGTCGAGCTCGACGCGTGCGAGCGCGTCCAGCGGGCTGCGCATCGCCGCAGTGTCGCGGCCGAGCGCGGCCTCGTAGGTAGCGAGCGCACGCTCGAAGCGCGTGCGCGCGTCGCCCAGCGCCAGGCGTCGATGCGCGATCGATCCCAGCGCGTACTCGACCTCGGCGATCGCGATCGGCGCGGCCGAGCGCGCGGCGGCACCCTCGACGTGCGGCACCCAGCGATCGGTCTCGTCGACGCGGCCGACCTCGGCGAGCAGCATCAGCAGCGTCGCACCGACGTGGGCCTCCAGCGCGTCGGCGCCGGTGGCCCGGGCCGCCAGTGCGGCCTGCTGCAGCGCCTCGATCGCGCCGGGAAGATCGCCCGCGTCGTGACGCGCCGAACCCAGAAGACCCAGCACCTCCGCGTGCAGCGTCTCGCCCTCGCTGCCGGAGACGCGCTGCAACGACGTCGCGAGCGTCTGCGCCTGCGCGACCGCGGTCGCGCCGTGCCCGGTCCACACCGCGACGCGCAGCTGCGCCACCGCGTCCCGCAACGCCGCGGGCACCCGCGGTTGCGCGTCGGCCTCGCGGCAATCGAGCGCAGCGGTGCCCAGCACGTGATCGGCGGCGGCGTCGACCGTCGCGTCGTCGCTCGATGCCAGCGCCGACGACAACCGCGAGAGCTCGAGCCCGCGCTCGCGCAGGCACGCGCGCATGGCCTCGGTGCGACCATCGTCGCGGGCGCTCGCGTCGCAGGCGTCGCGGGCCTGGGTCTGCCACGACGCGTGGGACTGCTCGACGCGATCGAGCACGGCCGCGACACCCGGCGGCAGATCCGGATGCGTGCGCTCGAGTGCGGTGCCGATCGCCAGGCGCCGCGCGTCGTCGAGGACCGGCGCGATCGCGTCGAGCTCGCACGCCGGGGTCGGTGGCGCGACGCCGCCCAGCGCAGTGGCGCCCACGATCGCGCCAGCGGCCGCGAGCCACCACGCGCGCGGCCGCGGCGGGCTCACGGCGCGATCGAGCGCGGCCACCACCGCGTGCATGTCGGGCCAACGATCGCCGGGCTCGGGCCGTAGACACCGCGCGAGCACGCGCGCGAGCCGTGGTGGCGCCGCCGGGGGTGGGCCCTCGCCCTGCGGTCGCACGCCCCACGCCAGCTCGCACAGCGCGATCGCCCACGCGAACTGATCGCTCGCAGCCGAAGGCTCGCCGCTCGCGAACAGCTCCGGTGCCATGTACGCCAGCGTGCCCGCGAGCCGTGGCGTCTGCACCGTCGCGTCGTGTTCGTCGGTGTCGATCGCCGTGCGCAGGGCCGCGAGGCCGAAGTCGGCCACCATCACCCGCGCGGGGGCTCCCGACGCGCCGTGCTCCACGAGCACGTTGTCGGGCTTGAAGTCGCGGTGCACCAGCGCCGCCGCGTGCACCGCTGCGAGGCCCAGCGCCGCGTGTCGCATCGCCGCGACGATCGCATCGCGCGACGGCCCCAGCTGCGATCGCCAGCGCCGCAGCGTGCCGCCGCGCACCAGCTCCATCGCGAGGAAGATCTGACCGTCGCGCGCGCCGACGTCGAACACGCGCACGACGTTGGGATGATCGACCGCCGCCATCGCGCGGGCCTCGGCCAGCACGGCCGCGATCGCGTCGGGGCCGTGGCCGCTGCGACGCAGCAGCTTGAGCGCGACGTCGCGACGCAGCGCGGGATCGTACGCATGCCACACCGTGCCCATCGCACCGGCGCCGATCAGCTTGCGCAGTCGGTAGCGGCCGTAGACCCACGTGCTCGGCGTCGTCTGTGCCGGCACCGGCGGCGCGGCGCCCTCGTCGAGCGATGCGCGCGCGAGCTCGGCGATCACGCGACGACACGCGTCACAGCCGTCCGCATGGGCCGCGACGCGCTCGCTCCGCTCGGGTGCCAGCGCACCGGCCACGTGCAGCGCGACGGTCTCGTTGCCGGGGCACCTGTGCACGGCGTGCCCAGCAGCGTAGCAGTCGCGCCCGTCGCTCCGGCGGGTGCGGCACCGCGGCCACTGAACGCGTCCGCAGCGCCGGCGAGGTCGGGAATTTGCCGCTGTGGTCCGCGGGATCCGAAAATCCTCGCCGCGTGTTCCGTCCGATCCGCAGCCTCATCGCGCTGGCACTGCTCGCAGGGCTGGTGTGGTGCTCGTTCAAGGTGCCCATCGGCCGCCGCACCTTCGCGCAGCACGTCGACCGCATCGGCGCCACGCCCGAGGCCAAGGAGCTGGTCGACTCGACCCGCAGCTCGGTGTCGCCGGTGCTCGAGGACGCGACCGATCGCATGCTCGGCGAGTACATCGAGGCGCCGACGCAGGCACCGCCGGGCGCCGCGGCGCCGCGGCCCAAGCCCGGCAACGAGCCGCGCGAGCCCGGACGACGCCGGGTGCCGGGCCACGGTGAGGGCTCGGTGCCCGCGCGCGCGGCACGATAGCGGACCGCGGCGGGTGATATCCTGCCGCGCACTGCATGGTCCCGGTGGGGTTGGGCTCGACGATGGTGGCGCGGCTGTGGCTCGCGCTCGCGTCGGAGCCCGCGACCACCGCGCCGACCGAGCCCGCCGCGCCGACCGAGTCCGCGGCGCCGACCGAGTCCGCAACGCCGACCGAGCCCGCAACGCCGACCGAGTCCGCAACGCCGACCGAGCCCGCAACGCCGACCGAGCCTGCAACGCCGACCGAGGTCGGCGCGCCGAGCAACGACGCGGCGACCAGCGACGACGTCGCGCCGCGCGACGACGCCGCGACGCGCGAGCGCACGGCCGAGCCCGACGAGGGCGCGGCGACACCCGTCGACCGCGGCGAGCCCGAGCCCACGCCGCAGCGCGCGGGTGACCTCGCGCGCGTGCGCGGTCGCGTGCTCACCTACGGCGATCGCAGCGCCATCGCCGGCGCGACCATCGTGCCGCTCGATGGCGGCACGCCGGTGACTGCGGACGAGGACGGCAACTTCACGTTGCCGCTGGGCGCGGGCACGCACGCGTTCGAGATCCGCGCGGTCGGATTCCAGACGCTGTCGACCAAGGTCACGCTGTCGCGCAACCGCGAGCTGACGTTCGAGTACCGGCTGCTGCCCAAGATCGGCGACGATCGCTACCGCACCATCGTGCGACAGCGGCGGGAGATCGCGCTGTCGGCCACGACCCTGCGCGAGGCCGAGATCCGCGAGGTCGCGGGCACGCGCGGCGATCCGCTGCGCGTGGTCACGAGCCTGCCGGGCGTGTCGCAGCTGTCGGGGCTGTTGCCGTACGTGGTCGTGCGCGGCGCGGCGCCGGGCAACACCGGCTACTACCTCGACGGCGCGCGAGTGCCGATCCTCTTCCACCTCGCGCTGGGTCCGTCGATCCTGCATCCGTACTTCATCGACGCGGTCGACTTCTATCCCGCGGGTGCGCCGTCGCGGCTGGGCCGCTTCGTCAGCGGCATCATCGAAGGTCGCACGCGGCCGTCGCGACGCGATCGCGTGCACGGTGACATCGACGCGCGCCTGACCGACGCCGGCGGCTTGCTCGAGATCCCGGTCAACCGCAGCTGGCTGCCGGGCTGCCTCGAGAACCCCAAGACCAAGCGACGGCTGTCGTGCAAGCGCGGGCCCGGCAAGGGCGCGCTGACGCTGGCGGGGCGCTACAGCTACACCGGCGCGCTGATCAGCTTGGTGCAGTCGTCGGCGCGCATCAAGTTCTGGGACTACCAGGCGCGCTTCGATCACCGCATCGCGCCGACCGCCGACTTCATCGCCTTCGCCTACGGCAGCTACGACGACGTCGGACAGAAGCCGCCCAAGGGCCAGGCCTACAAGCCGTACATCCGCTTCCACTTCCATCGCCTCGATCTGCGCGTGCGTCAGCGTCTGCGCCGCGAGGGCAGCGCGACCTATGCGGTGATCTTCGGCCTCGACGAGTCCGGCTTCACCAGCGGCGACACCGGCGCGCAGGTGTACCGCACCTACGAGTGGCGCATCGCGCCGCGCATGGACCTGCGCTTGCCGATCAACGAGCGCGTCGCCATCGGCCTGGGCATCGATCAAGAGTTCCAGATCTTCCGCCTCGCGAACCCCATCGTCGACAACAACCAGATCAACCTCGAAGACATCTCGCTGCTGTTCAGCGAGCGCTTCGTGTCGGCCTCCGGCGCGTACCTCGAGGCGCTCATCCGCAAGGGCGGCTTCGAGATGCGACCGGGTGTCCGCGTCGACGCCTACGCGCAGGTCGGCGGCAGCCCGTACCTGCCCAACGCGACCGCCGTGACCCATGCGATCGGCGTCGATCCACGCATCACGTTGCGCGAGAAGGTCGCGCGGCGCTGGACGCTGCGTCAGGCCGTGGGCATGTACCACCAGCCGCCGGCGTTCCCGATCCCGGTGCCGGCGATCGAATCGTTCGGCTTCGAGCGCGGTCTGCAGCAGAACGTCCAGGGCGCGTTCGGCTACGAGTTCGACGCGATCCCCGATCGTCTGCAGCTGATCCAGGAGGCCTACGGCGGCTACCTCAGCAACCTGCAGGACTACGATCTCGGCGCCGCGAGCACCGGCGGTTCGATCTCGGAGCTCGAGGACGTGATCACCAAGGTCGACGGCTGGGCCTACGGTCTCGAGACGATGCTGCGGCTGGCGCCCGAGATGCGCATGTTCGGTTGGGCCGCGTACACGCTGTCGCGCTCGGTGCGAAACTACAACGTCGGTGGTCGCGCGCCGTCGAGCTGGGATCAGCGGCACATCCTCAACGTCGTGCTCGGCTATCGCGTCAGCCACAAGTGGAACTTCGGCGGTCGCGTGCACTACCACAGCGGCCGCCCGTGGACGGCACCGATCGGCGATCAGACCAGCCTCGAGGCGCTGGCGCAGAACCGCAACAACGCCCGCATGGCGCCGTTCTTCCAGCTCGATCTGCGGATCGAACGCAACTGGCGCTACCCCGACTGGCAGCTCGATCTGTTCCTCGACATCAACAACGCGACCTATTCGTTCGACACCATCGCGTGCGGCCAGAGTCCCGGCGCGCTGCCCGGTGGCCTGCGCATGGGCCAGCTGGTGGTCGCGGCGCAGACCGATCCCGCACGCGGCGTCGCGAAGTGCACGCCGATCGGGCTGCGCTACACGCTGCCGTCGATGGGTCTGCGCGCGCGCTTCTGAGTCGCGGATGTGACGCCTCAGGTCTCATCCACGACTCGCAGCAAGGTTCCCGCTGCACACGGACGGTCGCAGCCCGGTGCAGGGCAAGCGCGGGCCGCCCTTCCCCACGGCTTGGTAGGGCGCGCGCGCCGATGCGTGTCGCGGCACTTGTGCCTCCGGCCGCGTCCGTGGCAACAAGAGCGGATGCCACGCTCCACCGCCGTCGTCGCCGCGTTGCTGCTGCTCGCCTGCGGCGCGCGCGACCACGGCGCCGACGGCACCGAGGGCGGCACCAGCAGCGGTGGCGGCAGCACGGGCACGACCGCCACGGCCGGCGATGGTTCGAGCTCGACGCAGGCGAGCAGCAGCAGCAGCGGCGCCGACGAGAGCTCGACCGGTGAGCCGATCGTGCCGATCGACTGCACCGAGTCCTGCGTCGACACGCGCAGCGATGCCGGGATCATGCTGTGCTACTCGTGCCGCTGCAAGGCCGCGTTCGACAACTGGCTGCCCACGCGCGACGAGGTCCAGTGCAGCACGGCGACGGACATCGTCACGTACCACGCCGACGTCTCGGGCGCAGACACGGTGCTCGAGCCCGCGGCCGACGACGCGACCGCGTGCACCAACCCATCGCTGCTGACGGGATCGTGCCGCCAGGGCAGCAAGCTCGGGCAGCTGCAGCACGGCGACGTCATGCTGCGGTGGATCTGCCGCGATCCCTACGAGGACGTCGACGGCACCGTGATCTACGAGGACATGGGCCTGATCGGTCAGAACACGCGCACCGGCGTGGCGTGCTTCTGGGACGACATCGACGACGTCACCCACGACGACGACATGCCGCCACTCGATCTGATGGAGGCCAGCGAGGCCGAGCGCGAGCACTTCCTCGAGGTGTTCTACTTCGTCGACGGCAGCGGTACCTGCCGCACCTGTCACGATCACGATCCGTTCATCTTCACGCCGTACCTGCAGTCGACGCAGTGGATCTCGGTCGCGGCGGACAAGGGCCCGTACTCGTTCGCGCGGCTCGACGGCAACGCGATGCCGACCGGCAACTCGCACCTGGTCTCGCGCGAGGCTGCGGCCTGCACCGCGTGCCACCGCATCGGCAGCGAGGGCACCTGCTCGAGCTTCGCACCCAACTCGCTGGGGCTGGGCAAGGACGCGACCCACGAGCAGTCGGTGCACGACGCCGCGATGCCCGGCGACCCGCACTGGCGGCTCGCGTACTGGATGCCAGGACCCGGGCTCGCGGTGCCCGACTTCGACGCGTGGCAGATGCTGTTCGGACCGGCGCGCGACCACGTGCTGCAGTGCTGCGCCGCACCGGGCGTCGACGCGGGCGGCTGCCTGTGGGAGCCGGTGCCGGCGCAGCGATGAGCGCGGCGCGGCCGCAAGGAACGACGCGAGGCCGATCGTGATTCAGCCGCGCTTGCTCGCGAGGCTCCAGCCGAAGTCGCCCAAGCTGCTCACCAAGAAGGCGATGTTCACCGTCTTGGCGAAGGCAGCGGCGCCCGCGGGCCACAGCTGCCCGAGCAGGACGACCGCGTTCAACACCACCAGGACGACCAGCATCGCGCGCCGCATCACGCCCCAAGAGTATCACCGGGTCCACCCGGCTCATCACCGGGTCACCACCCGATCGTC
>JAIBBS010000254.1 GCA_019694555.1 Nannocystaceae bacterium
CGCAAGGACGGACCGCGGCCGGGCACCGCCCTGACGCAGCACACCGGGCTGCCGCCGCGGCCGGGCGTGCCCGCAGGGCGCAGGGCCCCGCCCGCGGCGCCGATGGCCGGCCGCGCGCAATCGCCCGGCCGGAACCGTCGCCGGGGCCCTTGACGCCCGGCGGGTCGGCAGCCATAGTTGACCAGTCAGTCAAGAATGACCGGGGCGGAACATGGGTCGCTGCAGTGACGCGAAGGATCGCCTGATCGCGACCGCGGCGAGCCTGTTCCACCAGCGGGGCTACACCGCGGTGTCCGTCGCGGACATCTGCGAGGCCGCAGATCTGCGCAAGGGCAGCTTCTATCACTTCTACGCCTCGAAGCTCGACCTGGCCCTCGATGCCATCGACGCCTATGCGCGGCAGTACGAGGCGCTGGTGATCGCCAGCTTCCGCGCCGGCGTGAGCGTGCCGCAGCAGATCCGCGCGATGTTCGAGGCCTTCGGCCGCCTGCTCGAGGAAGGCCACGCGCGCGATGGCTGCCTCAAGGGCTGCCCGATCGGCAACCTCGCGCTCGAGATGGCGGACCGCGAAGAAGCCATCCGCCGCAAGATCGCCACCGTGTTCGAAGCGCTGACCGGCGCGTTCGAGACGCTCATCCGCACCGGCGTCGCCCGGGGCGAGCTCGCGGTCGACAATCCGCGCGTGTCCGCCGAGACCCTGGTCGCGATGATCGAAGGCGCGATGGTGCTGACCAAGACCGCGAAGGACCCCAAGGTCTTCTCGCGGCTGGCCGACGTGGCCGTGCGCGCCATCGAGGTCCCGGTCCGCAGCCCGCAGCCCGGCCCCGCACCCGCCTGAACGCCCCAGACCCTCGCGAAACCGGCCCAAAACGCCCGGATTCGCGCCGTCAGATTAGACGACCAGTCAACTATTTTCCCAGCTCGACCCGACGAACGAACAGGACCCGGCCATGCAGACCGCCAACGAAGCCTCGGACACCCTGCTGCCCACCGCCACCGCCCGCAGCCACGAGCCGCGCGAGCTCCCGCTGCACCAGATGATGGCGCGCTACGTCGCGGGCGACGACGAGGTGTTCGCGCGGCTGTACGCCACGCTGGCGCCGCGACTGCGTTCGCGGCTGTCGCGGCTCGTGCACGACCCGGTGTTGGTCGACGACCTGCTGCAGCTGACGTTCCTGCGTGCCCACGCCGCGCGCAGTCGCTTCGAGTCGGTCGAGGTCGGTGCCGATCGTGCGGTCGAGGGCTGGTACCTCTCGATCGCGCGCAACGTCGCGCTCGATCACCTGCGCGAGCACTACCGCCGCGAGCGTCGCCATCAGACCGTGGTCGCGCGCGGGGACGGAGCGTCGATCGGCGCGCCCGAGCCCGGCGTCTCGCCCGAGGACATCGGCCTCGAGCTCGAAGCCACCCGCGAGGCCGCGCGCGTGCTCGACCATGCGCTCGAGCAGCTGCCCGCGACGCAGCGCGACGTGGTGCGACTGCACAAGCTCGGCGGCCTGAGCATGGCCGAGGTCGCCGAGCGCCTGCGTGTGAAGCAGGGCGCAGTGCGGGTGCGCGCGCATCGAGCCTACAAGGCGTTGGCGGAGATCCTCGGCGCGCCGTTGTTCACGCTGCAGCCCGCGTGACGCAGGCGACGTACGCCGATCAGCGCGCCGCGAGGACCTCCACGACTCCGCCGACGCTTGCGCGCGGGGGCGAGATGGCCTCCGGGGTCCACAGCAGCTCGCCGGTCTCGGCGTCGTAGCCGCGGACACCCACGAAGCGCATCGTCGGCGCGACGCCGTCGCTGCAGGCCGCCAGCGCCTCGGTCGGAACGGGGCCGAACTCGAGCGTGTGACCCTCGAGCGGTCCCGACACGCGGTAGGTCACGCTCAGCATGTCGACGTCCTGTCCGATCGAGGCGATCTCGCACTGCGCATCGGACTGCTCGCACAACCGATCACGCCAGCCCTCGCCGCCGGCCTCGCGGCCGCCGAAGATCGCGACGCCCTGCGGCCCGTCGTCGCTCCACTGAGGGTGGGCCTCGTAGAACTGCCGCAGGCACTGCTCGTACTCGAAACTCGCGATGACCGTGCCGGTGCCCGCGAACGGGTCCGAGGTCTGCGTCTCGCCGCGTTCGAGCCGCAGCGAGAACGAGCCGTGGGTCAGCGCCGGCTCGCCGCCGCTGCTCGCGTCGTCGCCGCCCGCCTCGGGATCGGACTCGTCTGCGCCGTTGCTGGGGTCGCAGGCAGGGAGGGCGAGGGCCGCGGCGAGCGCGGCACACAGGGACCTGAGCGTCATGGCGACGCAGTGGCGCGCGCGGGGATTTCGATCCGTGTCGCGTCAGCCTTCGCTGTACGTCCAGTCGCGCTTGGTCGAGCCGTCGCACTTCATGGTCTTGCTCTTCGCCCGCTTGGGGCAGGTCTTCTCCTTGCGACCGCCCTTGGCGTAGGCGCCCTGGGCCCACTGCGTGCCGCGCAGATCCGCGTGCGCGAAGTGGCAGGGATTGCCGGCGGCGTCGTAGTACTCGATCACGCAGGTGAAGCCGGCCTCGCGCAGGCGTGCGCCGGTCTGCCGCGTGTCCATGCCGCAGATGACGGCATCGATCGCCAGGGCTTGGTTGTGCATGCTGTCGTCGGGCTCGCCGTCGCGGCGGCCGGAGTTGATCCACAGCACCGGCTCGTCGACCTCGGGCCGCGGCAGCGCTTCGACCACGTCGCGCACGCGTACGAGCACCTGCGGATGCAGACCCTCGGCGCGCGGGCCCAGCACCAGCGTCTCGCAGCGATCGCAGCCGGGCACCGCTGCCTTCAACGACGGCGTCTCGCTGCCGGCCGCCGGCGGCTGGCCGAAGGTGCGCTCCCAACAGCCCACGGGCTTGGGCGCGGGTGCGGGCTCGGGCGCCGACGTCGGGACGGATCCGGGCTCGCTCGGCGGCGGCGAGGGCTCGATGCGCGCGCCCGCGTCGTCGCCGGTGCGGGCAGCCGCGTCGTCGCGCACCGCCGGCGTGTCCGTGCGGCGCGCGGCCACCGGTGCGCCCGCCGGCGCCGGCGGGGGTGCGCACGCCAGCGCGAGCGTGGCGGCAGACGAGGCGAGGGCGAGGCGGATCATCAGCGCGGCTCCGGGTGATCCTGCAGCCAGGTCTCGAGCGTGGCGAGCAGTCGTTGTTCGTTGGGCGGGCCGGCGCGCAGCGTCTGGGCGGCGCGCACCGCCAGGCCGTGCGCGCGCGTGCGATCGCGGCGCGCGTCCGCGTCCCACAGCACGCGCGCGAGTGCGAACTCGGCCTCGGCGTGTTCGTAGGGATTCATGCCTTCGACGCCGCCCAGCGCCACGGCGCGCTCGAGCGCGACCGCGGCCGCGTCGAACTCGCCCTTGCGCGAGAGGATCTCGCCGACGCCGGTGAGCGCCTTCGAGGCCTCGGGATGGCCGTCGGGGTAGTGCGTGTCGAACAGCGCCGCGGCCTCGCGGTAGCGTGCGAGCGCCTCGTCGTCGCGGCGCATCGCCGCCAGCGCCAGCGCTTCGTTGATGAGCGAGGGCGCCACGCGGATCGTGTCCGGTCCCAGCGTGCGACGGTAGCTGGCGATCGCGCGCTCGGCCGCGGAGATCGCCTCGGGGTAGCGGCCCTGGCGGTAGGCCAACGCCGCGACGTTGGCGAGCGTCACGTTGATCGACGGGTGATCGGGTGGCAGCGCGGCCTCGAAGATCGCCAGCGCGCGCTCGAGATCCCGCTGGGCGCCGGAGAAGTCGCCGGCGGCGTGACGCACCGACGCGATGTTCGACAGCAGCTTGGCCACGTCGGGGTGCTGCGGGCCGAAGGTCTCGATCGCGGCCGCGTGGGCGCGCTCGAACTCCCGCAACGCGGTGTCCCAGTCCTGCTCGCGAAAGGCCACGCGCCCGAGGTTCGAGATCGCCAGCGTGCGCTGCGGCCCGTGCAGCTGCAGTCGATCCCACAGATCGATCGCCGCGAGCGTGTGCTCGCGCGCGGTCTTGAAGTCACCGGCGGCGTCGGCCACGGTCGCGCGCACCAGCAGCGCGTCGGCCATCAGCACGCTGCCGCCGCCCAGCCGCGTGGCCTTGGCCAGCGCCGCGCGGGCCCATCGCTCGCCCTGCGCCGAGCGACCCAGCTGCACCCCGACCGCGGTCGCGAGCACGATGTCGCCGCGCGCGACGAGCTCGTCGAGGCCCGCGGCCTCGGCGGCGTCGACGGCCTCGGCCAGACGCGTGGTGCCGGGTTCGAGCCGCCCGAGATCGATCTCGAGCTGCGCGCGCGCGACCTCGGCCTGGGCCAGCAGCGGCGCGAAGCCCAGCTCCTGCGCCTCGCGTGCGACCGCCTCGACCTGCGCGAGCGCGGGCTCGTACCGCGCGGCGCGACGCAGCGCGTCGGCACGCAGCAGCTCCGCGCCGAGCTCGGCCACGCGCGCGGCCTGGCCCGGCGCCGGCGTCGACAACGGCGCGAGCAGGCGCTCGACGTCGTCGCAATCCTGCGGCGCGCCCAGGCCGGCCGCGGCCGTGACCGCGCGCTCGACCACCGCCGCGTCGGCGGCCTCGAAGACCCCGAGCAAGGCATCGAGCTCGACGCGCCGCCGATCGAGGCACAGGTTGCGCACGTCGAGCGCAGCGTCGGTCTGCTCGTGGCGCACGTGCACGTCCTCGCACGCGTCCACGCGGCCGCGCACCCACGCGCCGGCCCAGGCGTCGAGGCCGGCATCGACGCGCGTCCACGTGTCGCCGGCGAAGCCGACCCCGGCGGCGCCGAAGGCCGCGGCGATGCGATCGCGGCGCGGCTGCGTCCAGACCTCGTCGAGTGCGGTCGCCGCCGCGGCGCACGGATCGGGCGCGGCGCCGCGACCCGCGAGCCCCAGGCCCAGCGCCGCCGCGGTGCCGCCGACCGCGACGACGGTGGTGACGGCGCGGCGCGTGCGGGTGCGATCGTGCTGCAGCGCCGCGAGCAGCTGATCCATGTCGGACCAGCGAGCGCTGGCCTCGGCCTGCAGGCCGCGCACGACGATGCGACGCAACCACGTCGGCACGTCGAGTCCACGTGGGATCGGACGGAAGCGCGCCGCGGTCGCGGCCGCGACCAGCTCGGCGGCGTTGCGACCCTCGAAGGGGCGATGGCCGTACAGCGCCTCGTACAGCGTGACGCAGTAGGCGAACTGATCCGCACGGGCGTCGAGCGTCAGACCGCGATGCTGCTCCGGGGCCATGTACGCCGGCGTGCCCAGCACGAAGCCGGTGCGGGTCAGCGCCGCGTCGTCGAGCACGGCGCCGATCGAGCCCTGCGTGGTCGAGCCGCTGTGGGTGTCGCCGAAGGCCCGCGCGAGGCCGAAGTCCATCACGCGGACCTCGCCGCGTCGCCCGATCATCACGTTCTCGGGCTTGAAGTCGCGGTGGGCGAGGCCCTCGGCGTGCGCGGCCGCGAGCCCGCGTCCCGCGGCGACCAGCAGCGGCAGCGCGCGCGACCAGTGCGGCCGCTCGCGCTCGAGCCACGCGCGCAACGTCTCGCCCTCGACGAACTCCAGCGCGATGAACACCGCCGACTCGTGGGTGCCGACGTCGAACACCGGCAGCACGTTGGCGTGCGACAGCTTGGCCATCGCCTGCGCCTCGCGCAGCAGCCGATCACGCGCGCGCAGGCCGGGGCCGCCGCGGGCGTCGGCGCGCAGGAGCTTGAGTGCGACGCGGCGATCGAGCTCGGGATCGTAGGCCGAGTAGACCACGCCCATGCCGCCGCTGCCGATGCAGTCGATCACCACGTAGCGACCGACGTTGGTGCCGCGGGTCAGCCGTGGCGCGTCTGCGGCCGCGCTGCCGCCCTCGAGCACGGTGGTCGCGACCAGTCCGCTGGCGATCTCCGCGTCGGGGTCACGCGGGCCGTCGGGCTCGGAGGTCGCATCCGTCACCGCCGCTGATCATAGCGCGCGTCGGCGCGGCGCCCTCGCGCATTCGCTGGCCGGCCCTCAGGCGGCGCGCGGCCCCGCGGCGGCGGCAAAGCGCGTCTCGAGCTCGGCCAGCAGTCGCATCACGCGTTCGGCCTCGCCCGCGGGCGCCGGCATCGGCGCGACGCGTTGCCCGGCCTCGGGCTTGACGCACAGCGCGACGCCGTCGTCGGTGCACGCGCGCACGTCGAGGCCACAGCCCCGCAAGACGAACTGCAACGTCGCCGCGGTGAAGTGATAGTTGTGCGCGTTCTGCAGGTACAGCAGCACGTCGTTGCGGTAGTGCGTGGCGATGGTCGCGAGGCCGGGCACCTCGACCAAGAGCACACCGCCGTCGGCGACCAAGGTCGCGACCTCGGCCACGCTCGCGCGCAGGTCGTGATAGTGCTCGAGCACGTGCATCAGCAGCACCAGGTCGGCCGGCCGGCCCTGGTGCGCGAGCAGGGCCGACGCGTCGCCGTGCACCAGCGTCAGGCCGTGCGCGCGGCCGATGCCGAGGTACTCGTCGCCCAGGTCGACACCCGCGACGCGCTTGCCGACGGCGGCGAACGGCGCCAACAAGCCGCCGGCACCACAGCCGACCTCGTAGACCGAATCGATCTGCGGCACGAGCTTCGCGAGCAGACGCAGCAGGCCTTCACCGCGCTGGCGCTGGCTCTCGAACAGCGTCTCGCCGTTGCCGGGGCCGGTGTACAGATCGCGGTAGTCGTCGCGATAGAACCGTGCGGCCGAGGGCGCGTCGAGCCGAGGATCGCTGCGCATCAGGCCACAGTTGCCGCACAGCACCGTGCGCACCGGTAGGCCGTAACGGTCGCGATCGGCGACGTGGATGTCGTGGGGTGGCAGGCCGCAGAAGCATGGGCTCGACGCCTGCGCGTACTCGCCGCTGGCGAGCTTCGCCAGCACGCGCTCGCGCGCCGCGACCTGTCCCGCCGACAGGCGCACCCAGGAGCGATCGTTGGCGGCGAAGCGGGGCGCGAGCGTCATGCCGTCCTCATAAGGCGGCGTGATGGCGCGGGCACGCGCGCGCGCGTGTCGGCGGCGTCGGCCATGCGCGACCGCACGGCCTGCGCGCGCGGCCGGCCCGCGCCGGGGCGCGCCGCGCGTGCCGTGTCCGTGGTATGGGACGACATCGCCGTGCACTGCCTCGTCGTCGGAATCGCGGGTGCGACTGGATCGGGCAAGACCACCGTTGCGTCGCGGCTGGCCCAGGCCGTGGCCGGGCGCGTGGCCACGCTGCAACACGACAGCTACTACCGCGATCGCCCCGAGCTGTCGTACGAGCAGCGATCGGATCTGAACTTCGATCACCCCGACGCGCTCGAGACCGAGCTGCTGGTCACGCACCTCAGCGGTCTGCGCCGCGGCGAGACCGTCGAGGTGCCGGTCTACGACTTCACCACCCACCGCCGCGCGGCCGAGACCGTGCGCATGGTTCCGGCGCCGGTGATCATCGTCGAGGGCATCTTGGTGCTGGCCGACAGCCGCCTGCGCGAGCTGTTCGACATCAAGCTCTTCGTCGACACCGACGCCGACATCCGCGTGTTCCGACGCATCCGCCGCGACATCGAACAGCGCGGGCGGACCTTCGAGTCGGTGCGGCAGCAGTACTACAGCACCGTGCGGCCGATGACGCTGGAGTTCGTCGAGCCGTCGAAGCGCTTCGCGGACATGATCATCCCCGAGGGCGGTCGCAACGACGTCGCGCTCGACGTGCTCGGGACCAAGCTGAGGACCTTCGCCGATGTCCGCTGAGGCCGTGGACCCGACCCCGCCGCCGCCGCCCAAGGGCGCGCTCGGCCGCGCCGGTGCGTGGTTCAAGGCCAAGCGCGAGCAGCTGCGCGAACACTTCGCCGAGTTCGGCGGCATCGCGATCGCGACCTACTTCACGATCTTCGCGCTGACGTGGATCGGCTTCGTCGTCGCGATCCGCATGGGCGTGGAGGTCGACGGCGCGGCGGAGAACACCGGCAGCATCGGTGCCGCCTACGTCGCGACCAAGCTGACGCAGCCGCTGCGCATCCTGGCGACGCTGGCGTTGACGCCTGCGGTCGCCGGCGTGTGGTTTCGCCTCGCCGGTCGCAAGCGCGAGCCCAAGTCCGACACCTGAGGCGCGCGCGTGCGTCGCTCAGCGCGAGCGCACGCACACCGACGCGGCGGGCTCGTCCTTGTGCCACACCACCAGCTGGCCGGTGCTGGGGTGCAGCACGAACGCGGCGGTGGTGTCGTCGTCGGGGACCGTGCGCGACCAGTGCGGCTCGTCGGGCAACAGGCCGATCGCGTCGAGCAGCTGCAGCTCGCGACGGTAGGGCAGGCGGAAGCCCGCGACGCCCTCGACCTCGAGCGCCTCGCAGCGGCTGCGCGCGTCGGCCCAGCTGCGCGCCGCCGCGGAGCCGAGCGTGACGTACAACGTGTCGGTCGCGCGCAGCTTGCGACGCGCGACCGCGTCGTCGAGCGCCGACGAAGCTGCCGGTGAGGTGAGCGTCGGCTCGTCGTCGTCCTGCGCGGGTGCGACCTCGACCGGCGGCTGCGCGGCGACCGAGGGCTCGTCGGGCGGCGGCGGCGTGTCGGCGGTCAACGGCGGCGCCGCGGCCTGGGGAGCGGTGGGCTCGACGGCGGGCGCGGTGGGCTCGACGGCGGGCGCGGTGGGCTCGGGTGGCGCGCTCGGTGTGGGCTCGGGCTCGGCGACCGGCGTCGGTGCGGCCGCGAGCGTGGGCTCGCGCTTCGCCGGCGGTGCGGACTCGGGCTGTGCCGCGGGTTCGGACTTCGCGGTCGAGCGCGCGACCGTGCCCGCGCTCGCGACCTCGCCGCGGTTCGATCCGGTCCAGCGCGCGAGCATGCCGGTGGACCACGCGGCGACGCCGGCACCACCGACGAGCAGCAGCGCGAGCGCGACGAACAGCGGTGCGCGCGAGCGCGGCGGCTCGGCCAGCATCGGCATCGGTGCGGCCAGCGGCGTCGGCGGAGGTGCGAGCGTCTCGGCGAGCAGCGGCACCGACGGCGTGTGTCCTGCGGTCGGCTGCGGCGCGCCGGTCACGACGGTGTCACCCGTCTGCGCGGGCGTCGTCTGGATCGTCGGCGCGTCGTCGGGCGCCGCGATGGCGTCGGGCGCCGGCGTGCTGCGACGCGGCTTGGCAGGATTCACGGCGCGCACGCGCACCTTGGGCGCATGGGCCTTGCGACGGCGGCGGCGGCTCTCGTCGCTGGGCTCGGTCGCATCCGCGATGCTGGGCAGCGCGCCGGTCACCGCGCGGTACTTGTCGGTTGCACCGATGCGCGCGACGGTGGCGTTGCCGATCACCGTCTGCGGACCGCTGCGGCGGATCGGCCCCGGCACGCCCTGACTCGCCGACGGACCCTGCACGCCGACGGCACGGTAGGAGCGCGTCGCGACGCGATCGCCGTGCGGGCCCAGCTGTTCGCGCCACTGCCGACGCTCGCCCAGACCATCGCGGCGACGGCGACCCATCGGTCGCTCGAGCGCCTCCGCGAAGCGTCGGATCTGGCCCACCATCGCCAGCGGCAGCGCGAGGTCGAGCACCGCGACGAAGAGGTGATGGTTGGGTCCGCCGTGGGTCGCGAGCGCCTGCCGCAGCGGCTTGAGCACCTGCTCCTTGAGCGTGCCCTGCACGCACACGACATAGATCGTCGGCGCGTCGCGATCGCGGGCCGAGCCGAGCAGCACCTGTCGCGCCTCGGCGCCGCAGATCACCTGCACGTCGAAGCCGAGTCCGCGGAGGTTGCGAGCGACCTCTTCGACCAGCTCGACCACGCTCTGCGCGCAGCACAGCACGACGGTGTGCTGTCGCGTGACCGGTGCGGTCACCGACTGCAGCTCGTCGTCGAGCACGGCTACGCCTCCCCCGATCATGCGTCCCCGCGGCCGACACCGAAGGTAGCACGCAGCTGGCGGGGGCGGCCGGCGGCCGTCACGGCGCGGGCGCACCGGCCGATCCGCCCGGGCGTGTGCTGCCTCGCGCCGGCCGCCGGCCGCGAGGCCGCGGTGCGGCCGCACGGGCGGCACGATGGGATCTGGGGATCTCGGGGGATGAGCATGCGATCGCCAGGCGTCATGCACCATGCTCGCGTCGCGGTCGCTCGCGCGCCGCAGGCCGC
>JAIBBS010000255.1 GCA_019694555.1 Nannocystaceae bacterium
CACTCACGCGCGTATCGTCTGGCTCGCGAGCGCGGCGACGGCGGCCTCGTCGGCTCCGCGCAGCCACGACGGGCCCGCGTCCGCGCACGCGGGTGCGAGCGCGAGCAGGTTCACCGGCACGGGCACGGCGACCGGCGCGGCCGCGTCGCCGCCCAGCGCCAGCCACGGCGGCAGCGACGGCAACACGCCGCGCGTCGAGAGCCCCCACGCGCCCAGCGTGCCGCGGGCGAGCTCGGCCTGCAGCGACGCGACCGCGGCGCGCGTCGCCGCGGTGGGCTCGGGTGCATCCACCGGCAGCAGCGCGAGATCGAGGTGAGCCAGGCCCAGCCGCGCGCGCGCGCGATCGAGTCGCTCGGCGCTGACGTCGGCGTCCTCGAGCTGCAGCGCGATCACCAGCTGCTCGCGCGTCGCGTCACCGCCGTGGCACGCGTTCGCGAGCTCGCGCGCGATCATCGAGCCCTCGGACGCGGGCTCGCGCACGGTCACGAGGTTCACGCCGGCCGCGAGCGCCGCCGCGAGCGCGCGGGCATGCAAGGGATCGGCATCGCGCAGGCCGTCGGCGGCCATCGCCAGCGGCGACAGCGACAGGCCCGTGCGGCCCAGCGCGCGCGCCGGCGCACCGAAGCGACGCGCCGCGGCGGCGGTGGCCGCCGCGGTGGCGCCACCGCGCAGCGGCAGCCACGACGCCGCGGTCCTGGGCCTCACGGGCTGTGGCCCGGCGCGTCGTGGCGGGCTTCGACGACCGTGTGGATGCCGCCGCGGACCATGAAGTCACCCTCGACGATCATGCGCCGCGGCTGCAGTGCGGCGACCAGATCGTCGAGGATGCCGTTGACCACCGCCTCGTGGAAGGCACCGCTGTCGCGGTACGACCACAGGTACAGCTTGAGGCTCTTGAGCTCGACGCACAGCGCATCGGGCACGTAGCGGATGCGGATCGTCGCGAAGTCGGGCTGGCCGGTGCGCGGGCACAGGCACGTGAACTCGGGGCAGTCGAAACGGATCTCGTAGTCGCGCCCGGGCCGGGGGTTGGCGAAGGTCTCGAGCGTGCGGGACGGTGTCGTGGTCACGGTGCCCGGGCACCTTGGCACGGCGACGTGGCCGCGACAAGGTGCCCCGCGGGCCGCGATCGCCGGGCTACTTCTTGGGCACCGTGTAGTAGATGCCGTTGTACGAGTCGAGCACCACGATGGTGTCCTTGACGCCGTCGCCGTCGGTGTCGATCTCGACCTCGTTCCACGCGTGCGTGATCGAGCCGGTGGCGGTGTTGCCGTAGCCCATCTTCTTGAGCACCTTGTACAGCGAGCCCATGTGATGGCGGCAGACGTAGTCGCCGCTCTTGTCGTCGAGGCCGTCGACCGCGACGTCGACCGCGACCGCGACGCACACCAGCTTCTCCAGCTCGGTGGGCTTGTTCTTGCAGTTACTGATGATCTGATCGACCTGCTCGTCGGTGAGCTGGTTGAACGTCAGCGGCGCGTTGACCCACGGGTTGCTGGCGGTGGCCTGACGGAACTGCTCCATCCAGCGCACGCCGAGGATCTTGGTGCCGTTGAGCTGCTTGCAGCCGTCGGGGAACGCGGGGTAGCAGTTGCTGCCCTTCTTGTCGGCGCTGGGATCGAGCGCGGGCACGAGATCGAAGTCGTCGTCGCCGTCGATGCCGATGCCGCTGGTGCCCCAGGGCTCGGCGTCGGCATCCGGCGCGCCGCCGTCGCTGCCGCCGGGGACGTCGTCCACGGTGGGCTCGGCGACGCAGATCTCGTCGTCGCCGACCAGGCTCTCGTCGAAGCGGCAGCCGTCGCAGCCCAGCTCGGTGCAGCTGCCGTCGTCGCCGCCGGGCAGCGGCCCGACGTCGGTGCCGCCGCTCGAGCCGTCGAGCACCTCGGGCTCGAGCTCGCGATCACTGGCGATGTCCTCGACGCCGCGCGGGGCGAAGTCGGCGTCGCACGCGACGGCGCCGCAAAGGGCGATGAAACCGAGACGGACGATGATGGCTGCGGGGCTCAGATGGTGTTGGCGCATGGGCTCCTCGCCTGCTGCTACACACCGGCGTCGATGCGGTTGCATGGTCGCGGAAAAAAAATGGCCCCGAACGCGGCTGCGGTCGGGGCCATCGGCGCGCACGCGCGCGCGCGTCACTGCGGCTCGGGCACGTCGGTCGGGGCGTCGCCGCCCGGCGTGGGCGTGGGCACGTCGCCGCCCGGCGTGGGCACGTCGCCGCCGGTGGAGGCGGCGTCACCGTCCTCCTCGTCCTGTTCCGTGGCCGGCGGATCCTCGTCGGCCGCGCAACCCAGGCGCTTGGCGTCGCAGTAGCTCACGACCGCGCCGGGCTTGGAGTCGGGGCACTTGTCGTAGTCGTCGGGGATGCCGTCGCCGTCGCGGTCCTTGCCGCAGCCGATCGGATACGGGCTCTTGCCGTCATCGCACAGATCCTTGACGTGATCCTCGAGCGCCTTGCACACGCGGCCGACGGTGCCGGCGTCGGTCGGATCGGAGACGCTGCCGTTGCGCCACGAGCGTTGATCACCGGGCACGATCTCGCAGTAGACCTTGCCCTTGGGCGGCAGATCGTTGGTGTCGTGCCACTCGACGGTGTCGCCGTGCGCCCAGGCCTTGCACCAATCCTGCGGGCTCACGCACGAGGTCGTGGGCGAGCTCGCGGGCTTGCCGATCGGATCGATCATGCACTGCCCGTCCTCGCAGGTCGTGACCATCGTCGCGATGTGGTAGGTCCAGTCGCCGCCGTCGGGATAGCGGATGACGACCTTGTAGACCAGGTCGTCGCAGGTGCCGGTGGAGTCCGGTGGCGTGAACGGGCCGCACCACTTGCCGTCGGGCCCGTGCAGATCGAGGCTGCAGGCCGAGTCGAGCGCACCGAGCATCGCGGTCGCGCGGTCGTAGCAGTGCTCGTCGGCGTAGCAGTAGTTGCGGCAGGTGTTGAAGTACTCGCCCGCCGCGACCTTGTGATAGACGTCCTTGGGCACGCAGTCCTGGCGCCCGTCGAGCTCGGGGCAGCTGGGCATCTCGAAGCTGCCCGCCTCGTCGCCGGGACAGATGTCGATGGTGCCGGTCGACGAGTCGCCCTCGTCGCCGACGTCGAGCTGGGCCTGCTCGCGATCGTCTTGTTGCGGCTCGACGCCGCGGGGACCGACGCCTTCGACGCAGCCACCGAGCGCGAGCGCGGCGAGCAGCGACGAACGAAACCGGGGGTGAATCGTTGCAGTGCGAGAGACGGATCGGGTCATGCGGACTCCTCGCTCGCTGCTACACGCGAGCGGCTGGGCGGTTGCATCGATCCGATCGATTGCTGGCGAACGCGATCACGCCTGCGGATGCAGACGCTGGTGCAGCTGCTGTCGCGCGCGCGCGAGCCGGGCCTTGATCGTGCCTTCGGGCACGCCCAGCGCGTCACCGATCTCGCGCACCGACAGGTGCTCCCAGTAGTGCAGCTCGAGCGCGATCTGGGCGTCGAGCGGCAGCGATCGCAGCGCCTCGTGCAGCTTGGCGCGGCGCTCGTGCTGCGCGAGCGCGCCGCTGGGGTTGGCGCTGGCACCGTGGCCCAGCTCGGCCACGCTGGTCACGAGCGGATCGAACTGCTGCGCCTGACGCTGGTGCTGTCGGTAGTAGTTGATGAGGCGGTGGCGCGCGGCCGCGAACAGGTAGCTCGCGAAGCTGCGGCTGGCACCGTCGTGCTCGATGCGATCGCGCGCTTCGATGCACGCGGCCCAGGTCTGCTGGCACAGATCGTCTGCGCCGGCGTCGACCTTGTTGGCGAAGAACCGCCGCAGGCGCGACGCGTGGCGGCGCACCAGCTGCTCACCCGCGCGCGCGTCCCCACCCCGCCAGGCGTCGAGCAGCTGCGCATCGTCGGAGGCGGTTTCGCTCACGCGTCGATCCTATCAAGCCCGCCGCCCGTACCGGCGCATGGCGCAGCGCTTGCAGCCTTGCGCCGCGCCGCCGGGGGGCGAGGTCGAAGTATGCCCGAGTTGAGCACGACAGCACCCGTGTTGGGCAACGGTAGCGGGATCACCTCGCTGTTCGCCGCCTGCGCCGGCAGCGAGGCCGAGGGCAGCGCGACGTGGCTCGAACGCATCGCGCCGGCGGCCGGCCGCCCCGACGGACCGCTGGGTCGCTACGTGCTGCGCGAGCGCCTCGGCGCCGGCGGCTTCGGCGTGGTCCACCGCGCGTTCGATCCGCTCTTGCAGCGCGAGGTCGCGATCAAGCTGGTGCGCCGCCGCGGCGCCGCGCACCAGGCCGCGCTGCAGCGCGAGGCGCAGGCGCTCGCGCAGGTCGAACACGAGGGCGTGGTGCGGGTGTTCGACGTGGGCCGCTGCGGCGACCACCTCTACATCGTGATGGAGTACGTCGCGGGCACGACGTTGGCGCAGTGCTTCGCCCGCGGCCTGCCGGTGGCGCAGACGCTCGCGCTGCTGCAGGCGGCCGGGCGCGGGCTCGCGGCCGCGCATGCGGTGGGCCTGGTCCACTGCGACTTCAAGCCCGGCAACGTCTTGGTCGGCGAGGACGGCAGCGTCAAGGTCGCGGACTTCGGGCTCGCGCGCTGGGCCGCGTCCGAGGCCGAGCTGCACGACACCGGCGACGATCCACCGGCGGCGAGCGAGCGCCGTGGCCTCGGCGGTACGCCGCTGTACATGGCGCCCGAGCAGCACCGCGGCGACGCCGTCGACGCGCGCGGCGATCAGTACGCGTTCGCGCTCACGCTGCTCGAGGGGCTGTGCGGCGCGCGTCCGCTCGCCCAGGGCTCGGTCACCGCGTTGTACCGCGCCAAGCTGCGGCAGCAGTTCGTGGATCCCCACGGCATCGTCGGTGTGCCCGAGGCCGTCGCCGACGCGATCGCCCGCGCGCTGTCGCCCGAGCCATCGCGGCGCTTCGCCGACATGGACGGGTTGCTGCGCCGGCTGGGCCCGTCGCGGCGTCGTGCACCGCGGCGCGGCCTGGTCGCCATGGCCGCCGCAGTCGCGGCGGTGTTGCTGGGCGCCGAGCCGCGCGCGCGCGGCGGTGATCCGGGCTGCGGCGAGGCCTTGCAGGCGCTGCACGGCCACGCGATCGCACAGGCGCACGACTCGGCCAGCACCGCACTGCCGGCGACCACGCTGCCCGCGGCGGTGGTCTCGAGCATGGACGCGCTGGTGCTGCGCCACGAGCAGCACTGGCGCGCGACCCTCGAGGGCGCCTGCGAGGCCGCGCCGCGCCTGCGGCCCGAGATCGCGGCGTGCCTGCAGTCCGACGCCGACGACCTCGGCGCGGTGCTGGCCCTGGCCGCGACCGCGGCCCCGCAGGACGCGCTCTCGGCGGTCGCGGAGCTGCCCGAGCCGCAGCGTTGCCTCGCAGGCCGCGGCGCGGTCGTGCATGCGGCGGCGCTGCGCGACGACGTGCGTGCGGCGACCGTGCACGCGCTGCTGGGCGACACCGCGGCGCTCGCCGACGACCTCGCGCAGCTGCGCGAGACCGCGGCCGACGACGATCCGCTGCTGCAGGCGCAGCTGGCCTACTGGCAGGCCACGATCGCGCGCCACGGCGGCGAGACCGAGGCCACGCTCGCGGGCTTCGAGCGCGCGTTCGTGCTGGCGCGGGCGGCCCACGCCGACGGACTCGCGCACCGCATCGCGGTCGAGCTCAGCAGCCACGTCGGCCTGCTGCACGACGACGTGACCGCGGCGCGACGCTGGCTCCGCACCGCCGACGCGATCGCGCCCGACGATCTCGACCCGATGCGCGCGGCCAAGCGCGTGGCCGCCGAGGCGCGGCTGGCCACGCACGAGGGCGATCACGAGGCGGTGGTGCGCCACGCCACCGCCGCGCTCGCGCTGCTCGACGACGCCGGCCTGCGCCGCACGCCCTTGGCGGTGCGTGTGCAGATCATGCGCGCCGACGCCGAGCTCGCGCTGGGTCGGTTGGACGGCTTCGAGGCCCGCACCCGCGCGCTCGCGATCGAGGTCGCGGCGGTCGCAGGTCCGCGCAGCCGCGCCGTGGGCGACGTGCACCGCTTGCTGGGCTCGTACTTCGCCACCGTCGAGCGGCTCGACGACGCGCTGGTCGAGCTCGAGCACGCACGGCGCTCGTTCGAACGCCACGGCGAGGCGATGCTGCTCGCGCAGGTCGACGCCGCGCGGGCGGCCGCACTGGCGGTGCTCGGACGCCTCGACGAAGCGGTCGCGGCGTATCACACCGCCATCGATGCGCTCCCCGAGCGCGCCGTCGCCGATCGCGGGCTGCTGCAGCTCAACCTCGCGCTGGCCGAGATCGCCGCGGGCACCGCGGGCGGTCGGCTCGATCAGGGCGAGGCCGACCTCGAGCAGGCCGCGCTGCAGCTGCGGCCCGCGCTGGGCGACGCGCATCCGTGGGTCGCGTTCGCCGAGGAGGCCCGCGCCGATCTCGCGGCCGCGCGCGGTGCGTTCGCCGAGGCGGCGCCGCGCTTTCGCAGCGCCGCGCAGGGCTTCGCGCGGGCGTTCGGCCCGCGACACTGGATGGTCGCGTCGGCGTGGCTCGACGCGGCGCAGGCGGAGCTGCAGCGCGGTCGCACCGCCGCGGCCGAGCAGGACCTCGCGCGCTTCGACGCCGACGACGTGCCACCGACGCTGGCGGTCGCGCGCGATCACGGCTGCGCCGCACTGCGGTTGGCGCAGCACCGCACCGCGCTCGCGCGAGCGTGCGCACTCGCATCGGCGATCCGTCTCGCGCCGCTGCCCGCACCCGGCACCGAGGCCTTGCGCGCGCGCACCCGCGAGCTGCTCGCGCGCACCGCGTCGCGTCCGCTCACGCGGTGACGCCGGTCGTGCCCGAGCTGCCACCGCTCGAGCCACCGTCGCTGCCCGACGAGCCCGAGTCGCTGCCGCTGCTGCTGCCGCTGCTGCCGCTGCCGCTGTCGCTGCCCGTGCCGCTGTCGCTGCCCGTGCCGGTCTCGCCGCTGGTGCCGGCCCCGGTGGTGTCGGAGCCGCCGGTCTCGGTCTCGCCGGCGCCACTGGTGCTCGCGTTGCCGGAGCCCGACGAACCATCGCCGACGGTCGCGCTCGCGCTCTCGTCCGCGGAGGTGGTCATCGAGCCCTCGCTCCCTTGGGTCGAGCTGACGCCCGTGGTGCCGCCGGAGTCGTTCTGCGAGCCGGTGCTCACTTCCGTCCCCTCGATGCCGAGGCAGCCCAGACACACGCTCAGTCCTGCCAGCCCAACCCAACCACGCATAGCACTGCCAGAATACCCGACGCCGGCGCACCGCCGCCAGCGCGCGGCGTCCCACGGCGGGGCGGTGGCCGCCGCGGCGATGCGACGCGGTCGGTTCGCTGGACCGGCGCGTCCCGCGGCGCTGTACTACGATCGGCTCCACGCGCGTGCCGGCCTCGCCCCAGACGCCCGCCGAGACCTCGCCCGGCCTCGCGGCCGAGCCGATGGCCGTCGCCCATCCACGTGGCAGCGACGGCGCGTTTCGTCTGCGCGGTGATCTGGTCGGGCGCTACGTCGTGCTCGACAAGATCGGCTCGGGCGGCATGGGCATCGTCTACGCCGCCTACGATCCGGAGCTCGACCGCAAGATCGCGCTCAAGCTGATCCGACCCGGTGCGCGCGGACGTGTCGACGTCGCGCGTGCCCGCCTGGTGCGCGAGGCCCAGGCGATGGCGCGGCTGAGCCACCCCGCGGTGGTGGCCGTGCACGACGTGGGCACCTTCGAGGATCAGGTGTTCGTCGCGATGGAGTTCATCGAGGGCATGGACGCCGCGCGCTGGCTGCAGCTGGGGCGGCGATCGTGGCGCGACGTGCTGGCGGTGTGGCGTCAGGCCGGCGAGGGTCTCGCGGCCGCCCACGCGGCCGGCATCGTGCACCGCGACTTCAAGCCCGAGAACGTGCTCGTCGGTGACGACGACCGCGCGCGGGTGCTCGACTTCGGGCTCGCGCGCACGGCCAAGGACGACGCGACGCTCGAGCGCACCTCCGACGGCGAGTCGTCGAACGCGGCGGCACCGCTGACGCTCGCGACGCCGGTGCAGCTGACCCAAGCCGGCGCGGTGGTCGGCACGCCGGCGTACATGGCTCCGGAGCAGCACACCGGCGGCACCGTCGACGCGCGCACCGATCAGTTCTCGTACTGCGTGTCGCTGTACGAGGCGCTGTACGGCGAGCGCCCGTTCGCGGGCGAGCGCGCGCCGGAGATCGCGTTCAACGTCGTGCGCGGCCGCGTGCGCGAGCCGACGCGCGAGGGCCCGCCGGTGCCGGCGTGGCTGCGCAAGGCGGTGCTGCGCGGGCTCGCGACCAACCCCGACGAGCGCTACCCCGACATGCGCGCGCTGCTGGCCGCGCTGGCGGCCGATCCCGCGGCGCGACAGCGTCGCTTCGCGCTGGCGGCGGTCGGCGTGGGCGTGCTCGGAGCCGGTGCGCTGCTGCTGTCGGGCCTGGTGCCCGACGAGGCGGTGTGCCGCGGTGCCGATCGCAAGCTCGAGGGCATCTGGGATCCGCCGGTGCGCGCCGAGGTCGAGCAGGCCTTCGCCCAGAGCACGCGACCGTACGCCCCCGATGCGCTGGCCTCGACCGTGGGGCTGCTCGACGAGCACGCGCGGCGCTTCATCGCGCTGCACACCGACGCGTGCGAGTCGACCGCGATCCGCAAGGAGCAGTCGCAGGAGATGCTCGATCGACAGGTCGCGTGCCTCGAGCGACGGCTCAAGGACATGCGCGCGTTGACGCGGCTGCTCGCGCGCGCCGACGATGGCACGGTCGCGCAGGCGGTCTCGGCCGCCGCGGCGCTGCCGTCGTTCGAGCCCTGCGCCGATCGGGCCGCGCTGCTGACCCCGGGCGCCGCGCCCACCGGCGAGCTCGCGGCGCAGCTCGAGGCGGTCGACGATCGCCTCGCCGCCGGCGGACAGCAGCTGCGGCTGGGGCTGTACGACGAGGCGCTCGCGACCGCACGCGACGCGGTCGAGGCCGCACGCGGGCTCGAGCACGGCCCGACCATCGCGCAGGCGCTGGTGCTGCTGGGCCGCGCCGAGACGGCGATGGGCGACGGCGAGGCCGCGGAGGCGACGCTGCGCGAGGCCGCCGGCACGGCCGACGAGGCCGGCGCCGATCTGGTGCGCGCGGAGGCCAACAAGGACCTCGTGTGGGTGGTGTCGAGCACGCCCGCACGCGCGCGCGAGGTCGAGGGCCTCGCGCAGCTGGCCACGCACACGCTGCGGCGCATCGGCGGCGATGCGCTGCTCGAGGCCGACCTGCACGAGAACCTCGGCGTGGCCGCGCGTCGCCGCGGCGACATCGCGGCCGCGGTCGCCGAGCACGAGCGCGCGCTGGCGCTGCGGCGCGGCAACCTCCAGCCCGGCGACGCGCGCATCGCCGACAGCCTGCTCAACCTCGGCACCGCGCTCACCGACTCGGATCGCTTCGATGCAGCCGATCGCGCGCTGTCGGAGGCCGAGACCATCGTGCGCGCGCTGTACGGTCCGCGGCACACGCGGGTGGCGACCGCGCTGCACTCGCGCGGCATCGTGCGGCTCAAGCGACGCGAGTACGAGCAGGCCGAGACGCTGCTGCGCCAGGCCACGGAGATCCGCGAGGCCGCGCTGCCGCGCAACCACTTCCTCATCGCCAGCTCGCACCACGATCTCGGCGAGGTGCTGCTGGCGTGGGGCCACGCCGAGCAGGCACTGGCCGAGTTCGACCACGCGGTGACGCTGCGACAGGCCGCGACCACCCCCAACCCCACGTCGCTGGCCAACTCGCTGCGCGGCCGCGGCCTCGCCGAGCTCGCGCTCGGTCGCGTCGAGCAGGCGCGCGCATCGCTGCAGCGCGCCGACGCGCTGCTCGCCGACGCGGACCCGCTCACGCGCGCGGAGATCGAGTTCGCCTACGCACGCGCCCTGGTCGCGGCCGACTCGGCGCGGGCGGTCGCCCTGGCCCAGTCCGCCCGAGCGCGCTACGCGGCCGCGGGCCAGCACGCCAGCGAGCTCGCCGCGGTCGACGCGTGGCTGCGCGAGCAGGGCTCGGC
>JAIBBS010000256.1 GCA_019694555.1 Nannocystaceae bacterium
TCGTCGCGCCCGGGGCGGGTCGCCGCCGCGGGACGGGTGCGGGCAGAAGCCCCGGCGCGTCACGCCGCGTCGTCGACCGCACCCATGCGCGCGGTGCCGCCAGGCCGCCGCGTGGCCAGCGGCGGCTGCAGCGTGCGGTGCAGCGTGAGCGGGCGGCCGCAGAAGCGCACGCCCAGCTCGCTGCCCGGCCCCGCGCGGACGACCTCGCACGGCACGTCGATGCGCACCGCGCTGGGCGGCGGCAGCAGGCTCACGACCACGCGATCGCCCGGCCGCAGGCGCAGGTGGCCGAGGTTGTCGAGCCGCATGCCGCCCGCGCCGACGTCGACGATCTGCGCGGGGGCCTGCAGATCGGTGTTGCGCGTGGTCGCCGGCAGCGCGAGCGCGAGCCGACGCCAGCGCCGTCGATCGTCGCGCTGGCCCTGCGGCGACTCGAGCAACGCGCGCAGCGACGCGAGCTCGCCGTCGCGATCGCCTCGGCCGTGGACCAGCGCGACGTAGCGGAGCACGGTGCTGAGAAAGGCGCGCTGCAGCGGCGTCATCGAACCGCGGCATCGTCCGCGGCACTGCGCAGATTGACCGCGGGGCTCAGCGCGGGCCGTCGTGGTCGGCGACCGGTCCACGGCGGGCACGCGCGCCGGCGACCGCGAGCGACAGCCAGCCCGCCAGCAGGCACACGCCGCCCAGCGGCGTCACCGCGCCCAGCCACCGCGGTGCGCCCAGGGCCATCGCGGCCAGGGTCCCACCGAAGATCGCGATGCCGGCTGCCAGCGCCGTCGCGGCCATCCGCAGCGCCGCGACCCGCGGTGCCGACGTGGCCAGGCCGATCGCGACCAGCACCGCCGCGTGCAGCTGCGTGTAGTGGGCCGCGGTGCGCCACCAGTCCAGCTGCTGCTCCGACAGCCGTCCCTGCAGCGCGTGCGCGCCCATGGCCCCCGCGGCCACGCCGAGCAAGCCCAGCAGCGCGCCGACGACCAGCACGCGATCGAGCCCGCGGCCGCTCACGGCGCGCCGCCCTTGGCCAGGGCCTGGCGCCGCGCGTCGAGCTGCGCGAGCAGCCAGCCGCGGAACTCCTCCTCGCTGCCGTCGAGGTGGACCACGCGATACGGCTCCATGCTCGAGAACGCGTCGGATGCGATCTCTTGGATGAAGGTCTCGAGGTCGCGCACGTCGGCGCCGAGGAACTCCCACTTCTTGCGCAGCATCTCGGCGAACTCGGCCGAGCTGTACTCCTTGCGCTTGCCGCGGGTCTTGCCGCTCGACAGCTTTCGCGGCGGCGCGACGAAGCGCAAGTTGCTGCGCTCGACGATCAGCAGCGCGTCGAGGATGCCCAGGGTCACCGGCGCGTTGGGATCGTGCTTGCGCGCGCTCGAGTGCGGCGCGCTGCCCTCGAGCGCCGCGAGCTGGCCCAGGTACCAGTCCTTGGCCTCGAGCACGGTGCCGTCGGCCAGGCGCACCCGCAGCGGCTCGGCCTTGCCGCGGTCGTTGCCGGCGATCGCGTCGACGAACTGCCGCGCGGTCGGGACCGACAGCCGCGCCGCGCGGTGTTCGAGCTCGGCCGCGACCTGGGCCGCGGGGGTCACGGTCTCGCCGCGCACGAACGTGACGTCCGCGGCCGCGACCCGCTGCACCAGCGTGTGGATCTTGTCGGCCTCCGAGAGGTCACCGGCGGGGCGCGGCGCGACCACGGCCGGGACCTGGTCCTGCTCGAGCACGCGCGCGTTGGGGCTGCCGCAACCGAGCGCGAGCAGCCACGCCAGGGCGTGGGCCCGCCGTCCGAGCTGGCGTAGACTCGCCACCGCGCAAGCGCTGGGCCGCGTCGCCCGCACGATCACGAGGCTAGCACGCATGGCACGTCCTCGGGCTCCCGAGCTGTTCGACGATCGCAGCACCGCCGCGGCCTCGGCCGACGACGCGGGGCCGGGCCCCCGGCCGGGCCACGACCGCGGCACGAACGCGGCCGGCGACAGCTTTGCGCCGCTGGCGGAGCGCATGCGGCCGCGCACGCTCGACGAGGTGGTGGGTCAACGTCACCTGTTGGGTCCGGGTCGTGTGCTGCGACGCGCGATCGAGACCGATCGCATCCCGAGTCTGATCTTGTGGGGGCCGCCGGGCACCGGCAAGACCACCATCGCGCGGCTGCTCGCGGCCCATCGCGGCGCTGCGTTCGAGACGCTGTCGGCCACCGGCGCCGGGGTCAAGGACATCCGCGAGGTGGTCGAGCGCGCGCGGGTGCGCCGCGGCGGCGGCATCGGCCCCGCGACGCTGCTGTTCGTCGACGAGATCCATCGCTTCAACCGCGCGCAACAAGACGCGCTGCTGCCCCACGTCGAGGCCGGGCTGTGCCGTCTGGTCGGCGCGACCACCGAGAATCCCAGCTTCGAGGTCAACGCCGCGCTGCTCAGCCGCGCGCGCGTGTTCGCGTTGCAGTCGCTGTCGATCGACGAGCTCGCGGGGCTGCTGCGGCGCGCGCTCGAGGACCGCGAGCGCGGTCTGGGCCAGCTCGGGTTGGTCGCCGACGACGATCTGCTGCGCGCGCTCGCGGCCCACGCCGACGGGGACGCCCGGCGGGCGCTGTCGGATCTCGAGACCGCGGTGGACCTCCTGCCCGACGGTGTCACCACGCTGAGCCCCGCGCACGTCGCCGACGCGCTGGGTCGCAAGGCGCTGCGCTACGACAAGGCCGGCGAGGAGCACTACAACGTCGTGTCCGCGTTCATCAAGTCGATGCGCGCGAGCGACCCCGACGCGGCGGTGTACTGGCTGGTGCGCATGCTCGAGTCGGGCGAGGACCCGATGTTCGTCGCGCGCCGCCTGGTCATCTTCGCGGCCGAGGACGTCGGCAACGCCGAGCCGCAGGCGTTGGTGCTGGCGCAGGCCGCCGCCGCGGCCACGCACCTGGTCGGGCTGCCCGAGGCGGCGCTGCACCTGACGCAGGCCACGCTGATGCTCGCGCTCGCACCCAAGAGCAACGCTGCGCTCGCGAGCTATGCCGCCGCGCGCAAGGAGGTCGCGCGCTCCGGTGCGCTGCCGGTGCCGATGTCCGTGCGCAACGCCGTCACCGCGATGATGAAGGCCGCGGGCTACGGCGTCGGCTATCGCTATCCCCACGACTTCGACGGCGGCGTCGACAGCGAGCACCGCAGCTTCTTGCCCGAGCCGCTGCAGGCGCTGCGACCGGGCACGCTCGCGCGCGTGGGCGCGCTGGGTTGGGAGGCGCAGGCGCTCGCGCGGCTGCACGCGGCGCGCGGCGGCGGCTCGACGCCCGCGACGCGCGAGGACACGCGCGACGATCCCAGCGAGGGCTGAGCGACCGTGCGCGAGGCGGGCCGGCGCTCGCGCGTCGCCTACTTCGACTTGCTCGCGGCCTTCTTGGGCGCGCCGGCGGTCGCGACCGCGCGACGGCGGGCGATGCGGGCCTTGAGCTTGCGTTGGCGCCGACGACGGCGAGCCTTGGGAGTGCGACGATTGTCTCCGCGTGCCATGAGTCCGCGGTTTGTCCCGCAGGTGCACTGGCGACGTCAAGTATGATCGCCCGCGCCGCTGTGGACGCGGCCCGCGGCGCGGGCTGGGTGCGCTCGGGGACGGACGACGATGGTCAGGCTCTCGGTCAACGTGAACAAGTTCGCGACGCTGCGGAACTCGCGGACGCGGCAGCCACCGGGCGGCAGCGCCGGACGCCCGAGCGTGGTCGAGGCCGCGCGCACCTGCGTCGCGGCCGGGTGCCCGGGCATCACGGTGCACCCGCGCGCCGACGCGCGCCACATCACCACCGCGGACGTGCTCGAGCTGGCCGAGCTGCTGGCGCCGCTGCGCGACCGCGTCGAGTACAACATCGAGGGCGACCCGCGACCCGATCTGATCGCGCTGGTCGAGCGCGTGCGCCCGCACCAGTTCACGCTGGTGCCGGTCGCGATCGGCGAGATCACCAGCAGCGCCGGCTGGCGACCCGACGCCGATCGCGACGCGCTGCGCGACGCCATCGCGCGCGCGCACGCGGTCGGCACGCGCGTGAGCGTGTTCGTCGACGCCGCGATCGCGCCGGTCGAGTGGGCCGCGTCGCTGGGCGCCGACCGCATCGAGATCTTCACCGAGCCCTACGCCCACGCCGCGGCGCACGGCGGCGCCGCGGCGAGCGAGGCGTTGCAGGCCTGCGTGGCCGCGGCCACGCGTGCGCACGCGCTGGGGCTGGGCGTCAACGCCGGCCACGATCTCGACCTCGACAACCTGCCAGCCTTCCTCGCGGTGCCGCACCTGGCCGAGGTCTCGATCGGGCACGCGCTGGTATCCGACGCGCTGTGGCGTGGACTCGCGGCGACCGTGCGCGCCTACCTCGACGTGCTCGCGGCCTGAGCCTGCAACGCCCGCAGCGCCGCGAGCTCGGACTCGGGGCGTGCCAGCGTGGTCGCCAGCGCCAGCGCGCGATCGAGCCGCGCGCGCGCTTGCTCGCGCTCGCCCAGCGCGAGCCGGACCTCGCCGGCCGACTGCAGCGTGCGCACGACGTCGGGGTGGGCCTCGCCGCGGGTCTTCTCGTAGATCGCGACCGCCTCGTCGTAGCGCGCGGCCGCCTGCGCGAGCGCGCCGCGCTTGTGATCGACCGCGGCCAGCACCGCGAGGGAGGCGGCGATGCCCGGATGCGCGTCGCCGGAGGCGGCGCGGCGCAGCGCCAGCGCGGCCTGGGCTCGCTGCTCGGCCTCGTCGAGCGCACCGGCGTTCTCGAGCAGGATCGCGAGGTTGTTGGTCAGATCGGCGACGGTCTCGTGCTCGGGGCCCAGCGCGCGCTCGGCCACGCGCACGACCTCGCGGAAGCGCGGCAGGCACGGCGCGGCGCCGTGCTGGTAGAAGCAGGTCGCGGCCAGGGCGTTGTCGATCTGCACCGCGTCGGGGTGCACGTCGCCCTTGTCGCGCAGCACGATCGCGCGCACGCGCTCGAACTGCTCCTGCGCCTCGGCGTAGCGCGCGGCCGAGACGTAGCCGATGCCGAGCGCCTCGTAGGTCTGCGCGGTGCGCAGATCGTCGGGCCCCCAGTGCGCCACCGCCAGCTCGGTCGCGCGCATGCACTGCGCGAGCGTGAAGGTCGGCTCGGCCTTGTCGGCCAGCACCTCGCAGACGGCCTCGGCGAGCGCAGCCTGCTGCGCCGTGTCGCCGCCTTCGCGCTCGAGCCCCGCGGCGGCGTGGCCCGCCCACGCCAGGCCCTCGTCGTAGTGCGACAGACCCACGCCGACCACGGTCACCAGCTCGGTCGCGGCGCGCACGAACAACGCGTCGTCGCCGGCGGCGAGGGCCGCGTGTGCGGCGTCGACGAGCTGTCGCTGCGCATCGGCGGTGAAGCCGGCGGCGCTGGCCAGATCACCGCTGGTCACGTCGACCTCGGCCGCGATCGCGCGGTAGCCGGTGGCGCGGGCGCGCCGTCGCAGCTCGGGCATGCGCGCGTACGCGTCGGCGTAGTGGCCCAGGCGCCCGTCGATCTCGGCGGCCCCGAGCGCGTCGCGGATCGCCTCGACCTCGGCCACGACCGCGGGATCCTCGGGCGGTGCGACCGCGGCGAGCAGCGCCGCGGTGTCGCTGCAGCGATCGAGCGCGGGCAGGGCCACGACCGCATCGGCGGCGCGCTGCACCGCGGAGGCATCGGCCTGCTCGAAGCGATCGGCCAGGCCCTGCAGCGCGACCAGGCGCGTGCGCAGGCAGCTGCTGCGGCGATCGAGCAGCGCGGCCGATTGCTCGCCACGCTCGTGCGTCGCGCGGCAGGCGTCCTGCGCCGCGGCGGACCAGCCCTGGGCGTAGCGCGACAGCCCCTCGGCCACGCGCGTCGCGGTCTGCTCGCCCAGCGCGCCGCCGACCGCCTCGAAGCGCTGCGCCACCGTCTGCGCGCGCGCGTCGGACCAGGCCGACTGCGCCGGATCACCGGCACGATCGCAGCGCGGGCCGTCGCCGTCGCCACCGCCACCGACCCACGCGATCGCAGCACCGCCCAGCGCGAGCGCGCCCACGCTGGCCAGCAGCGGCGCGCGCGAGCGGCGGGGCTGCAGCGCGGCCAACAGCGCGTCCATGTCGGCGAAGCGCCGCGCCGGCTCGACCTCGAGCCCACGCTCGAGCGCGCGACGCAGCGACGCGGGCATGCGCGCCTCGGCCGGCGGCGCGCGGCGCTGGCCGCTGCACACCGCCAGCGCCAGCGCGAACCGATCCCGTCCGGCGAAGGGCCGCTCGCCCGCGAGCGCCTCCCACAGCGCGACGCAGAACGCGAACTGATCCGCGCGGGCGTCGAGCGGCAGGCCGCGGTGCTGCTCGGGAGCCATGTACGCGGGCGTGCCCGCCATCGCGCCGGTGCGAGTGATCCGGACGTCGACGCGACCGCTGCGCGCGGTGTTGCGACCGCCGGCCGAGCCGTACAGCCCCGGCGCGCCGCCGGGCGCGGCCGCGGTGGCTGCGAGCGCCTCGGGCCCGCGCTCGCGCGGCTCGAGCCCGGGATCCGAGCGCAGCTCGGGCGGCGGATCGGTCTCGATCTCGGCCTCGGGCAGCGCGGTCGCGTCGGCGGTGCGCGCGAGCCCGAAGTCGAGCACGCGCACGCGGCCGTCGTCACCGACCATGACGTTGTCGGGCTTGAAGTCGCGGTGCAGCAGGCCCACGGCGTGCGCGGCCGCGAGGCCGCGACCGGCCTGCACGAACAGCGAGACGATCGCGTCGCGATCGAGCGTGTGGCGCGACAGGTGCTCGGTCAGCGTCTGGCCGCGCACGAACTCCATCGCCACGAACACGCGGCCCTCGAAGGTGCCGACGTCGTGGACGACGACGACGTTGGGGTGGGTCAGCCGCGCCAGCGCCTGGGCCTCGCGCAGCAGCCGTGCACGGCCCAGGCTGCCGCCGCCGCTGGACTCTTCGAGCTGCAGCAGCTTGATCGCGACCTTGCGATCGAGGTCGGGATCGTAGGCCGCGAACACCACGCCCATGGCGCCTTGGCCGATGCGTTCGAGCACGACGTAGCGCGCGATCGCGGCGCCCGGTCCGAGCTGCGCCAGCGCGTCGTGCACCGGCACCACGAGGTCGGGATCGACGTCGGTGGGGTGCGGCGTGATCGCGCGCGTGGTGTTGCCCGAGCCCGGCAAGCTGTTCGCGATCGTAGCGTGCGCGAAGGCGCCGTCGCGGTTGCGCCGCGATTTCACCGCGGGCGACGGCCCGGACGCGGCCGCATGGGCGCGCTCAGGGTTCGCCAGGCCACGGCTGCCAGCTGCGGCTGGGCGTGCCGTCGCCGATCACCGGCCAGCCGTCCTGCCACGCGATGCGATCGACGAGCACCTGCCGGCCCGCGGCCGCGTCGTGGCTGCCGTCGCCGGCGTTGGACCACGCGTGGTAGACGAAGTAGTCGAAGCTGCCGACCGTGACCACGCTGCCGTGGCCGGGCCCGACCCAGCGCTCGTTGTTGCCGAGGATCGGCGCGCCGTGCTTCTCGTACGGACCCAGCAGGCTGGCTGCGCGCGCGACCCCGGTGCGGTAGCGGTGGTCGTAGACGTTGCCGCTGTAGAACAGAAACCACTGCCCGTCGCGCTGCACCAGCCACGGCGCCTCGACCACGCCGCCCTCCCAGCTGCCGGGATCGTTGACCAGCAGCTGCGTGGGGCTGCTGCCGGGGGCGAACGCGAGGCCGTCGTCCGTGAGCGCGCGCGCGAGGATCGGCGTGGGCGCGCCGACGGCGTTGCCGTCGATCTTGTAGACCAACCACGGCTGCGCGCCGTCGTGGACCCACGTCGCGTCGATGACCCCGAGCGGATCCTGCAGCAGCGGCGCGGGCGACTCCTGCCACGGGCCCTGCAGCGCGTCGGCCCACAGCGCGCCGATGCACAGCGTGTCGCTGGCATCGACGCTGGTGAAGTAGGCGAGCAGGCGATCGCCTTGGCGGTGCAGCTCGGGCGCCCAGTTGCGCCAGCCGTTGGCGGCCCACGCCGGCTGGCCCGCAGGCAGCAGCGCGACGCCGGTGTCGGACCACGCGACGAGATCGCGGCTGCTGCGGATCGGGAAGCTGCCGCCGGTGCAGACCATCGCGTACTGCGGCGCGTCGCCCGGCGGCAGCGCGAGCACGCCGGGATCGGGGCAGTCGAAGCCGACGACCGGGTTGAGGTAGGGCGGCTTGGGTCCGGGCAGGCCGCTGGGCGAGGGCAGGGTGGTCAGCGCGGAGGTCGGGATCGGCTCGAGCTCGCCGCCCGGTGCACGCCACGACAGCGTGACGGTCGCCGACTGGCCCAGCTCGAAGTACTCGACGGTGATCGGCACCGCGACGTCGGCCTGCAGCGCGAGCGCGACCTCGGTGTGCGTGACGGGGTGGGGCACCCAGTCCGAGAGCACGACGGTGCCGTCGACGACGATGCGCACGCCGTCGTCGGCGTCGGTCGCGAGCGTCCAGCGTCCGCTGCTGGGCGCGGTGAGCCAGCCGTGCCAGCGCACGCTGAAGCGATCGGCGGGCACGCCCGGCGCGGGCGCGCCGTCTTGCCAGTCGAACGCGACGCCGGGCTGGACCTCGCCGAACACCGCGTCGTGGAAGTCGACGAAGTACTCGGCGAACAGGCCCGGCACCGGCTCGGGCGGCGGCGCGCCGGTGGAGCCGTCGTCGCCGCTGCTGCCGGTGGGCGCGCCACTGCTGGCCGCGTCGGTGCTCGGGTCCGCGCCGCTGCCGTCGGTGCCGCTGGCCTCGTCGCTGCCGACGCCCGACGTCGCGGCCGGGGTCGCTGCGTCGTGGCAACCGGCCAGGGCCGCTGCCGCCAGGATGCCTGCTGCGCGCCCCACCGCCACGTTGCCACGATGCCGCGGGCACGCGGCGGCGGCAATCCGCAGAACCATCGATCGGCGCGCGTGATCGTCGGGAGCCGACGGGGCACTGACACGGCATCCCATGACCCTGATCCCGCCCCGCACGCCGCTCGTTCGTCGCTTCCTGCTGCTCGCGCTCGCCGGCGGTCTCGCCGTCGGCTGCACGGCGCGCCCCGCCGGCGACGAGGGCGACCCCGACGTGACGCCGCAACAGCGCGAGCAGCTCGATCACGCGCTGTCGCTGTGCGAGCCGGTCGTGGCGCACGTCGAGGCGTGCGAGCCCGACGACGACGTCCCGTTCGTGGCGGCGGTGGGCGACTGCGTCGCGATCGTGGGTGAGGCCGGCGCCGACGCGCCCGCGTGCACGAGCGCGATCGAGGACTACCTGGGCTGTCTGTCCGAGCTCGACTGCGACGATCTCGTGGGCGGATCGGTCGACGCGAACCCCGGCAGCAGCGCGGAGCCCGAGCCCGAGCCAGGCGACGGCGACGCACCGCCGAGCGACGGCGCCGGCGAGGGCGACAGCGTGGAGGTGCACGCGCCGTGCGAGGCGCTCGCCGACGCGGTCGACGATCACTGCACGTTCTTCGCCCTGGGCGAGGAGCACACCGACGGCGGCGCGGATCCGGATGCGCCCACCGGCGGCTGATGGCGCTAGACTGCACGCGTGGTGTGGGCCCGCTACGCCGAGACGATGCCCGCCGACTGCGACACGGTCTTTGCGCTCGTGCACGACTACGAGCGTCGCCTGCGCTGGGACACGCTGCTGCGACGCGCCTACGTCGAAGGCGGCGTCGCGCGCCAGGGCGCGATCGCGGTGTGCAGCGGTCGCTGGGCCGTGGGCGGCCTGACGATGCGCACCGCCTACGTCTCGTTTCGTCCCGGCGTCGTCGCGGCAGTCAAGCTCGTCGGCCGCACGCCGCTGTTCGATCGCTGGGCCGCCTCGATCCGCCACACGCCGCTGCCCGACGGCCGCAGCCGCATCGAGTACACGCTGAACTTCCGCGCGCGGCCACGCTGGCTCGCGGCGCTGCTCGAGCCGGTGCTGCGGCTGTGCTTCGCGTGGGAGACCCGCCGACGGCTGCGGGCGCTCGCGTCGGCGCTGCAGCGCGGGGGGTAGGGCGCCCGCGGCAGGGATCGAACCTGCGACCTACGG
>JAIBBS010000257.1 GCA_019694555.1 Nannocystaceae bacterium
TGCCGTCGTCTTCGCCACCGCTCTCGCCGCCGCTGTCTTCGCTGCCTGCGCTGGCGCCGGTCGCCGAGGCCCCGGTCGCGCTCGCGCTGTCGCTCGCCCCGCTCGCGCTCGCGCTGCCGCTCGCCCCGCTCGCCGACGCGCTGCCGCCCGCCGAGGTGTCCGCGCCCTCGCTGCCGCTGCCGCCGCCCGAGCTGTCGCCGGTGCCACCACCGGTGCCCGAGCTCGTGCCTTCGGACTCGACGCCGCAGTCGGCCGGGCAAGCATCACCGGGGTCGGTGTTGCCGTCGTCGCAGGTCTCGACACCCTCGTGCGTGAAGCCGTCGCCGCAGACCGCAATGGTGCAGACGCTCGTGCAGTCGGCGGTATCGATGTTGTCGAGACCGTTGTCGCACTCTTCTGTGCCTTCGGTGATCCCGTTGCCGCACAGATCGAACAGGCGCAGGGCGATGCCCTCGATCGCGAACTCGTCGCGGGCCGTGCCATCGCCCGGCCTGATGTCATCGACACCGCGCCACGCGAGGTAGTACTGCGTGCCGTCGGCGATCGGCACCTCGGGGGTCACGGTCAGCACGACGTCGGTCGGCGTGAACCCGTTGCCGTCGGCGACGGCGGGCGACACCAGCGCGTCGTCGACGTCGGCCCAGACCACGTTGTCGACCGAGTGCCGCAGGCCGAGATCACTGGCCAGGTCCTGGTCGTTGTTGATCCACACCGTGTACTCGACCTGGAACTCGCTGACGTCCGCGCCGGTGTTGTTGACCAGCCGGAGCCGGAATTCGCCGGGATTGAAGAGGTTCTCGACCGGCTGCACGCCTAGCGCGATCAAGCCCGCACCATCGACGTCGTAGGCCCAGACGCCCTGGATGTCGTTGCTGCCGGGCCCGAGACCGCGCGAGAAGTCGCTGCCGGGGCCACCGCACGAGGCACCGAAGTCGCAGATGGTGAAGTCGTTGAGCAGGGCCGACCAGTCGTCGGAATCCAGCTCTCCCGCGGCCGGCTCGGGATCGAAGCCGTTGCCGGCGAACCCCAGCGCCGAGAAGTCGATGACCGCCACCGGTGCGAGCTCGACATCGGCGGATGCCGGCAGCGCAACCAACCCGAGCGTCAGGCCGGCGACGATCGAGAGACCGTAAAGACGAAAGCAGCGCATGCGAGCCTCGCGGCGCCAAGCTTAGGGGGCCCCGCGCCGCGCCGCAACCGGAGCTCGGCGGCGCGCGAGCGGGCCCGCGTTCGCAGCGGCCGAAGCGTCAGCGCAGCTGCACGCGCCACAGATCGAACTGCCCCGCGGCGTTCGAGCTGAAGTACAGGGCGCCGTCGGCGGCCACCGTGGGCCTGCCGGTGTCCGAACTGCCACGCGTGATCGCGGTCATCGTGCCGTCGCGCGCGAGCAGCCACAGGTTGGCGCTGCCGCCCTCGCCCGGCACCTCGACGATCCACCGCTCGCCATCGGGATGCTGCGCCAACCCGACGATCTCGACCGTCGCGGGCGAGATCGGCTCGAGCTGCTGCGGTGCGTCGACACGGGTCCGCCAGATCCGCTGCGATCCGCCGGACTCGCGGCGCAGCCACGCCAGCATGCCCGGCTCGCGCAGCCACGTCGGGCGCAGGCCCTCGCCCAGCGCCGTGGTCGTGCCGTCCGCCGCGATGATCGTGACCTGCCACGGCAGCTCGGCCTTGTCGCGGTGCTGCACCGCGACGAGGCTGCCGTCGGGCGACACGCGTGGGTTGGTGAAGTTGCCACCACCGCCCAGACGCTCGGCGTCGACGACCGACTTGCCCAGCGGCACGCGCTGCAGCGTGGTGTACTCGTCGGCGCGGACGAACACGAGCGACGCACCATCGGGCGTGAACGTGGGTGTGCGGGCCCAGTCGAGCGGCTTGCTGTCGCGCGAGAACTCGGGCAGGCGCCACAGCGCGCCGCCGTCGAGCGTCAGCACCGCGACGTCCATGCCGACGTGCTCGGTGCCGGCGTCGCCCTCGTGCGACAGCGCCTCGAAGAACGCGAGCTTGCGCCCGTCGGGCGACAGCTGCGGATCGTGCTCGTTCCACTGCGACGACGTCACCCGCACCAGCGCACTCGCGGCCTCGCCGGGCTGCAGCAGCGGCTGCTCCGCCACGGCGGCACCCGCGGGACCCGGCGGCAGCTGCGGGCGCACGCGGAACACGTCGTAGCGCTGGAACGCGTGCGCGACGAAGTCGACGCTGCCATCGGCCGCCCACGACGGCTCGCAGGCATCGGCATCACCCTGCGTCAGCGGCACGACGGTGCCGTCGTGCTCGCGCACCAGCGCGAGGTTGCGCTGCGGCTGCGCAGCGTCACCCTCGTCGATCGCGAACACGATCCACGCGCCGTCGGGCGACCAGCTCGGGCTCGACTTGGGCCGCGGATCGGAGGACAGCACGCGCACGCCGGCGCCGCCGACCTCGGTGACCACGAGCTCGTCGCCGCCGCTGCCGGTGCGCACGTACGCCAGCTTGCGCCCGTCGGGCGATCGCGCGGCCTCGCGGCCGAGCACCGCGCCGCGCACCCGCGGCGCGTCGTCGCCGAGCTCGTCCCAGCTGGCGATCCCGATCCACCCGTCGGCGAGCGCAAGCGCGAACGGATCGTTGCCGCTGATCCCGGTCAGGTATCGCCCCGCGTGATCCGCCGCCGGCGTCGGTGCGACGTCGCCCTCGGCGCGACGCAGCACGCGACCATCGTCGAGCACCGCGAGCCGGCCGTCGGCCAGCCACGTCGCCGCCTGCCCGAGGCCACCCTCGCGTCGATCGCTGCCGTCGCGCGCCGCCACCGTCATCACGAGCGCGGGCTCGCCGGGCACGATCAACGCCAGGCGGTCGCCGGCGGGCGAGCGCACCGGTCGTCGCTCGTCGCGCGGATCGGTGGTGATGCGCTCGATCGCACCGTGGCCCGCCGCAGCCGTCAACGTGTGCGAGCGCGGCAGCGGACGGATCGCCAGCCACAGCAACCCCGCACCCAGGCCCGTCATCGCCAGCGCCGGCAGCAGTCGCAGCCGCCAACGCCTGCGTTCGCGCGCGCGCCACGACAGCGCGTCGTCGAGCGAGCGCGCGACCGACTGCGAGCGGCGCGCGTGCGCGCGCAGGTCGAGGCCGAGCACGTTGTCGGCGCTGCAGTAGGCGCAGCGCACCAGCACGCCCTGCGCCGCCGCGGGCAGCGGCGCCGCGCAGCCGCGGCAGCCGAAGGGATCGCCGGGCCGCACCGGATCGCGCGCGCCGAAGTCGAGCGTCAGCAGCCGCAGCGCGAAGCGATCGACCAGCGACGCACGCAGCAGGAACGCGAGCCCGAGGATCATCGCGGCCGGGAACACCAGCAGCGACAGCACCCGCACCGCGCCGAGGTTGTCGTGCTGCCACTGCACCACGCCGATGGCGATGGAGGCGGGCCACGCCATGACCATCGCGGTGCCCGCGAGCGTGAACGCGACGTTGGTCCAGCCGGCGCCGGGCTGCTCGATCAGCTTGCCCAGCGCCGCGTCGATGCGACCGCGCGCGCCCGTGGCCGCGTCGCTGCTGCGCACGCGCTCGGCCACCTCCGGCGGCACCGGCAGCTCGCTCTCGCAGCGATGGCAGCGCGTGCGCGGCTCCGCCACCGGTCGCACCGCGGTGCCGCAGCTGGGGCAGCGCAGCAGCGTCGTGCCCTCGGGGTCTGCCGGCGCGACCTCGTCGGCGTGTTCGCCCCGCCCCGCGCGGATCGACTCGAACAACGCCGAGATCGACTCGCGCTCCTCGGGCGCGTGGGCCTCGGCCAACACCACGTCGCGGCCGTCTTGCACCGCGACCAGGCGCACGACCTGTTGGCCCGCGCGATCGGACTCCGACCAGTTGGCCGCGAGGATGTCCGACGGCGTCAGGCCGCGATCCTTGTCGCTCACCAGCCGGCAGTTGTCGCCGGCCAGTTGCGCCCAGCTGGCGTGGGCGCCGTGGTGGGGACCGCCCTCGACGCGCAAGCCCTCGGCGTCGAGCAGCACGTCGCTGGGCCGCACCCGCAGCACGCGCGCGAGCTGACCGATCGCGAACAGCACGAAGAGGATCGGCACGACCGCGAGGAACACCCCGATGCCGAAGCTGACCTCACCGCCGCCGTACCACGCGATCGCGCCGCCGACGACGATGCCGACGGGCGCGACCAACACGCCGGGCACCAGCAGGATCGCGCCGCGCGCGATGTTCCACAGGCTCGAGGTACCGATCTGCAGCGGGAGTCGGACGGCCTTGGCCACGGGTATCCGAGCCTAGCAGCCGTGCGGCGCGACGGCGCCGCGGCTCAACATGCGATTGCGCCGGCGCGCATGAGCGAGACGTAGTGATCGATGCACTCGCGCGGCGGTCTACCCACGGCCACCACCGGCGACGTCACGACGTCGGTGTTCGAGCCCCAGAACTGGATCCGCTGCCCGAGCCACACGTGATCGTGACCGCTGGGCGGGAGCTTGAGCGCGCGCAATCGCAGCGCGGCATGGTCGCGCAACCACTGCCCGGTCTCGCGGTCGCGCACGCCGACGCACTCGTCGGCGCGCAGGTGGTACTCGGTGTTGCGCGTCACGAAGAGGCGATGGCGGCGGCGGTTGAGCGACATGCCACAAGCAATGCCGATCGTGGCGCCGCCGATCCAGAAACCGGCGATCGACCGCGACTGCGCGGCCGTTCACGGGTCGGGCGGCGCCGCGCCGCGGCGCCTGCTAGACTGCCCGGCACCTTGGCGCGCGGCTCTCGGAGCTCCCAACGTCCTGGCCCCGGTGGCCCCCGGTCCGGCTGGACCAGCATGCTGCCGCGCTTCGGCAAGGGCTCGCTCGCGCTGTTGCTGCTGACCCTCGCGGCCACCGCGATCCTGTCCGATCAGCCGCTGGGCACCGCGCTGCGGCTGCAGCCCGGCTCGCTGCTGCGGGGCGAGGGCGTGTGGCAGCCGCTGACCGCCAACTTCGTCTACCCCGGCGACGGCGTCGGCCTGGTGATCGGCACGCTGTTCGTGCAGTGGTTCTTCGGCTCGCCGCTCGAAGCGTTCTGGGGCACGCGTCGCTATCTGGTGCTGATGATCGGGGCCGGCACCGCGGGCTACCTGGTCTACGCCCTGCTCGCGCCGGTGCTGCCGCCGGTCGAGCACGGCGGCAGCAACGCGATGGACCTCGCCGCGCTCACGGCGTTCGCGGTGGTCTTCGGCAAGCAGGAGCTGTCGCTGCTGGGCGCGGTCAACATGCGCGGCCGGACCCTGGCCGGGATCCTCGTGGTGCTCGGGGTGGTCGGCCCGCTCGGTCGCGGCGCGCAGTGGCCGGTGGTGGTGCCGTGGCTGGTGTCGATCGCGATCGCGTTGCTGGTGACGCTGCAGCCGTGGCGCGGCCGCGGCGAGGGCGGCGGCGGTCGCAAGCGGGCGAAGGCCAAGCCCTCGCACCTGCGCGTGGTGCCCAAGGACGAGCTGCTCAACTGATGCGCACGCGCGTCACGGCAACAACGTGTAGCGCGTGAGCTGCGGCAGGTTGAAGATCGGCACGGTGTTGCCCACGCGGACGTACTCCGGCGTGAAGCCATCCTCGAGATCCGGCACGCACGCGCCCTCGCGGTCCCGCCGGTAGCGACGCCCGTCCCACAGCCCCAGCACCGCGCGCGCCTCGACCGCGACCAGACCGCAGCCGGTGTCCTGCAGCAGCACGATCGAGTTGGGCACGCTGCCGCCGAAGTGCGCGTGCAGCTCGATGTCCTCGCACGCGGCATCGCCCCACACTTCGGTGGGCTCGAGTCGGTCGCTCTCGACCGCACACACGCGCAGCCCGCCCTCGACGGGGAGGCTCTCGCAGGCTCGCTCGAGCGCGGAGTCGTACCACTGCGATCCGCGGGTGACCTCGTGCAGAGCGCCGCCCTCGCTGCGCCACGCGACGCGCTGCAGGCGACCCTCACCGACGAACTCGTGCGTGAGCCGCAGCGGATCGGGCGCGGGCGCGTCGGCGCCGGGGCGATAGAGATCGAGCACATCCCAGTCGTCGGCCTCGCGCGGCCAGCAGGTCTCGGGGTCGCCTTCGTACGAGGGCACGTCGTCGACGCGCGCGCCCAGGTGCGCCCACGCGCCCGCGCCCAGGGGCACCAACTCGGGCAGGCGGCACGTGCCATCGTCGGCGATGCTCAGCAGCGGATCGCTGCAATCGGACGCGGCGTACACCCAGCCCGGGGACGGCAACCAGTTCGAGCACTCGACGCTCCAGTGATCGTGCCCGGCGATGGTCGCAAACGGCGAGCACATGAAGCCGGACGAAGGATCGACCAGCCCGAAGCGCTCCCAGCTGCCGTCCTCGGCCGCGAACACGCGCTCGGCGATCCCGCTACCGTCGGGCTCGTCGTACCACTGCGCCGCGACGAACATCTCGTCGTCGACGCGCTCGAGCTCGCGGTAGTCGCCGCCAGCGTGGCCACCGTCGACGAACATGCAGTGGCCCATGCCCGCGGGCGCGCTCCACAGCTCGAGTGGCGCGACCGTGGGCGCACCGACGCGGAACGTCAGCTGGCGCGGGCCCTCGTCGCAATCGGCGGCACCCGGCGCGGTCATGCGCACCAGCGACGGCGCCGCACCGCACGCGCCGACCCACAGGATCGCGCGCGTGCAGCTCTCGCCGTCGAAGCCGGCGACGAGTCCTTCCGTGCGCAGCGGCAGGCAGCGCATCGTGCCATCGCCGTCGCGGGCGAACTCGCATTCGATCGACAGCTCGCGATCGTACCAGTGCAGCAGCCGCAGCTCGCCTTCGGACGAGGACTCGACCACCGGTGCGAGGCGGCTGCCGCCACCGAACCGACCGTCGCCCGGCGGCGGTACAGGCTCGTCCTCGGTGTCGCCGGTCTGCGTGCCGGGTGCTTCGCCGTCGGACGTGCTCGAGCTCGACGACGTCTCGTCACCGGCGCTGCTCGACGCATCCGCCGCGACGCCGTCCGCTCCACCGTGACACGCGATCGTGACCGCGACCAACGGCCACCCCCAGAGTCGTGCGTACCCAGCCAACACGCAGGACAACCCGCGCACCGCGCCGGGCTTACACCGCCGCCGCGGCGGTGCGCAGCGCCATCGCGCCGCACGCGGCCCGGCCGGCTGGCATCGGCGGGGGGTTTCGGGCACTCTCGGGTCGCAGGCCGCACGTGAGTACGCAACGCCGAGAGCCGTCCGAAACCGGCATGACGACCACGTTCTTCGCGGCGCAGCACACCCACAAGCAGCTGCGGCGGGTGATGCTCCGGGTCAAGGACGGGCCGGACCGCGGGGCGCAGATCACCGTCGCGCGCTCGCGCGTGACCATCGGCCGCAGCGCCGTCAACGACCTGGTCCTCACCGACACTTCGGTCAGCGGCACCCATGCCGAGCTCGTCATCGGCGAGTCGGGCGTGCAGATCCACGACCTCGACAGCACCAACGGCACCTTCGTCAACGGCGTGCGCGTGCGCTCGGCGTGGATCGAGTCGAGCCACGCGGTCAAGGTCGGCAAGACCGAGTTCGAGCTGCTCTCGGCCGACGAGGTCCAGGTCCCGATCTCGGGCGAGGATCACTTCGGCGCGATGTATGGCAAGAGCTCGGCCATGCGCGAGGTCTTCGCCACGCTCGAGCGCGTGGCCCCGACCGAGATGAGCGTGCTCATCGGCGGCGAGACCGGCACCGGCAAGGAGCTGGTCGCGCGCGCGCTGCACGACGAGAGCAACCGCGCGCAGGGACCATTCGTGGTGCTCGACTGCGGTTCGATGCCGCGCGAGCTCGCCGAGGCCTCGATCCTGGGCCACAAGAAGGGCTCGTTCACCGGCGCCGTGACCGACCGCGCCGGCTGCTTCGAAGAGGCCAACGGCGGCACGCTGTTCCTCGACGAGATCGGCGAGCTGCCGCTGGACCTGCAGCCCAAGCTGCTGCGCGTGCTCGACCGCCGCGAGGTGCAGCGCATCGGCGAGAGTCAGGTGCGCAAGGTCGACGTGCGCGTGGTCGCGGCCACGCACCGTGACCTGCGCATGATGGTGGGCCAGGGCCTGTTCCGCGAGGACCTGTACTTCCGCCTCTCGGTCATGGCCGTCGATCTGCCGCCGCTGCGCGAGCGCGGCGAGGACATCGTGATGCTCGCGGATCGTTTCCTCGAGGACTTCGTGCGGCTGCACCAGGGCGCGCTGCCGCGGCCGCGGCTGTCGGATCAGGCCCGCGATGCGCTGTTGGCCGAGACCTTCCCCGGCAACGTCCGCCAGCTCAAGAACGTCATCCAGCGCGCGGCGCACCTGTGCCGCGCCGGCATCATCGAGCCCAGCGATCTGCACCTGGGTCGGCGCGAGGATCCGCGGGCGGTCGCCGCGCAGGCGGCCGCGAGCGAGCAGCAGCGTCCCGCCGGCGGCGGCGGCTTCGACGACGCGATGTTCAGCGCGCCGTTCAAGGACGCCAAGCAGCAGATGGTGGATGGCTTCGAGCGCGAGTACTTCGGCCGCCTGCTCGAGCGCACCGACGGCAACCTCAGCCGCGCGGCGGCCGAGGCCGGCATCACGCGCTACTATCTGCGGGAGCTGCTCAAGCGCCTGGGCATGCACAAGGTACGCGACGACGGGGACTGAGGCCGCGATGCGAACGTCGACCATCCGAGGGACCGTGCTGGTGGCTGCGCTCGCCCTGGCGCTGGCATCGTGCGGTCGCGAAAAGGAAGCCGCGCCGGTCACCGCCGCGCGCAACTTCGCCGCGCTCATGCAGCGCGGCGATGCCAAGGCTCTGATCCCGCTGCTGTCGAGCGACGCGGTCGAGCAGCTCGAGCGTGCGGCGGCGCGCGCCAGCGATCAGGTCGGCGGCCGCCGATCGATCGAGCTGCACGAGATGCTGCAGATCGTCGACGTGCCCGATACCTTCCAGGTCGCCAAGGCCGAGCTCGTCGCCGGCGGCGAGACCGACGCCCAGGTCGCGATCATCGCGGCCGACGGCACGCGCCACATGCTCGACCTCGTGCTGCAAGACGGAACCTGGCGCGTGCGCGTGCCGCTGCCGACCCTCGGGGTCAACGACGACGCGACGTGACCGTGGACGCCACCGACACCCTGGGACCGCCGCCGGCGGCCGCCGAGATCGCCGCGCCGGCCAAGGCGGTCGCGACCGATCCCGAGGGCACGCGCGACGGCGACGAGGCCCCGCGCAAGCCGCTGCCCGAGCTGGCGACGCCCTCGCCCGCCGGCCGCGGCCGCGTGCGCTCGATGCTGCTCGCGCCGGTGCTCGCGACGCTCGCGGTCGGCGTGCACTGGGCCATCAACGTGCCCCACGGCGCGGTCGCGGTCAGCGACAAGGACCAAGGCGCGGCCAAGGCCGACAACAAGAAGAAGCCGCCCAAGCGGCCGGCGAAGAAGAGCTTCGAGGCGCGCCCGCAGGGCGAGCTCGACGCCTCGTTCGCGCGCTATCAAGAGGTCGACTTCGACGCCGAGCCCATGAAGAGCGCGTGGGCACGGCCGCACCAGACGCTGGTGAACAAGGCCGTGACCTACGCGCGCAGCATCGCGTTCGAGGGCGCACCGGAGGAGCCGCGGGTCTCGGTCGAGGCGGTCGAGTGCCGCACGATCCGCTGCCGCTTCGTGCTGCGCGGCCCCTTCGCCCACGAGGTCGAGCTGCTGGCGGAGACGCTGTCGCAGGTGACCGCGGGCGGCAGCAGCATCTGGCGCACGTACGTGCGCGCGCGCGTCGACCCGCCCAAGCCCGATCAGCCCAAGAGCGACACGTACGTGCAGGTCACCGTGGTGTTCCGCGAGGACAACCTCGACAGCGCGGACTTCGAGCTGCCGCAGGAGGGCGGCGGTGCGGTCGAGGACACCGAGCCGCGGCGACGCCAACCCGACGGGCCCGACGACGGCGACGAGCCCGAGGGCGGCGACGAACCGCCGCAGTGACGTCGGGCGAAGCTCGCACGTGAGTCGAGCGCAGACGCGACGCGTCTCATCCCCAACT
>JAIBBS010000052.1 GCA_019694555.1 Nannocystaceae bacterium
CGGCGCCGGCGCCCTACTCCGCCGGCAGCTCGAACCACTCCTCGGTCGGCACGATCACCCCCTGGTGCACGATCGTCTCGCGGTCGCGCGCCGGTGACCAGCCGAGCTCGCGCTCGGCTCGCCCGCCGTCGAGCGTCGCTGCGAAGGTGCGGCCCTCGGCCTCGGCGTAGGTCGGGCGGCGCGCGTTGGCGTCGCGGCCGACCTTCTTGAGCGCCCACTTCGCCAGCGCCTCGCCGAAGTAGGCGGCGCTGGTGGTCGGCACGCGGCGCAGGCGGATGCCGGCGCGGGCCTCGAGCGCGTCGAGGTACTCGTTGGCGGTGATCACCGGCGGACCGACGAGGTTGTAGGAGCGGCCCTCGATGCCGGGCACCTTCAGCGCGCGCACCATCGCGTCGGCGCAGTCGTCGACCAGCACGATCGGCAGCTTGTTGTTGCCGTCGCCGTACAGCCGCGCGACCGAGGGATACGGCCACGCCGCGATGCCCCAGTGCAGCGGCGGACCGCCGCGACCGAGCACGATGCCGGGCCGCAGCAGCACCAGCGGCAGGCCCTTGTCGCGGTGCAGCGCCATCAGGTTGGCCTCGTTCTCGACCTTGCTGCGCGCGTAGGGGTCGCCGACCTTCGCCGCGGGCGTGTCCTCGGTGATCGTGCCCGCGCCCTTGCCGGCGTAGTACAGCGCGATCGACGAGGTGTAGAAGAAGCGCTTCACCTCGTGCTGCAGGCACAGCTCCGCGAGCGCGCGCGTGGGCTCGACGTCGTACTTGAGGTACTCGGCCCAGGTGCTGCCGTTGCCGCGCGCGAGGTGATAGACGTACTCGATCCCGCCCATCGCCGCGGCCACGCTCGACAGATCGGTGAAGTCGCCGCGGCGCACGTCGACGCCGGGATCCTGCAGCTCGGGCGGGCAGCCCGAGGGGTCGCGCACGAGCACGCGCACGCCCAGGCCCTCGGCGCGCAGGCGCTTGACCAGCGCGCGACCGATGAAGCCGGTGCCGCCGATGACCAGCACCTTGGCTGCCGGCCCGGTGCTGGGCGCGGGCGCGCTCGGCTTCGCGGCGCTGGGGTTGGCCGGCAGGTTGGCCGCCTGCGCCACGCGTTCGCCGATGACGACCGCGGCCTCGCCGGTGGCCGCGTCGACGCGCTCGTCGAGCACACCGCCGCGCGTGGCGTAAAACGCCTGCGCGATGCGGCTGATGCTGTGCTGAAACGGTCCGCCGCTCTTGGACATGCCCATCTTGGTGAGCACGAAGCCCGCGAGCGTGCCGCCGGCCTGCACCACCGCGTCGCGCGAGGTCGCGGCGACGTTGAGGAAGCGGTCGACGTCGAGCAGGTGCGGCGTGTGATCGAGGCACACGTAGGTGTTGTTCTCGAAGTCGCAGCGCGCGACCGCCTGGGTCCCGCGCGCGTGGATGTAGTGCTCGGGGTAGCCGTCGACGAACGACAGCCGCAGCCGCGCGCAGGTCGATCCCTTCCACGCCAGGATCTCCCAGCGGCGCCAGAACTGCAGCCCGCGCGGCAGCTCCACGCGATCGAACGCGTGCACCGCGATGTCGTCGGGCATGCCGATGAGGTGGGCCAGGTGCGCGAACGAGTGCGGCGCGACCTCGAACAGGATGTTGGTCGGCGTCTGCAGCATCCACGCGCCGAAGGGCCCGCCCTTGAGCAGGCCCAGCGGCTTGTTCCACACGATGTCGAGCTGGTCGACGGCGCCGAGCCGGCCGCCGCGCAGATCCGCGACCAGGCGATCGTACGCCGGCAGGAACAGGAAGTTGTGGCTGCAGCCCAGCGCGCGGCCGCGCTCGGCCGCGAGCGCGCGCAGTCGCCCGGTCGCACCCGAGTCGTGGCACAGCGGCTTCTCGACCAGCGCATCGGCGCCGTGCTCGAGCACGATGCGGGTGGGCTCCTCGTGCAGGTGCGGCGGCGTGAGCACATGCACCGCGTCGAGCGAGCTCGACGTCATCATCTCCGCCACGCTGCCGTAGGCCGCCTCGACGCCGTGGGCGTCGGCGAAGCGCTGCGCGCGGGCCTGGGTCACGTCGCACACCGCGGTGACGCGGGCGCCCGGGACTCCGGCGACGGCGTTGAAGTGGTAGTCGGCGATGTAGCCCACGCCGACGAGCCCGACGCTCAGGGGCTGGGCACTGCTGGGTTCGGTCATGTCGTCTCCTCGTGGTCGCGCGCCGCGACGAGCGGCGCGGCACACCTCAGCGCCGGCGCTTGGCCGTGCCCTTCCACTCGATGATCTCTGGTCGTTTGTCGCGCACGCGGTCGAGCAGGAACTTGGCCGCGCCGAAGGCCTGCGGAATCGGCGACAGCGCGCACGAGACCCCCCACACCACCGCGTCGGGCCAGTCGAAGCCGCGGCGGTGGGTGTCGCGCGCGATGCGGACCGCGTTGAGCGGGTAGATGCCCAGGCCCAGCCACGACAGCCCCAGCGTCGGCAACGTCAGCGCCGCGGCGGTGCCGGGCACGACCGCGCCCATCAGCCACGCGCGCCGCAGCTCACGGACGAACTTGCGGTGGCGACCGCCACCGTGCATCGCGCTGACCTGCGCGTAGGCGTGGCCGCAGCGCTTGGCCCGGGTCCACCACTGGCGGAAGCGATGCATGTCGGCGTCGTGCAGCGTGCTGTCGTGGTCGAGCCGCAACAGCACGCCGCCGCGCTCGCGCAGGCGCACGCCCAGCTCGTCGTCCTCGGCGGCGATGACCTGGGTGTCGTAGCCGCCGACCTCGGCCAGCGCCTCGGCGCGGAACATGACGTCGCCGCCGAAGTTCTCGGTCTCGCCGACGCCGCCCATGCGCCACTCGACGTCGCACACGCGGTTGTACACGCTGCGCTCGGGGTGCCGCTCGCGACGCCAGCCGATCACCGCGACCACCTCGGGCTGGCTGTCGAGCGTCTCGACCGCGACCTGCAGCCAGCCCGGCAGCACCTCCATGTCGCCGTCGACGAACTGCACGAACTCGACCTCGGGCCAGCGCAGGCGCAGGCGCTCGAAGCCGGTGTTGCGCGCACGCGAGGCCGTGAACGGGATCGACATGTCGAGGTCGACGACCTCGACGCCGCGCGCCCGCGCCATCTCGGGGCTGCCGTCGTCGGAGCCCGAGTCGACGTAGACCACGCGATCGGTCTCGCGCTGCAGCGACTCGAGGCAGCGGCGCAGGCGCTCGCCCTCGTTGCGACCGATCGCCACCGCACCGACCCGCTTGGTCCACGGCTGCATGCTGCGGCCCGTGGTCTACCCGATTCCGGCGGCGCGCGGAACCACCGCCGGTGCTTTGCGTATTCGCGGCCACCCAGGCGGCGTGGGCCGCAGGATCACGTCGCCCACGCGCGCGCGAGCAGCTTGCGCGACACCGTGGGTATGCCGCCGCGACCGAAGCGCTGCACCGTGGTGCCGCGGGCCAGCCACGCGACGCCCTCGTCGTCGAGCGCGGGCACGCGGCCGCGCACGTGCGCGCGCACGACGTGCAGCTCCCAGATCCGGTGCGTGAACACGTGCACGACCGGCTCGGGCACGCGCACGAGCTCGCGCACCGGCAGCGGCAACCCGCGCAGGTGCGACGCGGTCGGTCGCTCGGGCTCGTCGTCGTCGCCGATCGCGACCAGCGGCAGACACCACAGCCCCGCGAGCAGGCCCTGCGGCGCGCGACGCTGCAGCAGCACCGCGTCGTCGCGCACGATCGCGACCGCCCAGTAGCGCTCGCGCGGCTGCGCGGCGCGGCGCCGCACCGCGGGGATCTCGGCCTGCAGGCCGCGCGCACGTGCGAGGCAGTCGCGCGCGAGCGGGCACTGATCGCACCGCGGTGCCCGCGGCGTGCACACCGTCGCGCCCAGCTCCATCAGCGCCTGCGCGAGGATGCGCGGCGAGCCTTCGCGCAGGATCGCGGCGCACAGCGCCCAGTGGCCCGCGGCGGTCGCAGGCTGCTGCGCGACGTCCTCGATCGCGGCGATGCGGCTGAGCACGCGCGCGACGTTGCCGTCGACCAGCGGCTCGGGGCGATCGAAGGCGATCGAGGCGATCGCACCCGCGGTGTAGCGGCCGATGCCCGGGATCGTGCGCAGGGCCTCGGCCTCGCCGGGCATGCGGCCGTCGTGGTCGCGCGCGACCGCGGCGGCGCCTTGGTGCAGCAGACGCGCGCGCCGGTAGTAGCCCAGGCCGCTCCAGGCCCCGAGCACGTCGTCGAGCGGCGCGCCCGCGAGCGCAGCCACGCTGGGGAAGCGCGTCAGGAAGCCGTCGAAGTAGCGCAGCACGGTCTCGACCCGCGTCTGCTGCAGCATCACCTCCGAGACCCAGATGGCGTAGGGATCGCGGGTGCGTCGCCACGGCAGATCGCGGTGGTGCGCGTGAAACCACGGCGCCAGCGCAGCCGCGAGCCGTTGCGGCAACGTCGCGGCGCGCGGGGCTCGTCTGGCGGTCACGGGCGCCTCGGCCGCGGGGCGCTCAGCCCTCGTCGACGGTCTCGACCGCGCGCTTCTCGGTGCGCTTGCGCTCGTTGTGATCGAGCACGCGCTTGCGCAGCCGCAGGCTCTTGGGCGTGATCTCGACCAGCTCGTCGTCGGCGATGAACGCCAGCGCCTGCTCGAGGCTGAGCACGCGCGCGGGCGTCAGGAACAGCTTCTCGTCCGCCGCGGTGGTGCGGATGTTGGTCAGCTTCTTGGCGATGTTGGGGTTGACGATGATGTCGACGTCGCGGACGTGGATGCCGATGATCTGACCGGCATAGACCTTGACGTGCGAGCCCACGAACAGCGGCCCGCGGTCCTGCAGCCGGTGCAGCGAGTACGAGCTGGTCTCGCCGCGCTCCATCACGATCATCACGCCCTGGGTGCGGTTCTTGATCGCACCGCTGTAGGCGCCGTAGCTGTCGAACACCGACGAGATCACGCCGGTGCCGCGGGTCTGCGTGAGAAACTCCGAGCGATAGCCGATCAGCGCGCGGGTCGGCGCGAGAAACTCCATGCGTGTGCGCCCGGGGCCGTCCTCTTCCATGCCCACGAGCTCGCCGTGCTTGCCGATGTGCTCGATCACGGCGCCGGCGAAGTCCGCGTCGCACTGCACCGTGACGCGCTCGTAGGGCTCGAGCGTGCGGCCGTGCTCCTCGCGCAAGATGACCTTGGGTCGCGCGACGCACAGCTCGTAGCCCTCGCGCCGCATGGTCTCGATCAACACCGAAAGGTGCAGCTCGCCGCGGCCGTGGACCTCGAACTCGTCGGGCGAGGCGGTGTCGTAGACGTGCAGCGCGACGTTGGAGCGGACCTCGCGGTACAGCCGCTCCCGCAGCTTGCGCGAGGTGACCCACTGGCCCTCGAGTCCGGCGAAGGGCCCGTCGTTGGTGCGGATGCGGATCGACAGCGTCGGCGGGTCGACCGTGAGCGCGGGGAAGACCGTGCGCAGCTCGGGCTGTTCGGCCGTGAGCGTGTCGCCGACCTGCAGCGACTCCATGCCGGCGATCGCGACGATGTCCCCGGCCTGCGCGTCGGGCAGCTCGAAGCGGCGCAGGCCCGAGAAGCCCAGCACCTTGGTCACGCGGAAGATCTCTTCGCACTTGGCCTCGCCCTCGGTGCCGACCGGCGCGGGTCGCATCAGCGCCACACGCTGGCCCACGGTGAAGCGGCCCGAGGCCACGCGGCCGATCGCGAGGTAGCCGACGTAGTTGTCGTGGTGCAGCGTCGAGACCCACATCGCAGGCGGGCCCTCGGGATCGACCTCCGGCGGCGGCACGTGCTCGATGATCATGTCGAGCACCGCGGTCACGCTGCCGCGCTCGCCCTCGGGATCCTTCATCGCGAAGCGCTCGCGACCGGAGCCGAACAGCACCGGGAAGTCGAGCTGGGATTCGCTCGCGCCGAGCGCGACCAGCAGATCGAAGGTCTGGTCGACCGCGCGGTGGGGCGTGGCCGCGGCGCGATCGATCTTGTTCACCAGCAGCAGCACCGGCAGGCCGCGCTTGACCGCCTTCTCGGTGACGAAGCGGGTCTGCGGCATCGGGCCCTCGACCGCGTCGACCAGCAGCAACACCGCGTCGACCATGTTGAGCACGCGCTCGACCTCGCCGCCGAAGTCGGCGTGGCCGGGGGTGTCGACCATGTTGATGCGGATGCCCTGGTAGACCAGCGCGGTCGGCTTGCTGGTGATGGTGATGCCGCGCTCGCGCTCGAGGTCACCGGAGTCGAGTGCCTGCTCGCGACCGACCTCGCTGCGCTCGAAGGCGCCGGCGATCTCGAGCAGCGCGTCGACCATGGTCGTCTTGCCGTGGTCGACGTGGGCGATGATCGCGACGTTGCGGACGTCTTGTCGGCGCGTGGCCATGGGGCGCGCGGGTCATACCGGCCGCGGCGCCCCAGCGCAAGCGACGGCGGCGGCGAACGCGGGAATCCGTGCTAAGGCTGGCACCCGCATGCGTCTTCCGCAGTACGACGAGCTCGATGCGACCGCGGCCGCGGCGCTGGTCCGACGCGGCGAGGTCTCTGCGGGCGAGCTGCTGGCCGCGGCGCGGTCGCGCATCGAGGACCGCGATCGCGAGCTGGGCGCGCTGGTGCGCACGATGTTCGACCAGGCCCAGGCGCAGATCGACGTACCGCGGTAGACTCACGGACGATGTACTTGCGAGAGATCCGGGTGCAGAACCTCAAGTTGCTGCGCGACGTCAGGATCTCCTTCGTCGACGAGTCCGAGAAGCCGCGGATGTGGACCGTCATTGTGGGAGAGAACCGGTTGTGCAAGACGAGCTTGCTGCAGGCCATCGCGGCCGCCGCCGCCGGCACTGACCGCGGAACGCAGCTCATCGGAGACGTGGCGGCCTCCTGGCCCGACTTGCGACGACATAGCAGCGTTGAGATCGACGCGTCCTTCTGCTTCAGCGAGGCGAAGCACAGCTCGCGCATGTACCCTGGGCTTGCGCGGCGCGGGCCGCAGCCGCCACATCTGCGATCCCAGCTCAAACTGCAACGGGACAAACGCGTGCTCGCCGGTTCATCGTGGTACGCCGAAACGCCGGGAACTCCAGGCCGCGAGGGCACTCCCGCAGAAGATCCACTGACCTCAGCCCGAAGCCAGGGTTGCCAAGGATGGTTTGTGGCTGGCTACGGGCCGAGCCGACTGCTCCCCAGCCCAGGTAGTGCCGCGCGCGCTCCTGAGCCAGCCGTCGATCGCCTCCGCCCCCTGTTCGGCCAGCCGCTGATCGGCACCGGCTTCGTCGATCTCTTCGAAGAAGACATCGCCCGCGAGTTCGCAAGGATCTTGCGCGAGGTATTTGTTCGCGGTGGCCTACTCCCGCACATCACCGCGCTGGAGCTGCGAGGCCGGGGAGGCGTCCGTTCCGCCCGCGACCTCACCGAAGCACAGCGGTTTGAGATGGACATCCTCGACGCCGCTGCGCAACCCATCAAGGTCCCAGCGACGTGGTTGTCGCAGGGCTACCAGTCTCTCATCGCGTGGCTCGCCGATGTCGTCGGACAGATCCTGCTCGAGGCGGGGCCAGTGCAAGCGCACGAGATGGAAGGCGTCGTGCTTGTGGACGAGATCGACGTCCACCTCCATCCGAAGTGGCAGGCCATGCTGATTCCCGCGCTCAAACGGGTCTTTCCGCGGCTGCAGTTCATTGCGACCACGCACTCGCCGATGGTGCTCCCCTCGCTCGGCGCCGCAGAGGTGTGGAGGCTGACTCAAGACGATGGCGGAAGTGTCGTGGCGGAGCAGGCCACGCGGTCGCCGGCGCTGCTGACAGGGACCGAACTCTACCAAGCGTTCTTCGACCTCGCGGAACTCTACCCCGACGAACTCGGAAGCAAGCTGCATCGGTACGGCACGCTCGCGAACGACGAGGCGCGAACCGATGACCAGGAAGCCCAACGCGCCGCGCTCGAGCGTGAACTGCGAGATGCAGGCATCGAAATGGACTGGGAGCCAGCCCCACGCGTGCACCGATGATCCGCGTCATGCGTCCAGTCGCCGAGCCGCCGGCGCTCGTTCAGCAGCGGCAGACGCGCCTGACGGCCGCACGCGCGGCCCTTGCCGAGGGCAGCAAGATCGCCTTCGGTGGGTATGACGTGGCCAAGCCTGCGCTCGCCGCGATGCAGCACAACAAGTGCTGCTACTGCGAGAAGCTCGAGGAACAGCCGATCTATCGCGACGTGGAGCACTTCCGGCCGAAGTCGCGCTACTGGTGGCTCGCATGGACGTGGGAGAATCTCCTGTTCGCCTGCCCGGACTGCAACCGGCAGCACAAGCGCGACGCGTTCCCACTCGCCGAGGAAAGCGAGAGGCTCGTCGCTGAGACGATGCCACCGGGAGGCGAGCGCCCACTGCTACTCGACCCTGCGTCGTCGGCATGCGATCCGTGGACTGAAATCGTCTTCCGGCCCATGCGGATCGCGGGACGCGAGCGGTGGCAACCGTTCGGGACGACACCCCGTGGCACGACGACTGTGGAAGTCTGCCGCCTCGCGCGCCCCGGTCTGCTCGACTTCTACGACGAACATGTTCGGATGCAGGTCCGGCCCGCGGTCAGGACGGCGCTGGACGCCCACGATTCTGCGGATGCCCGGGGAGTTGCGGAGGCGTGGCGACGGGCGCGCCGCACGCTGCTGGGCGAGCGGAAGCCGTTCCGAGCGTTGTCTCGGGACGCCATGAACCACCTCATGGGGGAGGACCTCTGCGCGCGCTACCGACTCGAGACAGCTCCACCATGATGCGTCTTCCGCAGTACGACGAGCTCGATGCGACCGCGGCCGCGGCGCTGGTCCGACGCGGCGAGGTCTCTGCGGGCGAGCTGCTGGCCGCGGCGCGGTCGCGCATCGAGGACCGCGATCGCGAGCTGGGCGCGCTGGTGCGCACGATGTTCGACCAGGCCCAGGCGCAGATCGACGCCGGCCTGCCCGACGGACCGCTGCGCGGCGTGCCGATGCTGGTCAAGGATCTGATGGCGGACATCGCCGGCGTGCCCACGAGCTCGGGCTCGCGGCTGCTCGCGGGCTTCGTGCCCACGCGCGACGCGGAGATCGTCGCGCGCTGGCGTCGCGCCGGCGCGGTGTTCGTGGGCAAGACCAACACGCCCGAGCTCGGCATCGTCGGCGTGACCGAGCCGGCGCTGCACGGTCCCACGCGCAACCCCTGGGACCGCACGCGCACGCCGGGCGGTTCGAGCGGTGGCTCGGCGGCGGCGGTCGCCGCCCGCATGGTCCCGATCGCAGGCGCGGGCGACGGCGGCGGATCGATCCGGATCCCCGCGGCGTGCTGTGGCCTGGTCGGGCTCAAGCCCACGCGCGGCCGCACGCCCAACGGCCCCGAGCTGACCGAGAGCTGGTCGGGCTTCACGGTGCAGCACGTGCTGTGCCGGAGCATGCGCGACACGGCGCTGTTGCTCGACGTCGAGTCGGGCGCCGAGGACGGCGCGACCTCGGTGGTGCCGCCGCCACCGCGACCGTTCGTGGCCGAGCTCGAGCGATCGCCCGAGCGCCTGCGCATCGCGGTGTTCGGCGGCACGATGCTGGCGGGCACGATCGACGCGGAGCACGCCGCCGCGGTGCAACGCACGGCCGAGCTGTGCGCCTCGCTGGGTCACGACGTCGAGGAGGCCGCGCCCGAGATCGACTTCACCGCGCTCGCGCGCGCGTGGCTGCTGGTGGTCTGCGCCAACGTTGCCGCGGAGATCGCCGACGCCGAGCGCGTGGTCGGTCGGCCCGCGGGCGCGGACATCGAGCCGCTCACGGCGTTGGCCGCGATGATCGGCCGCACGCTCTCGGGCGCCGACGTGCTCGCGGCCCAGCGCGAGGGCCAGCGCGCGGCCGCGGCGATGGCCCGCTTCCACGCGCGCCACGACGTGCTGCTGACCGCCACCTTGGCGCATCCGCCCGCGCACGTGGGCCAGTTCGCGCTGCCGGCGATCCAGCGCGCACTCATCCCGATCGCCTGTGCGCTGCCGACCCGTCGCGGCGCACGCACGGCGCTGGCGATGATGGCCGCCGACCCGATGCTCGCGGCCTACCCCAACACCCAGCTCGCCAACGTCACCGGGCAACCCGCGATCTCGCTGCCGCTGGCGACCACCGCGGGCGGGCTGCCGCTGGGGCTGCAATTCATCGCGCGCTTCGGCGACGAGGCCACGCTGCTGCGGCTGGGCGCGCAGCTCGAGCGCGCGCAGCCGTGGGCGGATCGACGGCCACCGGCGCGCTGACGGTGGCCTCGCTCACGGCGGCGGCGCGTCGGCGAAGCGAACCACGTCCGCCGGCGAGGTCCGCAGCGCCACCCACGTCGCGGCGCCGATGCCCTGCTCCTCGTCGAAGGGCGTCACCGCGGTGAGCCACAGCTCGCCGTCGGTGCGCGCGACCACCTGCATGGGATCGATCGCGTCCGCCGATCCGCCACCGGGCAGCGCGATCGCGGCCGGGGTCTCGTCGGACCACTGTCCGCCCGACAGGCGCACGAGCACGCTCTCGGGCGCCACGCCACTGCCGTCGTTCCAGCCGTTGTCGGCCGCGAGCACCGCCCACACCGCACCGTCGCCGCCCATCGACGCGCCCTGCAGGCGCCGCGTCTCGGACCGCTGGCTGCTGGTCCAGGTCTTGCCGTCGAACACCGCCGTGTGCAGCTCGGTCGCGGTCGAGCGCAGGCACACCACCGTGCTCGCGTCGCGACCGATCAGCGCCGCGGACTCGAGCGCCTCGGCTGGCAGCGCGGTCACGAGCTCGGTCGTCGTGGTGCCGTCCGCGGCCACCCGCACGACTTGCCCGCTGCCGTCGCAGCCGCCGAACAGCTCGCCGCTGGCGAAGCTCAGCAGCTCGCCGGACATCGACGCGGCCGAAGGCGGCGGCGCGATCGCGGCGGCGCCCTCGACCGTGACCGTGGCCTTGGCCTTCGCGCGCGCCTTCTTCATCTTCGCGTCGTAGGCCTTCTGCGCGCGCGCCAGCTCGGCCTCGTCGTCGGCGTAGTCGCCGGGCGTGGCCTGCTCGTCGACCCGCCACGTGCGTCGCACCAGCACGCTGCTCGAGCGCCACGGTGTCGCCGAGCCGACGACCGAGACCAACACGCCCTGCAGCGTCTGCGTGTCCTCGCGCCAACCACCGCCCGCCAGCAGCCACGTCTTCCACGTCGCGCCCGCGCGCATGTCGTGCCGGCCCTCGATCACGAACACCTGCTCGGGCCAGCGGCCCACGATGCGCTCGACGCCCTCGGCGCTGGGGCGATCGTTGCCGGCGATCGGCGCGAGCGGCTGCAGGCCCTGCCCCGGCGGCGCGATCGACGACTCGGCCTCGGAGAGCACGAGCACGGTCCCGTCGACGAGCTGGCCCATCGCCAGCGCGCCCTTGCGTTGCGCGACCACGTGCCAGCTGCGCGCGCCGCCCGGCGGCGGGGTGCCCGGCGCGACGCTGTCGGCCTTCGCGTCCGCCTTTGTGTCGGCCTTCGCATCGGCCTTCGTGTCGGCCTTCGCGTCCGCCTTCGTGTCGGCCTTCGCGTCCGTCTTCACGTCGGTCTTCGCGTCGGTCTTCGCCTCCGCCTTGACCTCGGCCTTCGCGACCGCAGCACCTTTGCCGTCCGAGCCCGCGTCCGGACTCGCGGCCGTGCAGGCGACGATCGAGGGCAGCAGCGCACCAACGACGCACAGACGGGTCTTCGACGACATCGGCGGCGAGCATAGCCGCGCGCGGCCGCACGCGCACCGGCGCGACCGCGGACGCGTCGCGGGCTGCACAGCGGCGCACGCCCGCGGTAGTCTCGATGGCGATGGCACGCTCGAGTCGCACCACCCCCGCGCGAAGGAAGGCTGCGACCAAGGCGACGGGCGCGAAGAAAGCCGGCGCGACGAAAGCCGGCGCGAAGAAGCCCGCAGCCAAGAAGCCCGTCGCGAAGAAGGCCACCGCGACGAAGCCCACTGCGAAGAAGGCCGCCGCGACGAAGCCCACGGCGAAGAAGGTCGCCGCGACGAAGCCCACTGCGAAGAAGGCCGCCGCGACGAAGCCCGCAGCCAAGAAGCCCGCAGCCAAGAAGGCCACAGCCAAGAAAGCCACCGCGACGAAGCCCGCCGCGAAGCCGTCCGCCGCGACGCAGCCCGTCGCGCCCGGCCGCCTCGACGACACCGCGGTGCGCCGCATCGCGTTGTTCGCCCAGGGCCTGGTCGTGCGACCGCCGGGCACGCTCGCGCAGATCGTCGCCGCGACCGGATACCTGCGCACCCTCGGCGGCATCGAGGCCTACGTCGCGCTGCGGGCCCGGCGACCCACGCTCACGCGCGCGACCATCGATCTCGCCGTCGGCGCGGGCGAGCTGCGCGTGGTGCCGGCGATGCGCGGCTGCATGTACCTGGTGCCCGAGCGCCACGTCGACCGCTGCCTCGCACTGGCCGAGTCGCTCACGCGCGTGCGCGACGATCGCGAGGCCGAGCGCGCCGGCATCCGCGAGGCCGAGCTCGATCAGCTCGCGGCGCAGGTGCTGGTGGCGCTGCGCGACGGCCCCGCGACCACCGACGGGCTGCGCAAGCGTCTGCCCGACGGCGCCGTGCGCAGCCTCGGCGCGGCCGGCAAGAAGCTCGGCATCAGCTCGCCGCTGCCGATGGCGCTGCGGCGGCTCGAGTTCGCCGGCGCGATCGTCCGCGCGCCCGAGCGCGATCGCGTCGACACCGAGCGCTACGCGTGGCGCAAGCGGCGGGGCGTGCCCGAGCTGCCCACGGCGGCGCAGCTGCAGCGCGAGCTGGCGCGCTCGTACTACGCGTGGGCCGGCGTGGGCACCGTGCCCGAGCTCGCGGCGTGGTCGGGCCTGTCGCAGCGCGACGCCGAGGCTGCGACCGACGCGGCCGGCGTGCCCGCGGTCACGCTCGCCGACGGCACGCGCGCCTTCGCCGATCCCGAGGCGCGGGCGTGGGCCGAGCGCGAGGTCGACACCGTCGCGTTGCTGCCGTTCGAGGACAACCTCGTCGCGCTCGCCGGCGGCCCCGCGCGATGGATCGCGCGCGAGCACCTGCAGCTGTCGGTGCCGGTGTGGGGCAGCAAGCAGTCCAAGCCGCTGGGCGACGCGCGTCACCTCGCGCTGCGCACGATCGTCGCGGGCGATCGCATCGTCGGCTTCTGGGAGTACGACCCCGGCAAGCGGGACGTCGTGACCGCGCTGTTGGGCAAGCCCGCCGGCGCGCTGGTCGATCGCGTGGAGGCGGCGGCGGCCGAGCTGGGCAGCTTCGTGCGCGAGGAGGTCGGGCACGGCCGATCGTTCTCGCTCGACACCGACGAGGCCCTGCGCGAGCGCGTGGCCGCCCTGCGCAAGCTCGTCCGTCGATGACCGCCGCCGCGCCTGCGATCCCGCGCGCGGTCATCCGCCTGGCGGTGCCGGCGATCGCGACCGGCCTGCTGGGCACCGCGGTGTTCCTCGCCGACCGACTCATGCTCGCGCGCCACGACCAGGCCGCGCTCGCGAGCATGCAGCTGCAGGGCCCGCTGCTGTGGTCGGTGACGTCGGTGTTCATGGCGCTGTGCACCGGCACCGTCGCCGTGGTCGCGCGCAGCACCGGCGCCGGCGACGAGTCGCGCGCCCGTGCTGCCGCGCGCGCATCGGTGCGGCTGTCGGCGCAGCTGGGCAGCGCGGTCGCGATCGTGGGACTGCTGTCGCTGCAGCCGCTGGTGGTCGCGTTCGGACCCGAGGACCCGGCCCTGCGCGCGCTGTCGGCCGACTACCTGCGCATCACGCTGACGACGCTGCCGTTCACCTTCGTCGCGACCTCGGCCGCGATGGTGTTCTCGGCCCACGGCGACACCCGCACGCCGCTGCTCGCCGGTGCGATCGCCAACGTCGTCAACATCGCGATCAACGGCCTGCTCATCTACGGTCACTCGCTGCAGCTGGGCCCGCTGGTGCTGTCGGTGCCGGCGCTGGGCGTCGAGGGTGCCGCGACCGGCACCGCGTCGGCGTTCGTGCTCGAGGCCGCGGTGCTGCTGTGGGCGCTGGGTCGGCCGGGCCACCCGCTGTGCATCGCGGGCTGGTGGCGCACGCCCGCGGCGATCGATCGCGAGGCCCGTGCGGCGATCCTGCGCGTGTCGATCCCGGCGGTGATCGAGCGCGCGTTGGTGCACGCGGGCTTCCTCAGCTACGCCAAGGCCATCGCCGCGCTCGGTGCCGTCGCGATGGCGGCCAACCAAGCGTTGGTCACGGTCGAGTCGATCTGCTTCATGTGCGCCGACGGCTTCGGCGTCGCGGCGGCGACCGTGATGGGCCAGCGCCTGGGCGCGGGCGACGTCGCGGGCGCGCGCGCGGGCGGGCGCTTCGCCTGTGCGCTCGCGGTCGGCTCGATCACGCTCGCGGGCCTGCTGGTGTGGGCCACCGGCGCGTTCACGCTGCCGGTGTTCGTCGCGCCGGGCCAGGACGGCGACGCGTTGGTGCAGACCGCCCAGGTCGCGCTGCCGTTGCTCGCGCTGGCGCAGCCGGGCATGTCCGCGGGCATCGTGCTCGCGATGGGTCTGCGCGGCGCCGGCGACACGCGCACGCCGCTCGTCGCCGCGGTGATCGGTGGCCTGCTGGTGCGCGTGCCGCTGGCGTGGGGCCTGGCGTTGGGCCTGGGCTGGGGCCTGCGCGGGATCTGGATCGCGAGCACGATCGACTGGACCGCGCGCGCGACGTGGCTGGCGTGGTCGTTCGCGCGTGGGCGCTGGACCAAGACCGCGGTCTAGCAGCCGCGCCAGGCCGCTACATCGCCTTCTTGCACGCGCCGCCGGCCTTCTCGAGCCCGGCCTTGCGCAGCTCGGCACCGGTCGGACCCTCGCCCAGCTTGGCGCGCGCGGCCTCGCCGTGGCCCTTGCCCAGCACGTCGCGCAGGTACGGCACGTAGTCGAAGGTGTCGGAGTGCTCGGGCGTGTGGCACTCGCCGGTGCACAGCTGCGACGTGGTCGACAGCGTCACCAAGCCGGCCTTGCTGCCGCCGTCGTCGGCGTGCAGCGCCCCCGCACCGTGGCAGACCTCGCACTGCACGTCGCGCAGCCCCGCGTTCTCGACCAGCTCGCTGCCGCCGGGCTTGCGGAAGCCGGTGACGTGGCAGCTCACGCACGACAGATCGAGCTGCTTGTCGTCGTCGACCAGGGTCTGCCACGCGTGCGAGTGCACGGTCGTGCGCCAGAACGCGACCGCCTCCTCGTGGCACTCGTTGCAGCGCTCGATGCCGGCGTAGCCGGACTGCCCCTTGGCCGGCGCGGGCGGCTTGACGCCGGTGAAGCGCGCGAGGTTGCTGGCGGCCACGCGCTTGTCGTAGTCGCCCAGCGCCTGCTTGGCGCCCTGATCCACCGGCAGGCGGCACGTGACCTTGACCTGCTCGAACGTCACCACCGCGGCGCCCTCGGGCGGCGCGGCGATCTCGCGCTCGAGTCGCTCGCGCTCGCGCTCGAGCCGCTCCACGAAGGATGCGTCGGCGCTGGGGTCGGCCTTGAACTTGGCCAGCCGCGCGTTGACGCGCGACAGCTCGCGCTCGAGATCGGCGCGGCCCGCCGCCATGGTCCACGTCGACGGCTCGGGCACCACGCCACCGCTGGCGTCGATCGACAGCCGCACGCGCGAGACCGTCTGCAGCATCTCGCCGGGCTCGAGGATCCACGCGCCGTTCATCTTGGTCGCGGGCGTGCCCACGCGCTGGCGCTCGACGCCCTCGGCGGTGCCGACGACGATCAGGCCCAGACCCGGGACCTCCTTCGCCAGCGACTCCGCGAAGGTGCGCGGGCCATGGGCGAGCACGACGGTGAACTTGGCGCCCGCGGCCTGCATCGCCGCGAGCTCGCGCTGCAACGCCGGCACCGGCGGCTCGGGCTTGCCCAGCGCGTCCAGGCCCGCGGTCGCGGGATCGATCACCTGGGTCACGCCGACGCTCCAGCGCACGCCCTGCGATTGCAGCGTGACCAGGCGGTGTCGCGCGATGGGCGAGTCGGCCGGCAGCGGCAGGTTCGCGACCGTGCGCGGCAGCGCGTGGGTGGCGAGCGCCTTGACGCCAGCGGGCGCGACGAGATCGAACGGTCCGACACCCGAGACCAGCTGCGCGCCCAGGGCCGCGAAGCGCTCGTGCAGCAGCGTCGCGCGCGACTCGGCCTGCTCCCACCCGGCCGCGTCGCCGGGCGCATACGGCCCCTTGGGATCGGGATAGAGGAACGAGCCCGGCTCGACCACCAGGTGCGCGTCGTCGGGGCCCTGGGCCGCGAGCCAGCCGAACGCGTACTGCAGGCCGCCCAGCGGCTCGGTGGTGCAGCCGCACGGCGCGATGGTGCCGAGCACGCGGCCGAACGCGACCACGTCGAACTCGGCGCGCGCGGGCACCTGCGGCGGATCCTTGGTCGCGACGCCGCCGTCCTTGGTCGCCGGCGGCGTGTTGCCGGACGAACCCCCGCAGTTGGGCGCGGCCAGCAGGCCCAGCGCGGCGGCGGCGACGAAGGCGGCGATCGACGAGCGGACGGCGAGTGCGTGCACGGTGGCCACCAGGCGGGCCGAAGCGTCGCAACAATCGCCGGGCTCCGCAAGCGCGCGCGCCCGCGCCGTCACTCGGCCGGCGGCGAGCGGCGCGCGACCACGAACGCCGACAGCGCCGCGATCTCCTCGTCGCTGAGCTTGCCCTGGAACTTCGGCATCTGCGCCTTGCTACCGAACAAGTCGGCCTTGCTCGAGTCGCGGATGACCCGTTCGACCCACGCGAGCGTGCCGTGACCGGCGAGGTTGGGTCCCTCGTTGTCCTTGCCCGGATCGATCTCGTGACAGGTGTTGCAGTCGAGCTCGTCTTTCCACAGCGCGGCGCCCTTGGCCACCAGCGCGGCGTCGAGCGTCTGCTCGGGCTCCATCAGACTCACGACGTACTCGACCGTGGCCGCGAGCTGCTCGTCGCTGAGCTTGTCGCTGCCGTAGGGCTCCATCGTGTCGTGCTTGGTCTTGCCGAAGAAGCGCTCGTCGTTGGGATTGCGGATCAGCGCCGACAGCCACGCGCGGCTGGAGTAGTCGGTGAGCTCGGGCGCCTCGCCACCGCCGAAGCCCTCGAGCGCGTGGCAGTTGCGGCAGTGCTCGATGTACAGCTGCTTGACCTTGTACTCGGGGTCGTTCCAGTACACCGCGCCGCCACCTTGGGGATGGACGCCGGTCTTGGCCAGCGCGCGCGCGCGCTCGGCGAGCTTGTTCGCCTCGACCAACGACTTCTGATAGCTCTCGTCCTTGCGATCGTCGGCCATCGCCATGGCCGTGAGCGCGAGCGAGCCCGCGAGCATGATCGCGAGGCCGCCCAGCACCGCGATGCGACCGAGCTTGCCCGCGAGCTTCTCCAGCACCGGCGCCGCCAGCAGGAACGTCACCGCGGCGCCCGGGATCACCATGGTCGCGATGGGCTCGAGCGGGCCCTCGAAGTAGTGCCGCAGCTTGTAGAGGAACAGGAAGTACCACTCGGGTCGTGCCTGGAAGCCGCTGGTGGGATCGGCGGGCGCGAACAGCTCGCTGCCGTGATCGTGCACGGTCAAGCCCAGCACGACCGCGGCGGTGACGGTCATCGCGATCGCGTCGAGCAGCAGCTGGCCGTCGCCGTAGCTGCCCGCGCGCGCGGCACCGGCGGGCGCGGGGCCGTGGCGTCGGCGCTGACGCGCGACGAACACCAGCAGCGCTGCGACCACCATCGGCAGCACGAACGCATGCAGCGCGAACAGGCGCAGCAGCGTGAGGTTGCCGGCCGCGCTGCCGCCTTGGACCAGGCGGCGGATGATCGAGCCGCCCGGGGTCTGCTCGGCGATGCCGAGCTCGACCTGGATCGCCCAGTAGCCCTTCTCGTCCCACGGCAGCGGGTTGCCGGTGAGGCCAAGCGCGAGCGCGAGTCCGAGGATCGCCAGCGCCGCGAACCACATCAGCTCGCGCGGGCGCACGTAGGCACGGCTGACCGCGAGCGCGACCACGTGCAACGTCGCGACCACCACGAACACCGACGCGCCGTGATCGTGCATGCCGCGGACGAGCCAGCCCATGCCGACCTGGTCGTTGAGGTACGCGGTGCTGGCCCACGCATCGCTGGCCGACGGGCTGTAGTAGGTGGTCAGCGCGATGCCCAGCAGCGCCTGCTGCACGAACAGGTACACCAGCGCCGCGAACACGGCGTGCCGCAGCGCCGGCCCGCCGGGCCACGGTCGATCGACGAAGCCGCGCCACGCCGACGCGAGCCCGAGCCGCTCCTCGAGGAAGTCGCGCGCGCTCATGCCGGCTCCTGCGTCTTCTTGCCGATCTTGAAGCGACGGTAGCGGATCGACACCAGCTGACCGTCGTCTTGCAGCTCGAGCGCGTCCATGCCCCGCGGCGACGGACCGGTCTCGACCGCGCCGTCGATCGCGAAGTACGACTTGTGACACGCGCAGTAGAACTTGCTCTCCTCGGGCACGTAGTCGATGCCGCAGCCCAGATGCGGGCACACCGTCGACAGCGCGACGAGCGTCCCGCCCTGCGCGAGCACCCACGCCGAGCCGACCTTGACCTGCACCACGCGGTTCCACGCGTCGACGCGATCGGCGTACAGATCGACCTTCACCGGCTTGTCGCCGGCGAACAGGCTGCGCGGTCCGGCCGGGATGAAGTCGCCCTCGCCCTCGGTCGCGTCGTGGCGCAGCGGTTGCCCGAGCATGACGGCCACGGGGCCGAGCACGGTCGCGGCCACGCCGATGCCGAGCACGCCGGCGGTGGCGGTGAGCAGGCCGCGTCGCGTGGTGGGCGGCGCAGCGGTCTTGCCATCGGGATCGTCGTCGCGGGGGATCGTCACGGGGCTCGTCCTCGGCGGGCGCCGGCCGCGTCCGCCGCGCTCACGCTACCCGATCGCGAGCCGGCCGTGCGATCCTCGTGGCCCCGTCCGGTCCGTCTGTGCTGCCCGCGCCCGATCCGTTACACGCGCTGCTCGCCTCGGTGTGGCCGCGGCTGCACACGGCGATCCCGCTGGCGGCCTCGCTGGGCGCCGACTGGGCCGCGATGTCGCGCGCGTTCGTCCACCCGCCGGCAGGGGCCCCGCCGCTGGCCCACGCGGGTGTGCTCGAGATCCCCATGATCATCGATGGCGTGGCCACGCGCGTCGCGGGCATCCACGCGGTCTGCACCGCGGCGCAGGCCCGCGGACAGGGCCACGCGCGACGCGTGCTCGAGCCCGCGATCGCGTGGGCGCAGGGCTGGGCCACGACGCTGCTGCTGCACGCGGTCGACCCGGCGCTGTACGAGCGCTTCGGCTTCCGCGCGATCGAGCAGTGGGTCTTCGCCGCCGACGTGGTCCAGCCGCCGCGCACGCGCACGCTGCGGCTGCTCGATCACCGCGATCGGGCCGACGTCGCGCGGGTGTTCGCGGCGTTCGCCGGTCGCGTGCCGGTGTCGCAGGTGCTCGGCATCGGCGAGGCCGCGCCGCTGTTCGTGCTCGACGAGGTGCTCGCGTGCGGCGGCTTCGGTCGGCTGTGGTGGTCGGAGCCGCTGGGCTGCGTGGTCGCGGCCACGCTCGAGGATCGCCTGCTGCAGCTGTACGACGTGGTCGGGCCGCGCTGGCCGGCGCTCGAGACGTTGATCGCGGCCTTCGACGGCCGCGTCGATCGCGTCGAGGTGTTCTTCGCACCCGATCGCTGGCCCGAGCAGCGATGGACGCGACGGCCGTGCATGCCGCCCGACGTGCTGATGGTGCGCGGCCCGTTCACCGACGCGGACGTGGTCGTGCCACCGCTCGCGCGCTGCTGAGTCGCGCGCGCCGTCGAGAGACCGGCCGCCTTCGCGGACGCGCCGTCAGCCTTCGTCGCCGCCGCCCTTGCCGAGCCCGAGCCACCGACGCAGCCGCCGCGCGGCCTGCCGCGACACCGGCACCGTCGCGCCCTGGTGGGTGACGCCGACGAAGCCACCGGTGCCCTGCGGCTGCAGCATCGCCAGCGCGCGCAGGTTCACCAGCGCGCGCCGGTGCACGCGCACGAACTCGGGCTCGGGCAGGCGCTGCGCGAGCTCCTGCAGCGACAGCTCGGTCAGCAGCGGCTCGCCGTCGCTGCGGTGCAGCGTTACCAGCGTGCCGTCGAACTCCGCGTGCGTGATGCACTGCGGGTCGAGCAGCAACACGCCGGCGCGGGTCGTGACCGGCACCCGCACCAGCGTCGGCGCCGGCGCGCTGGGCTCGCGCAGCTCGCAGTGCCGCCGCGCGCGATCGATGGCCTTGGCCAGCCGCGCGGCGTCGATGGGCTTGAGCACGTAGTCGACCGCGCCGAGCTCGAACGCCGCGACCGCGTGCTCGGGGTGCGCGGTCGCGAAGATCACGTAGGGCCCCTCGCCGGGCAACAGCGCGCTGGCCTCGAGCCCGCTCAGACCCGGCATCTGGATGTCGAGCACGACCACGTCGATCTCGTCGTGCTCGAGCTGCTGCAGCAGCGGTGCGGCGCCGTCGTGGACCCCGACCACCGTGACCGCAGGCATGGCCTCGAGCAGTCGCGACAGCCGCGTGCGCGCGAGCAGCTCGTCGTCGGCGATCGCGACCCGCAGCGTGCTCATGCGCCGCGCTCCGGTCCGGCCGCGGGCAGCCGCAGCTCGACGCGCGTGCGCGTGTCCGCGTCGATCACCGCCAGCTTCGCGCGCTCGCCATAGGCCAGCTGCAGCCGGCGCTCGGTGCTGGCGAGCCCCTCGCCGCCCTCGCGCGGTCCACCGAAGCGGCCGGGGTTCTCGATCCAGACCAGCGCGCCGTCGCGAACGCGCCGCACGCCCAGCTCGACGTCGCCGCGGTGGCCGGCACCGGGGCCGTGCTTCATCGCGTTGTCGCACAGCGGCAGCAGCAGCATCGGCGGCACCTCGAGCGCGGGCACGTCGTCGAGCTGCAGGCGCAGCGCGATCGCGCCGGGATCGCGGATGCCGTGCAGCTGCAACAGCGCGCGACCGAGGGCGAGCTCGCGCGACAGCGGCCACGACGGCACGCGGCTGGCCTCGAGCAACGTCCGCAGCAGCTCGGCCAGCTGCAGCGTCGCGCGCTCGGCGACCTCGCCGTCTTGGCGGCACCACTCGGCGATGGCGTTGAGGGTGTTGAACAGCACGTGGGGATCGAGCTGGCTGCGCAGCAGCAACAGCCGCGCGTGTTCGGCCTGACGCGTGGCCGACTCGACCTGCGCGTGCGCACGCAGCAGCCGTCCGTCGAGCTCGATGTCGCGACCCAGGCCGTAGCCGCCGACCCAGAACAGCGCGAGCGTCGCGAGCAGGCCCGCGTCGCGCGTCATCAGCGTGGGACCGATCCCCAGCAGCTGCGGTGCGACCACGCCGACCAGCGCGACGGTGCCCGCACCCATCGTGGCATAGAGCACCAGTCGTCCGAACGGCGCGCGCCAGGTCGTGCTGCCCGCCTCGGTCGGGAACAGCGCGCGCCACGACATCGGACCCAGCACCACGAACGCCAGCAGCATCGCCAGCCCGAGCAACCCCGCGCGGGGTTCCGCGGACAGCCGCACCTGCGCGACCCACAGCGGCACCGCGATCACGAGGATCGCCAGCGCGCGCCGCGGGCTGGCCAGGGCCCGCACGGTGTTGCGCAGCAGCGACGGCGCGGCGTCGGGCGGCGTCGCGCCCGGCGGCGATGACGTGGCGAGGGCGATGCCGACCAGGCTAGCAATCGCGGCGCGACCTCGCCCGCGGTCGCACCGCGAACGGTCGCAGCGCGCGTTCGGACGGTCGCCGTCGCCTGCGGGCCGGTGCGCGGGCGAGGGCGCCGCGCCGCGTCGCGCGCTTTCGCGGGCATCACTCGGGCTGGAAGATCGTGGCTCGGCCGTGCGATGCTGCGCGTTCGAAGCGGCGCGGCAGATGTCGGGGCCGAACACCAACGAGACTCGCGCGCTCGAGGAGACGGTGCCCGCCGAGGGCGCCGCGGAGCCCTCGCGCGGGACCGCGGGCGGGCCCGAGCCGCTCGCGCGCGGCTCGACCGTGGGCCGCTACACCGTGCTCGAGCGCATCGGCGCCGGCGGCATGGGCGTGGTCTATGCCGCGTTCGACCCCGAGCTCGATCGCCGCATCGCGCTCAAGGTCCTGCACGCGGCCAGCGACGGCAGCGTCGGCAGCACCGGCGGGCGCAACCGCCTGCTGCGCGAGGCGCAGGCGATGGCCAAGCTGCACCACCCCAACGTCATCACGGTGCACGACGTCGGCACCTTCGACGAGCGCGTGTTCGTGGCGATGGAGTTCGTCGACGGCTCGACGCTGCGCGAGTGGTGCGGCCAGGGCGTGCGCGAGTGGGGCGAGATCGTCGATGTGTTCGTGCGCGCGGGTCGAGGCCTCGCGGCCGCGCACGCGGTCGGCCTGGTGCACCGCGACTTCAAGCCCGACAACGTCCTGGTCGGCACCGACGGTCGCGTGCTGGTGATGGACTTCGGCCTCGCGCGCCAGGCCGGCGCGACGCCGCTGTCCGAGGTCGGCGCGAGCGGACGCAACCCCGCGGTGAGCTCGCCCGACGTCGCGCTCACGCGCACGGGCACGCTGCTGGGCACGCCGGCCTACATGGCGCCGGAGCAGCACACCGGCGGCGTGATCGGTCCCGCGGTCGATCAGTTCAGCTTCTGCGTCGCGCTGTACGAGGCGCTGTGGGGCGAGCGGCCGTTCTCGGGCAACAGCGTGGCCTCGCTCGCGATCGCGGTGCTCGAGGGGCGACCGCGGCCGCCACCGCGCGACAGCGAGGTGCCGCCATGGTTGTTCGGCGTGCTCGCACGCGGCCTCGCGGTCGATCCCAGCGAGCGCCACCCCTCGATGGACGCGCTGCTGGCGGAGCTGCAGCGCGATCCACCCAAGAGTCAGCGGCCGTGGCTCACGATCGCGGTCGCGCTGGGCGTGGCGGTCGGCATCGTCTCGGTCTACGTCGCGACGCGGCCCGAGGCCGCGACCGTGTGCGCGCAGGAGCTCGCCGCGCGCACGCCGTTGCTCGACGACGACGGGCGTGCACGCATCGAGGCCGCGTTCGCGGCCAGCGGGCGCGAGCACGCGGCGATCTCGTGGTCGGCGGCGCAGCAACGATTGCTGCGCTACGACGAGGCCTGGCGCACCGCGTGGACCGCCGCGTGCGAGCTCGAGCTCGCGCCCGGCGCGGCCCAGACCGACTCGGATCAGCGCGCGTGCCTCGAGGCGCAGCAGGCCTCGACGCGGCTGCTGGTCGAGCAGTTCCTGCGGCCCGACGCGGACGTCGTCGACGCCGCGGTGGTGGCCACCGTCGAGCTCGACCCGCCGGCGCGCTGCACCGGGCCGGCGGCGCTGCGCACCAGCGCGTCGGAGCGCGCGCGCTCCGATCACCGGCTCGCCGCGACCGAGGCCCGCACCGCGGAGCAGCTGCGCATGTGGTCGGCCGCCGAGGCGCGCGTGGCCGGCTTCGCCGCGCCGCGCGTGGGCGTGGGCGACCGCGCGGTCGAGGCCGAGCTGCTGCTGCTGGCCGGCCGCGCCGAGGTCGCGCTGGGTCGCGAGCCCGCCGGTCGCGCGGTGCTCCGCCGCGCGATCGTGGCGGCCGCGACCGCGGGCCGCCGCCGACTCGAGCTCGAGGCATGGTTCGCGCTGCTCGAGTCGTTGCCCGCGACCGTGCTCAGCGTCGACGAGTCGTGGCCGACGATCACGGCCACCGAGGCCGCGCTGCTGGGCGTCGGCGAGGAGCCGCGCAACCGCCGGCGCTGGTGGATCGATCAGGGTCACGTCGCGATGGCGCTGGGACGCTGGCGCGACGCGCTCGATCGCTACGAGCGTGCCGCCGCGATCGCCGAGGACGAACCGCTGTACCAGGCCGCGCTCGCGCACCACCGCTGCGTCGCGCTCGCGGCGATCGAGGCCCGCACCGACGCGATCGATGCCTGCCGCGGCGCCGAGGAGCAGCTCGCGACGCTGCTGGGCGCCTCGCACCCCGACGTGGCGAACGTGCTCATCGACCTTGCCGCGGCGCAGCTCGCCGCCGACGCGCCCGGGCCCGCGCTCGCGAGCCTGCTGCGCGCCCGCGATCTGCTCGACCCCAGCGGCGACTGGCGCAGCCTCGCGGTCGAGGCCGGCGCGTCGGCGCCGAGCTGGCCCGGCGCCGAGCTGCCGGCGCGACCACAATGGTTCGCACGCCTGCTCGATCGCGAGGGCCAGGTCGCGCGTGCGCAACGTCGACCGGCCGAGGCCGCGGCTGCCCACGCCGCGGCCGCGGCGTTGCTCACCCGCGTCGAGGGCCCGCAGGCGCGCGCGCTCGCCTATCCCTTGCTCGGCCTGGGCGTGGCGCTGCTCGATCTGCGGCGGCCGCACGACGCGGTGCCACAGCTGCGACGCGCGCTGGCGCTGTGGCAAGACACGCTCGCCGACGATCATCCCGACCTCGCGATCGCGCAGCTCGAGCTGGGCAACGCGCTGGTCGGCGTGCGCGCGTGGGCCGAGGCCGGCGAGCACTACCAGGAGGCGCTCACCGCCTGGGAGGAGCTGCTGCCGGCGGACCATCCCATGCTGGCGTACGCGCTCACCGGGCTCGCGCGTACCCGCGTCGAGCTCGACGACGCCAGCGCGGCCATCGACCCGCTCGAGCGCGCGCTGGAGCTGCGCTCGCACGAGCGCGAGGACAAGCTCAACGTCGCCGAGACCCGCTGGTGGCTCGCGCGCGCACTGTTCGTCAGCGGCGCCGACGAGACCCGCGCGCTGGAGCTCGCGACCTCCGCGCTGGCGACCGCCGGCCTGCCCGCCCCCGACGACCCGCTCGAGCTGCGCCGCTGGCTCGCGGGCGGGACCATGCCCGGCATCACCGACGCGTTCTCGCCGGCGTCGCTGGGCGCGGTCGACCGCACGCCGCTGCTGCCCTGAGCGCACGCGCACCGTGGCGGCGCCCGGACGCCGGCGGTGAGGCATCCGCCGCTCGGCATCCGTCGTGATCGGATCGGATGACCCTGCATGCGACCTGGATCCCGCCGCCGCCCCGGCGCGACTTGACTTCGCGCCGGCCGGCGGCGACGGTTGCCGCGATGAGCGCGCGCCGGCTCGCGACCGAGCACGACGAGCCCACGCACGCCGCGATCCGCGACATCATGCTCGCCGCGGTCGATCGCGCCTGCCCCGGCTGGCTCCGCTCCGAACGCGAGGACATCGTGCACGACGCGATGACGCGGCTGACCGCACGGCTCGCAGCGGCGCCCGCCGCCGATCGTCCCAGCCGCGCCTACGTCGCGAAGGTCGCCTACCACGCGCTGGTCGACGAGATCCGTCGCCAGGCCCGCGCGCGCAGCCGCGTGGGACTCGACGAGCTCGGCGACGACGCCCCCGGCGATCGCGGCGTCGGCCCCGAGGCCGCGGTCGCCGACGCGCGCATCGTCGCGGCGATCCGCGATTGCCTGTCGCAGACCGTGCAGACGCGGCGCGCCGCGGTCGGGCTCTACCTCGAGGGCCGTGGGCCCAGCGAGGTCGCGGCGGTGCTCGAGCTGTCGCGCAAGCAGGCCGACAACCTCGTGCACCGCGGCCTCGCGGATCTGCGACGCTGCCTCGATCGCAAGGGTGTGCGGCCATGAGCGCGCCCCGACACGACGACGACGCACACTCGCACGACGCCGATGCCGACGCCGACGCGTGGTTGCGCGACGCGTGGGCACGGGCCGCGACGGACGACGTCGGTGATCCCGGCGACGCCGATCGCGACACGCTGTGGCACGCGGTGTTGGGCCAGCGCGACCGCGGGCGCGCGGCCGCAGCGATCGCGGCGGCCATCGAAGACCCCGCCCGACTGCGGGAGCTGCGGCTCGCGCTCGCGCTCGCGGATGCGTTCGCGCTGGCGCCCGACGCCGCGGCGGTCGACCCGGCGCGACCGCGCTGGACTCCGCTGGTGGCCGCGCTCGCGGCCGCGGCCGCGCTGGTGCTCGTGCTCGGGATCCGTCCGCGCCCCAGCGACGACGACGCGGCGCTGCGCGGCGGCGACGATCCCGGCGCGCTCGCGGACAGCCCCACCGTGCTCGACCGCGAGGCCTTCACGCTGACGTGGGCACCGATGCCGGGTGCCGTCCGCTACGCACTGCGCGTGAGCACCGACGAGCCGCGGCTGGTCGCGACCCGCGGCGATCTGACGACCACGCGCGCCGACATCACGCCGGCCGAGCTCGCCGCGCTGCCCGCGGGCACGACGCTGCTGTGGCAGGTCGACGGCATCGCGGCCGACGGCACCCGCGTCCGCTCGCGCACCGCGACGGTGACGCTGCGGTGATCTTCGCCGCGTGGTTGTGGCTCGGCGTCGACGCACCCGCGATCGATCCGATCGCGGCCTGCGACGCCGCCATGATCGCGCCCGCCGCCGACGGTCGCGACCACCGCTGCTACTACGTCGCGGCCCGGCGCAGCGGCGGCTACGCGCGGGCCGTGGCCGCGCTGGAGCGCCGACGCACCGCCGTGCCCGACGATCCGTGGGCCGCGTACGTGCTCGCGGATCTGTGGTCCGACCTCGGCGACGCGCGGGCGCTGTCGGCCTACGGCGAGGCCGCCGCGGCCTTCGCAGCCGTCGGCGATCGCACCGACGAGGCCTACGCGCGCATGTCGTGGGCCGACGCCGTCGGTGCGCTCGATCTCGCCGAGGCGACGCGCCAGCTCGAGCTCGCGGCCGCCGCCGCGGCCGCCTCCGACGACGCCGCGCTGGTGCCCACGGTGTTGGCCGAGCGCGCGCGGCAGCTGTGGCGCAGCGACGGCGATCTCGCGCTGGCGCTGGCGTGGGCCGAGCAGGCCCAGGCCCAGCTGGGCGACGACGCGCCGTACCAGCCGCGCCTGGTCGCGGTGCACGTGCAGGCGTCGCTGCTCGAGGTGTTGCAGCGCACGCCCGAAGCCATCGCGGCGCGAGGGCGCATGGCCGCGATGGCACGCAGCGCCGGCGATGGCTACGGCGAGATCGCGGCCGAGCTGTCCCTGGCCGCGCTGCTGGGCGACGCCGAGTCCGGCGGCGATCGGCGCGAGGCCATCGCGCACGCGCGCGCGGCCGCGACGCTCGCCGATGCGGCCGGCCACGCGCTGCTGCAGGCCGAGGCCCGCTGCATGCTCGGTCGACTCGGCGACGGCGACGCGCAGGCGCACTTCGAGGCCTGCGCCGCGGCGGCCGCCGACGATCCCTCGGTCGCCTCGTCGGCGGCGCTGGGCCTGGGTTGGCTGGCGCTGCCCCACGACCCGGTCGCAGCGGCGCAACACGCCGGGCGCGCTGCGCTGCTGCGGCGCGACGCGGGCACCGACGTCGGCGCGGTCGTGGCACTGCAGCTGGCGTCGGCGTGGGCGACCGAGCCACCGACGCAGGCGCGCGCGACCGCGACGCGTCTGCTCGATGCGATCGAACCCGGGCTCGCGCGACAGCGCCAGGCCGATGGCCGTGCCCGCTTCCTCGCCCGCTACACCGCCCTGTTCGACGCCACCGCGGCCGCGGCCCTGCGCGAGCCCGACGACCCGGCTGCGCTGCAGTTCGCGATCGACGTCTCCGAGCGGTTGCGCGGGCGCGTGCTGGTCGAGCGACTCGAGGCCGCGCAGGCGTTGGCGCTCGACGACGGCGCGCCGCACGAGGCCCAGCGCCGCCACGACGCCGCAGTCGATCGCATCCTCGCCGCCGAAGCGCGGCTGCTCACCGCCGACGTCGACGATCCCGCGCGCGCGCAGTGGCAGCGCGCGCGCGACGACGCCGAGCGCGAGGCGGTGCAGGCCTGGGATGCCATCGCCGACGCGACCGTGGCGCCCGCGCTGCGCGGTCGCGACGGGCCGACGATGGCCGCGATCCAGGCCGCGCTCGCGGACGACGAGCTGTTGCTGGTCTACACCGTGCCGCGCACGCTCGGCGTCGAGGGACCGCAGCCGCTGGCGAGCCCGGGCTGGGTGCTGCGGATCGCTCGCGATCACGCGCGCGCGGTGCCGCTGCCCGAGCTCGACGGGCTCGACGAGCTCGTGCCGCTGTGGCAGGGCGCGATCGAGCGACGCGACGGCAGCGAGGCGCGCCCGGCCGCGGGGCTGTTCCGCCGCGTGCTCGCGCCGGCGTTGGCGTCGCTGCCGACCCCACCCGCGCGGCTGTCGATCGTCCCCGACGGTGCGCTGCACACCCTGCCCTGGGCCGCGCTGCGCGAGGACCCCGAGGCCGCGGTGCTCGGCGAGCGCATCGCGGTGGCGGTGGTGCCGTCGCTGCGCGCGTGGCTGCACCTGCGGCAGCAACCGGCGGCCGACGATCGCACCGTGGTCATCGCGGCACCGACCACCGCACCGTCGCTGGGGCTGCCCCCGCTGCCGCACGCAGCGCGCGAGGCCGACGCGATCGCGGCCTCGCTGGGTCCCGCGACGATCGTGCGCGGCGACGCGGCCAGCCGCGCGTGGCTGCTCGCCGGCGGCCTCGCAGGCGCCGGCGTCGTGCACGTCGCCGCGCACGCGCTGGTCGACGACGTGCACCCCGAGCGCGCGGCCATCGTGCTCGCGCCGGGCGACGACGACGACGGCCTGGTGCACCTGCGCGAGCTGTCGCGACTGGATCTGCACGGCGCGATCGTGACGCTGGCGAGCTGTCGCTCCGCCCAGGGTGCCGCGCTCGCGCGCGAGGGGCCGCTGGGCCTGGCCCGCGGGCTGCTGCTCGCCGGTGCCCGCACGGTGGTCGCGACCGCGTGGCGGGTGCGCGACGACGAGGCCGCCGCCTTCGCGCAGCCCTACGCCGCTGCGCTCGCGCGCGGCGAGTCGGTCGCGACCGCGGTCCAGACCGCCCAGGCCGCCATGCGCGCGCGCGGGATCCCGGCTGCCGGCTGGGCAGCGTTCGTCGTGATCGGCGACGGCACCGCGGTGGTGCGCGCACCGACGGCCGGCTCGACCTGGGTGGCGATCGCGGCCCTGGCCTGCGCGGCGGCGGTGGCCGGCGCGGCGCTGGTGCTCGTGCGGCGGCGGTGAGGCATCCGCCGTCGTCGATCCGTCCAGGGGGTGGAGTCCCCTTCGCATGCGTCACTTCTCTTGGTCGCTGCGCGTGCGCTCGCACGCGGTGTCGTCGCTCGCACTGATCGCGGGCGGCTGCTTCCACGATTCGCCCGCGGTCGAGATCCACACCGACGGTGGGCAGGACGACGACGGCCCCGGCGACGACGCGACCAGCTCGGCCGGACCCGGCAGCGACGGCGACGCCAGCCACGGCGCGACCACGGCCGAGTCCGGCGGCAGCAGCGGCAACGCCGACAGCAGCAGCGACACCACCGCCGCGGGCGTCGACACCGGCGCGTCGTCGAGCACCGACGCGGGCAGCAGCACCGACGCCACCAGCACCGGCGCGGGCAGCAGCACCGACGCGGGCAGCAGCAGCACCGACGCGAGCAGCAGCAGCACCGGCGGCGATCCCTGCCCCGCCGGCACGCTCGCGTGTCCCTGCGACGCCGGCAGCTGCGACGAGGGCACCTGCATCGACGGTACGTGCACGCCGCCGAGCTGTGGCAACGGCGTCGTCGACGGCGACGACGCCTGCGACGACGGCAACGCGCTCGCGCAGGACGGCTGCGAGTCGGACTGCACGCCGTCGACCGGCGTCGCGACGCTCGCGGTCGGCGATCAACACGCCTGCGCGCTCTTCCACGACGGTCGCCTGCGCTGCTTCGGCTACGGCGCGTGGGGCAAGCTCGGCTATGGCGACGGCGAGAACATCGGCGACGACGAGAACCCCGCGACCGCGGGTGACGTCGATCTCGGCGGCGCCGCGGTGATCGCCGCCGCCGCCGGCCGCGAGCACACCTGCGTGGTGCTCGAGGGCGGCGACGTGCGCTGCTTCGGCTTCAACAACTGGGGCGCGCTGGGCAACCCGCTCATCGACTTCCAGACCGGCTACGGCGACGAACCCGGCGAGTCGCCGGCGTTGCTGCCCGCGGTGCCGATGCCGGCGCCCGCGATCGCGGTGTCGTGCGGCGCGTGGCACACCTGCGCCTTGCTCGAGGGCGGCGACGTGCAGTGCTGGGGACACAACCCCTACGGCCAGCTCGGCTACGGCATCACCGAGCTCGGCATCGGCGACGACGAGCCGGCCGACGACGAAGGCCTGGTCGATCTCGGCGGCACCGTGGTCGCGATCGACACCGAGGGCCACCACAACTGCGCGCTGCTCGACGACGGCACCGTGCGCTGCTGGGGCCTCAACGACGAGGGCCAGCTCGGCATCGGCTCGTTCGAGACCATCGGCGACGACGAGCTGCCCTCGTCCGTGGCGGTCGCACTGCCCTCGACCGCGCTGGTGGTGCAGGCCGGCTCGAAGTTCAGCTGCGCGTTGCTCGACGACGGCACGGTGCACTGTTGGGGCCGCAACGCCGAGGGCCAGGCCGGGCTCGGCGACACCGTCGCCAATGCCGTACCCGCCGCCGCCGCGGTGCTCGGCGACGACGTCGTCGAGCTCTCGCTGGGCGCCGCGCATGCGTGCGCGCGGCTCGGCGACGGTCAGACGCTGCGCTGCTGGGGCGACGCGAACTTCGGCCGGTTGGGCTACGGCATCCAACCCGAGCAGGACATCGGCGACGACGAGCTGCCCAGCGCGATGGTCCCGGTCGCGCTGCCCGCTGCGCCCCTGCGCGCGATCGCGCTGGGCGATGCCATCAGCTGCGCGCGGGTCGGCGACGGCGAGATCGTCTGCTGGGGCGGCAACACCAGCGGTCAGAACGGCCAGCCCGGCGTGCCCTTCATCGGCGACGACGAGACTCCCGCGGACGTCGGCACCATCGTCATCGAGTGAAACCCTCGCGCGCCGCGAGCTCGGCGCGCACGTTCAGGCTGGCGCACCGGGCCTCGGGCATGTCACAACTGCGCACGTGCGCTCGTCCGCGAGCGCACGGTGACGCGCATGCAGCCCAGCGACCTCGGCACCTTCCAGATGCTGTGGGATTGCCCGCAGTGCGGCACCGCGAAGCTGCTGGGGTTGACGCATCGCCACTGCCCCAACTGCGGCGGCGCGCAGGATCCCGCGCGTCGCTACTACCCCAGCGAGGCCGACAAGGTCGCGGTGTCGGACCACGCGTTCGTCGGTGCCGATCTGCTGTGCCCCGCCTGCAACACGCCCAACGCCGCGCGCTCGAGCTGCTGCGGCGCGTGCGGCTGCCCGCTGCAGGGCGCCAAGGAGGCGCTCGCGCGCAGCGGCCAGCTCGCGGGCGCGCAGGGCTTCGTGGGCGAGACCGTCAAGGACGCGCAAGCCGAGGCGCGCGCGCGACGACAGGCGCTGGTCGATCAGTCGCAGCGCCGCACGCCCAAGGCCTCGCCGCTGTCGCGGTGGCTGTGGAAGCTCGGCCTGGTCGTCGCGATCGTGATCGTCATCGTGCTGGTGCTGGTGTTCTGGAAGCGCGAACAGAGCTTCGAGGTCACGCAGCTCGACTGGACCCGCACGATCGACATCGAGGTCTTCGGCCCGGTGAAGGACTCCGCGTGGTGCGACGCGCTGCCCGCGGGCGCCTACGGCGTGCAGCGCACCAAGGAGGTCCGCGACCACCGCAAGGTCCCCGACGGCGAGCAGTGCCAGGATCGACGGGTCGACAACCGTGACGGCACCTTCAAGGAGGTGCGGGAGTGCACGCCGAAGTTCCGCGACGAACCCATCTACGACATGCGCTGCCACTTCTCGATCGATCGCTGGTCGAAGGCCCGCGAGGTGGTCGCTGCCGGCACCGGGCGCACGCCGGAACCGCAGTGGCCCCAGGTCACGCTCACGCAAAGCGGCCAGTGCAAAGGCTGCGAACGCGAGGGCGCACGGCGTGAACGTCTCGAGCTCGAGCTGAAGGCACCCGACGGGGATTCCGAGCGCTGTGAGGTCGATGCCGCGCGGTGGAACCTCGCGCAGATCGGCGCGACGTGGCGCGCGAAGGTCGGCGTCGTGACGTCGAGCCTCGACTGCGATTCACTGCAGCCGCACACCGGTGGTACCCCGTGATGCGAGTTTGATCGCGCAGCGGCGTCGGCGTGTGGCGTGCCGCACGACGCTGGTGTCCGGGTGCTTGCCACGGACCATGTCCTACCCCTACGCTGGCGCCGATGGCTCCGTTCGTTCCCGCTGCGTTGGTCGTGACGCTCGCCTTCAACCCCTACGCCGTGGGCGGTGTCGCGTCGTCGCGCAGCGCAGTCGCCGAGCTCGGCGCGCCTGCCGAGGATTCGCAGCCGGGCTGGGACGAGATCGAGGCCGAGGGCAAGAAGGAAGAGACCAAGGCGGACGAAGCCGCGACCACCGCGACCGCGACGCCGACGCCCGCGCCGACACCCAAGCCCAGCGCGAACGCCAAGCCGACGTACCGCAAGGGCACCGGCCTCATCATCGGCGCGAGCATCACCGGCGGTCTGGGTTGGGTGCTGGGCCTGACGCGGATGGCGTTCGTGAAGAAGTGCGCCGACGCGATCCAGGCCGCGGACAACGCCGAGAAGGGCTTCGGTGCCGCGAGCACCTGCTTCACCAAGGCCGGCCTCGGCAACCTGCTGCTGTTGCCGTTCCAGTACACGCTCAACGCCGCGACGTGGGGCCTGGCACCGGCCGCGGGCGCGGTTCGTGGCCGCTACGACGGAGTCGAGCACGCGTGGTCGGGCAAGCGCAGCCGCAAGGCCGGCGCGTTCATCGGCGTGGGTGCCGGTGTGCTCGCGCTGGGCGTGATCGGTCGCATCGTCGCCGCGGCCATGGTCGGCGCGCCGTTCAAGAAGCTCAGCAGCGACGCGCTGCTCGCCGATCCCGAGGGCGCGGTCGAGGACTTCTCGCGCGCCTATCGTCTGCGCCTGTTCGGCGTGCAGCTCTCGTCGGCGTCGATCGCCCTGGGCGCCGGCCTGCTCGCCTTCGGCGCGGCCTACCGCAAGAACTACGAGTCGCAGTCGAAGTTCCTGCAGCAGGTCCGCATCATGCCCGACGTGCAGATCGATCCGCGCGTGGGCCTGGGCAGCGCCGGGCTCGCGATCAGCGGCCGCTTCTGATCGCGCGCGTCACGGCGCAGCGCAGCAATGCACCGCGGCTCACGCCCGCGGTGGCATCGGTCCGACCACGACCGCGCGGAGCCGCTCGTCGATGGCCCGCAGCAGCCGCAGCAGCTCCTGCACGTGCAGATCGACCGCGGTGGGGTTGCCCATGCTCTGGTTGGTCGTGCGCACCAGCGGCACCAGCGTGCGTTCGATGATCGCGATCTGCTGCGCCAGCAGCTCCTCGATCCCCGGCGGCGGCTGGTTGTGCACCGTGACCTCGAGCTTGGGTGCGGCCAGCACCGCCAGCGTGCGCTCGAGCCGGTCGAGGTAGCCCGCGATGAGCTCGTCGCGCGCGGGCGCCTTCGCGGCCTCGCCCACCACCGGCGGCTTGGGCACGGACGTGGTCGCCTTGGTGATCGCGGCCGCGACCGCGGCGATCGACTGCTGCACGCCGTAGATGCGCGCATCGAGATCGCCCAGCGCGGTGCTGCCCTGGGTCTGCGCCGCCTGGGTGCTCGCCGCGGCCGCCTGCGTGGCGGCGGCGGCCGACTCGGTCGCAGCGGCGGCCGCGGTCTGCAGCACGGACTCGATGCCGTGCAGCCCCTGCGCCACGTTGGCGAGGCCGCCGGTCACGCGCGCGACCGGATCCTCGTCGGCGCCGCCGACCATCTTGAGGCGTCCGAACTCGGTCTTGATCGCGTCCCAGCGCGCACGCGCGGCGTCGTCGAGCTTGCCGCGCAGCTCCGCCAGCTTGAGCAGGTTGTGCTCGGCGCCGACGGTCAAGGTCTGCGACTCGCTGCGGTAGTGGTCGTCGACCAGGCGCTCGAGCTCCTCGTCGTTGAGCGCGGGCACGACCTTCTCGGCCAGCTTGTTCATGTTGCGGTAGCTGCCCTGCAACTTGAACGGCGGCTCGGTGCGGAAGCGATCGTCCATCGACGCCGACGCGATGTACTGCTGGTTCACCCGCAGCAGCACCTGCTGCACCTTGAACAGCCGCTGCAGCACGGCGACGATCTCGGCGATCTCGACCGCGGAGTAGGCCCCGGCGAACTCGCTCGCGGGCACCTCTTCGCCGCGGGCCAGCCGCACCAGCTTGTACAGATCCGCGGGCTCGCGCGTGGCCAACGGCGCGAGCACGCGGTTGCTGGTGATCGCGTTCTCGATGTAGCTGAGCGCGAACAGCTCGTCCTTGCCGTGCAGGATGTCGCCGAGGTTGTAGGTGTCGGCGCGGTTGGCCAGCATGTCGGGGATCTGGAACTTCTCGCCCGACTCGGTGTAGGGGTTGCCGGCCATGACCACGCAGAACTTCTTGCCGCGCAGGTCGTAGGTGCGGGTTCGGCCCTTCCACACGCCCTCGATGCGGCGCTGCGCGTCGCACAGCGAGATGAACTTCTGCAACAGCTCGGGGTTGGTGTGCTGGATGTCGTCGAGATAGAGCATCACGTTGTTGCCCATCTCGAGTGCGAAGTTGATCTTCTCGACCTCCTGCCGCGCGGTCGCGTTGGGCGCGTCGGCCGGATCGATCGAGGTCACCGCGTGGCCCAGCGCCGGGCCGTTGACCTTCACGAACGCGAGCCCGAGCCGGCTCGCCACGTACTCCATCAGCGTGGTCTTGCCGTAGCCCGGCGGTGACACCAGCAGCAGCATGCCCATCAGGTCGGTGCGCTTGCCCTCGCCGGCGGCGCCCAGCTGCTTGGCGAGGTTGTCGCCGATGAGCGGCAGGTAGACCTCGTCGATGAGGCGGTTGCGCACGAACGACGTCAGCACCTTGGGCCGCAGCTCCTCGAGCCGCAGCCGCGCGCGCTCGCGATCGATCAGGCGCTGCCGCAGCTCGCGGTAGTGCTGGTACGCGGGCACGCGCTCGCGCCGGAACTGGCCCATGCGGTCGCCGAACTCGTCGATGCGCAGCTCGAGCTTGCGCGAGACCACGCGGGGGTGCTGGCCCAGCAGCTCGGTGACCTCGGCCGCGACCAGGCCGCTCGAGGTCTCGCGCTCGATGGCGTCGCCGACCGCGAGCAGGCCCGCGGCCTCGATCAACGCCGGCGCGCGGCGATGCACGTCGGGGTCGTCGCTGGTCCGCGACCACGCATCGAGCCACGCGTGCACGACCACCAACCGCGAGACATGGTCGTCGCGCAGCGACAGCAGATCCTCTTCGAACGCGCGGCGCTGCTGCAGCGACTCGAGCTGACGCAGCAGGCCGTCGCGCAGCGCGACCGCGTCGGCCGAGACCACGAATCGCGGCTTGGCCGCGGCCAGCTCCTCGACCAGGTAGCGCGCGGCCTGGGGCGCCAGCGCAGGCGCGAACGGAGTCGCGTGCGCACCGAGCCAGGTCGTCATCGCCGCGGCGATCTCCGCCACCAGATCATCGACCGCCTCCGCGCGGGCGAACACGCCGCGCAGGCGCACCAGACTCTGCGCACGATGGTGCCAGCGCGGGCGATGGGGGTCGTGACTCCACGCCCAGTGCACCAGCGCCAGCGTGCGCGCCGGCGCAGAGAAGCGCAGCAGCCCGGCGCTGGCGTGCAGCGTCACGAGCTTGCCCAGGATCGCGGCGGCGTCGGCATCGTGCACGCCGCGCTCGTAGCCCTCCTGGTAGCGATCGGCCGCGTAGCGTCGCACCAGCTCGAGCAAGCCATCGGTGCGCAGCGCCTCGGTCAGCGCCGCGATCGACAGCCCGCCGGTCCCGGTCTCGGCGTCGGCGAGGATGCTCGCGGCGAGGTACTCGCCGCGGTAGACCGTCTCGGTCTCCGACACCAGCTGCTGCGACCACAGCGGTCGCGTGGCCTCGAACTCGGGATCGACGATGGCCTCGACGAAGTCGGTGCCGGTGACGCCCAGCGCCATGCCGCCCTCGTAGGGCACCGCGGTGAGCTCGAGCGCCTGGGTGTTGACCGTGAAGCGGTGCTTGCCGAGCTTGATGAGCTCGGCGCCGCCCTCGAACAGATCGAGCCGGTCGCGCAGGGCTCGCAGCGCGTCCTGCCGCGCCGACTTGAGCCGCGACTGGACCTCGTCCGACTTCACCGTGTCGCCGAGCTCGGCGATGCGCTCGCCCAGCTCGCGCAGCTTGAGCACCATGCCGTCGGCGGCGAAGAACGCGTTGAGCTCGTCGGCGGTGGCGAAGCTGGACGCGCGCCGCGACAGCCCCGTGATGATGCGCTCCGCCGCCTGCCACAGGTTCGCGACCCGACGCTGGCGCTCGTCGACCAGCAGCTGCTTGCGCTGACCGAAGGCCTCGTAGACCTCCTCGCGCTTGCGCGTCAGCTCGCCGACGAACTCGTCGAACTCGGAGAACTTGGCCTCGAGCTCCTCGAGCTGGACCATCAAGCGCGACAGCTGTTCGTCGCAGCGCTCGGGCGTGTCGCACAGCGCGATCGCGCTCTGCACCGCCTGGCCGTAGAGCTTGAACTGCGCCGCGAACTCGGCCTTGCCCTCGGCCGAGAGCAGCTCGCGACGGCGGTTCTCCGCGATCGCGCGCACGCGGTTGCAGTGCGCGAACGACTCGGAGATGCCCTCGAGGATGCGCGTGCGCAGGGTCGGGTCGTCGACCTGCAGGTTGGCGGCGACCTCCGACAGCACCGCGAGTCCATCGGAGACCTTGACCAACGCCTCGGCGTGGGGCGCCAGCTCGTTGGTCTTGGCCGCGACGCCGATGCGCTGCATGAGTTCGTCGAGATCGCGCGTGATGGGCTTGAGCGCGTCGTCGCGGGCGAGGAACCGCACCGTCGCCGCCGACAGCGACGTGAACGCCTCGACGACCTCGTCCTCGAGGCGCTGCAGCGCCGGCAGGTCCATGTACCGCTGCTCGCGCAGGGTGATGAGCGCGCCGCGCTGCGTCCGCAGCTGCGCCAGCGCCTGCATGAACTCGGGCACCGCGGTCCAGCTGTCGGGCCGGATCGCGCCGATGATCTCGCGCTGGCGCTTGGTCGCGGCCGCGAGCGCCTGCGCGGCCTGCTTGCGCAGCGCGACGACCTTCTCGAACTCGCCGACGATGAGGTCCGCGGTCTTGCGGATCTCCTGCAGCACCGGGAGCATCGCCATGGTCTCGGCGAGATCGAGCCAGTGGTAGGCGTCGACGATGCGCGTGACGTTGGCGATGAGATCTTCGTAGACCTGGCGTGACGGCGTCTGCTCGTCGATGAAGCGCCGCACGCTGAGGCAATCCGAGATGCCGCGCACCAGGTCGGCGTTGCCGAGCTTGTGCAGCACCCCGGTGCCGGCGGGCGTGCGCGCGGCGTACTCGACCGAGACGAACGGCGTCTGCCACACCTGCATGGGGTGGACCTTGGTCGGCTCTTCGCCGGCGGCGCGCGAGACCACCAGGCGGCCGTCGTCGAACAGCGAGAAGCCGTTGCAGCGGATCGGGGTCTGGATCTCGCGCCGGATCAGGTTGTACGGCAGCAGCACGTAGACGCCCTGCTGGCGGTGCACGAACACGTACAGCACGTCCTCGCCGTTGGGCGAGCGCAGCACCTTGTAGAACTCGAAATCCTGGTAGTCGCCGTCGAAGACCTTGTGCTGGCCGTCCTGCAGGAAGAAGCCGCCGGGGAAGATGATGCCGTGATCCTCGGGCAGGCTCACACACGCGCGGCCGATGGCGTCGATGCGCACGACCCGTTGCGTGCGGGTCGAGAACACCAGGTAGCGCCAGGTGTCCTCGCGGTAGGGCCGGATCTTGAGCAGCACCAGCGGCCCGATCTCGGCGAACTCGATCGACGCGTCGTCGAGCGTCTGCATGGCCTCGTCGACGGGCTCGGAGTAGATGCCCTCGCCGCTCTCGGTGTTGTTCTCGACCTTGACCGTGAGGTCGCCGCCGACGGTCTCGACGAAGACCTTGTCGCGGATCGACACGTGCGGGTGCGCGCCCTCGCGGCGGTCGTCGCGGCTGGTCGCGCGCCACTCGAAGTCGTGCGACGGCGGGAACGTGAACTCGCGCTCGCCGCGGTTGTCGAGGTAGTGCGGCTCGCCGCTGCTGTCGAGCCGCCAGCGGAACACGCGGACGTCCGAGGTGTCCGCGCCGATCTGGAACACCGCGAGAAACTGCGTCTCGCTGCGCGAGAACTGCAGCAGCTTGGCGCTCTTGTAGAAGCGGTACAGCTCGCGGAACTCGCCGACGAAGTTGTTGGCCGCGAGGAACTCGGGCCCGCCCTCGGCCAGCGGCACCGCGGTGAGCTCGAGGCCCTCGGCGCTGCTGTCCCAGCGCTGCAGGCTGAACACGTCCTCGACCGCGGTCTCGGTGCGCAGGCCGATGAAGACGTTGTAGCCGAACAGCAGGCGCCCACCGATCTGCACGATGTCGCGGGGCACACAGTTGTTCTCGGTGCGCACGCGACACTGACCGATGACGGTCATCTCGGTGCCACCGAACGCTGCGATGCGGGCGGCGTTGAGCTGCTCCGCACGGCTGCCCAGATCCTTGCCCTGGGTCACCAGACGCGCGCGGATGACCTCGTAGGAGCCGCCCTCGAGGTCACGCGCGCTGGTCTCGGGTGCCGCGGCCTGTGCGTTCGCGTCGTCGGCCATGGTCGTGGTCGCGGATCGGCGCGCGCGCTACAGCCCCAGTTCCTTGGCCCGGCTGACCAGCGCCTGCAGCTTGCCGCGCTGGCCCTCGTCGGCCGCGGCCAGCAGCTGCGCCAACACGGCGCTGATGCTGGTGCCGCCGGCACCGAGCGCCGCCTTGGCGCCGCCGATGATGTCGTCGAGCGGGCCCTTCTCGCCGCCGATGACCCCGTCGAGCAGCTTCTGCGCCGTGTCGCTCTGGGTCACCACGCCGTCGAGCGCCTGCCCCAGCGAGACCGCGTGCACGAAGCGGTCGAAGAACTTGCCGTCGCCGCCCACGATGTTGATCTTCGCGGTGCCCATCGCGGACGCCATGACCTCGGCCTGCGCGTGGGCCATGTCCTTGCGCGCGGCGATCTGCGCCAGCGCGATCTGCATGTGGCGATCGAGGCGCAGGCGGAACTCCTCGTGCGCCCGCGTCGCGTCGTCGAGCTGCTTCATCGCCTCGGCCTTCTGTGCCAAGCCGGTGGCCTCGCCCAGCAGCGCCTCGCGGATCTCCGCCGCCTTCGCCGCGGCCATCTTCTCGGTCGCGGCCGCATCGGCCTCCTTGCCCGCGGCCTCGGCCAGCAGCATCTGCCGCCGCGCGGTCGCCTCGGCGGTGCCGGTCTTCTCGGTCGCGGCGGCCTGGGCCTCGCGCACCTTCACCTCGGCCAGGCCCTGGGTCTCGCGACCACGCGCCTCGGCCTCGAGCTTCTGCAGCAGCACGCGCGCCTCGGCGCCACCGAGCTTCTCGATCGCGGCCGCATCGGCCTCCTTCACCTTCACGCTCGCGAGGCCCGGCGCCGCGGCCTCGGCCTGCGCGCCCTCGGCCAGGCGCATCTTGGCCCGCGCCACGCGATCGGAGGCCTCGAGATCGGCGTCGGCGATCAGCAGCTTCTGCTTGGCCTCGAACTTCGCGGCCTCCTCACCGGCCTGCGCGGCCTTGATCTGCTTGACCAGCTCCTGCTCGGCCTGGGCCTCGGCCTCGAGCACCTTGGCGTCCTTGGCACGCTTGGCCGCCGCGATGACGCGCAGGTCCTTGATGCGCTCCTCTTCCTCGGCCACGGTCTTGTCGACCGCGACGCGACCGCGGATGACGTCCGCGATCTCCTTCTTCTGCACCTCGAGCGCCTTCTCCTTCTCGATGCGCTTGACCTCGGTCTCGCGCTCGCGCCCGATGGCCTCGAGCTGCTGATCCTTGAGCACGCGCTCCTGCTCGACCAGCACCACGCGCTCGCGGTTCTTGACCGCGACCTCGATCTGGCGGCGCTTGTTCTCCTCGTTGACGCCGAGCTCCTCGTCGACCTTGATGCGGGCGAGCTCGGCCTTCTTGCGCTCCTCGGCCATCACGCGGGCGGCCTCGGCCTCCTCGCGGGCCTTGACGCTGGCGATCTCGCGCTGCTGCTTGAACGACGCGTCGGCCTGCTGGCGATCGAGCTCCATCGTCGCCTCGGCGGTCTCGGTGTTCTTCTTCTTGATCGCCTTCTCCTCCTCGCGGCGCAGGTCGTTGGTGGCGATGTTCTGCCCCGCGGTGATCTCGGTGATCTTGCGGATACCGCGCGCGTCGAGGATGTTGTTGGGATCGAGGCTCGAGAGCGGCGTCTGCTCGAGGTAGTCGATGGCGCAGTCCGACAGCGCGTAGCCGTCGAGGTCCTGCCCGATGACCTGCAGGATCTGCTCCTTGAACTCGTGGCGCTTGGTGTACAGCTCCTCGAAGTCGAGCCGCTTGCCCACGGTCTTGAGCGCCTCGGAGAACTTGGCCGAGAACAGCGTCTCGAGCGTCTCGGGGTCGCTGGCGCGGGCACAGCCGATGGTCTGCGCGACCTTGAGCACGTCCTCGACGGTCTTGTTGACCCGCACGAAGAACGTGACCTTGATGTCGGCGCGGATGTTGTCGGCGCAGATGAGGCCGTCCTTGCCATGGCGTGCGATCTCGATGGTCTTGATCGAGATGTCCATGACCTCCGCGCGGTGGATGATGGGCACGACCGTGCGACCGGTGAAGGTCACCACGGGCTCCTTGCCCATCGTGTTGACGATGAGCGCCTTGCCCTGATCCACCTGACGGTAGAACTTGGCGATCATCGCGACGAGGAACAGCAGGAACAGGACCCCGACGCCGATGGCGACGAGGATCGTCACGAGGGTGAAATCTGGCATCGGACGTTCGACCTTCTTGCGCGTGCGAGCGAGCGGGACTCGAAAGGGAAAGCGAAGCGGAGACTCAGCGGCCGGAGCCGCCGGGATCTTCGGTGGGTAGGATGTCGCCGAGCGGCGCGATCTCGTAGACCTCGCGCGCGTCGTCGTAGGAGACCACGAGCGCGCGTTCGCCTCGGCTGAAGCGATGCGGCCCGTCGTAGCGGACGTGGACGATGAGACCGGCGCCGCCGTCCTCGGCCCGCGCCGCACCGAAGTCGCGGTCGACGCGGCTGGTGTCGACCATGACGACCTTGCCGACCAAGGCGGCACGGCGCGCGGCGGGGTTGGAGCGGAACAGCTTGGCGATGGGGCGGATGGAGATCGAGGTCAGCATCACCGCGACCACGAACACCGCCAGCAGCAGCAGCGTCTCCCAGACCCAGTTGCGCGCGCCGCCGAGCACGTAGTAGCTCGACAGCTGCGACAGCAGCCAGCCCCAGAAGAAGATCAGCGACAGCACGATGGTCATCGGGACCGCATCGAGCTTGAGCGTGATCAGCAGCGTCGCGAGGATGCCGGGGCCGTCGCCGTGGCTGCCATCGCCGCCGCCGTCGCCGTGGCCGGCGTCGCCGTGACCGACGTCGCCGTGGCCGAGGTCGCCGTGTGCGAGGTCGTGACCGCCGCCGTCCACGTCGAGCGCGTCCATGCCCAGCGCGCCCGCGATGACCATGATCCAGTACACCGCGGCGATGCCGAGCAGCACCGTGAACACCACGGTGGGGAAGCTCAGGCTGGCGGCGAGGAATTCGTTCATCGGTGTGATCCGCTCGGCTCCAACACGTCGCCCGCGCGCCCGGTACAGCTGCGATCCGGCATGCTGGCGAGGATCGCAAGGCTGCCACAGGGCCGCCGCGGACGTCGAGGCCGATCGCGCGTGGGCGCGGCACGGACGAGGGGAACGGTCGTCCGGCGCCTCGATGGTCGCGAACCGGTGTGTCGCAGCTGCTATTTCGTGCAGCCCGGACGCAGCACGCGTGCAAACGACGATCGCTGCAGCGCGCGGCCTCGCCGTGCTGCCGCGCGCCCCGTGATACGCTCGCGCGCGGGAACGTGGGACGTGGTCTGGGCACGCTCGGGCTGGTGACGCTGGCCGCGTGTCGGCCGACGCCCGGCGCCGCGCCGCCGCACGCCGACGCGCCCGCGGCAGCGGCCTGGTCGTACGTCGCACACGTCGACGACGACGGTCGCGGCGTGGCGGTGCGGCTGTGCTTCGAGGGTGCGCCACCGGCCGCGCTGCGCACCATCGCCGAGGAAGCCGCGCCCCACTTCGAGGGCCTGGCGGTCGAAGGCAGCAACCATCGCCTCGCCATCGACGGTCGCACCGTCTCGCTCGCGGCGGTGCCCGAGGGCGGCTGCGTGCGGTGGCACGCGGACTTCGACGCCATCGCCGACGCCGGCGGCCGCAGTGCGACGGCGCTGGGCGACAGCGTGCTGGTGCGACAGTCGTCGTGGCTGCTGTGGCCGCAGGGCGAGAGCCGCCGCGGCAGCGCGAGCCTCGAGCTGCACCTGCCGACCGGCGTGCGCGCATCGGTGCCGTGGCCGCTGCTCGCCGGCGATCGCGACGGCCCGACCGCGCGCTATGCCCTCGACGCGACGGTGTCGCGGTGGATGGGCTACACCGCGTTCGGCCAGCTCGCGATCGAACGCTTCGAGCGTGCCGGCGCCGAGATCGAGATCGTCCGCCTCGACGCGGCGGTCGCGTGCGGCGACGATGGCGTGCGCGCGTGGATCGACGACGCGATCGACGGCGCCGCAATGCTGTACCGCGGCTACCCCCGCGATCGACTGCAGGTCGTGGTCGTGCCGGTCGACGGCGGCGGCGGCACGGTGTACTTCGGCGCGGCCGCGCGCGGCGGCGGTGCCGGCGTGTACCTGCTGCTCGACACGCGCGCGCCGGCGCAGCGGTTGCCCGGCGGTTGGACCACCGTGCACGAGCTGCTGCACCACGGCATGCCGTTCGTCGCGGACGCGTGGATGGGCGAGGGCTTCGTGTCCTACTACACCGAGGTCATGCGCTCGCGGCAGGGCCACCGCGACGAACGCGAGGGCTGGCAGGAATTGTACGAGGCGTTCGAACGCGGTCGGCGCGACGCGCAGGGCCGCGGGCTGGCGCAGCTCAGCGACGCGATGCACGAGACCCACGCGTACCAGGCGGTCTACTGGGGCGGCGCTGCGATCGCGTTCGAGCTCGACGTGGCGCTGCGGCTGGCCGATCCGCAGGGTGATGGCTTCGACGCGGCCATGCGTGAGCTGCGACGCTGCTGCGGCGACGCCGTGGTGCAGGTGAAGGCCGAGACGCTGCTGCAGCAGCTCGATCGCTGGTACGGCAAGCCGTGGTTCACCCGCACGGCCCGCGATCACCTCGACGCGCGCGGCTTCGCCGACACCGACGCGGTCTTCGCACGGCTGGGCATCACCATCGTGGACGGTCGCGTCGTGCTCGACGACGCGCACCCGGCCGCGGCCGCCCGCCGCGCAATCATGGCACCGCGCGGCGATTGACCGCAGCTTTGCGCCCCCGCGCCGCGTTGGGGTACACCAGGGGCGAGCCATGTCGCCGGACCGACGCAACCTCGCGCTCACGCTCGCCGGCGGCGGCAACCGAGCGTTTTACCAGCTGGGCCTGCTGCACCGCTGGGGCGAGCGGCTGGCGCCGCGGCTGGGCGCGATCGGGGCCTGCAGCGCCGGCGCCTGCGTGGCGGTGCTGTGGCTCAGCGGTCGCGAGGTGCCGACGCGATCCTTCTGGACCGCGCGGCGGCGGCACATGACGCGCAACCTCGAGTGGTCGCGGCTGCTCGCGGGGCGCTCGCCCGCGCCGCACGGCGAGATCTACCGCGACACGCTGCTGTGCGCCGCGGCCGAGGGCGGGCTCGAGCGCCTGCGCGCGCTGCCGTTTCCACTGCTGGTGCTCACGGCGGCGTTTCCCCGCGGCGTGCCGGCACCGGTCGGCACCGCGCTGGGCCTGGCGGCGTACAACCTCGAGAAGCGGCTGCGACCGGCGATGGTGCATCCGAGCTTCGGCAAGCGGCTGGGCTTTTCGCCGATGGCCTTCGACGCGCGCGAGTGCAACACCGCCGACGAGCTCGCGGACCTCGTGATCGCGTCGTCGTCGACGCCACCGTTCACGCCCATCGGTCGCTTCCGCGGGCGCGCGCTGCTCGACGGCGGCATGGTCGACAACGTGCCCGCGAGCGTGCCCGAGCGCGTGGCGGGGATCCGCGCGAACCTGGTGCTGCTGACGCGGCCGTACCCGCGAAACGTGTTGGGCGAGCAGAGCGGCGAGGCCGGGCCGCGGCTGTACGTGGCGCCGAGCCAGGACGTGCCGGTCGAGCGCTGGGACTACACGCGGCCGGATCTGGTCGACGCGACCATCGCGATGGGCGAGCGCGAGGCCGACGATCACGAGAGCGCGCTGCGACGACTGCTGGCGATCTGAAGCCGGCTCAGCCGTCGCCGCCCAGCGTCGCGGTGAGATCGGTGGGCAACAGGTCCTGCTGCGTGCGCGCGCCGAGCTGGCCCGCGTCGCCTCGGCCCCAACACCACAGCGCGCCGGACTGGGTCAGGGCGCAGACGTGGCGACGACCCGCGGCGAGCGTGACGGTGTCGGGCACGAGGAAGCTGTGGAAGCGGCGCCCGCTGGTGGGCCGCGTGTCCGCGTTCCAGCCGGTGCAGCGGATCTCGCGTTCGCCCAAGCGACCGCACACGCCGGTCGCGTGCGCGACGGTGGGCTGGAACTGTTCGTCGATCGGGTTGCCCTCGAAGCCGTCGCCGGTGCAGCGCAGCGCGCCGCGGTAGATCACGCAGCCCAGGCCGTTGCCGACCAGTCCGCCGATCTCGTCGCCGTCGTTGTCGCGCGTGACCGCGGCACCGGTGGGATCGAAGTGGCGCACCTTGCCGGCGCCGTCGTGCACGATCACGAGCGGACCGTCGAAGGCGATCGCGCGCGCGCCCTGCAGCCCCGCGAGCGCCGCCGCGAACGGCTTGCCCGCACGCTCGCCCCAGCAGCGCACCGCGCCCGCGTCGACGATGGCGCACGCGGCATCGTCGACGACCGCGAGCGCGCGGGCCCCGGTGACGCCCTCGACCACGGCCGCGCTGGGCGTGGGCGACGACGCCCAGCAGTGCACCGCACCGCCCTCGGTCCGCGCACACGCGCGACGATCCGCGACCGCGAGCTCGACCACGTCGGCCGGCACCGCCACCGCCACCGCCGTCGCGGCCTGCGGCCCCACGATCGCGCCGGCGCAGCGCACCGCCTGGCTGCTCGCGCGCACGCAGGTCGAGTCGCCCCCGGCCGCGACGTGGGTGATCGCGAGCTTGGGCGCCTGCGGCACTGCCGGGCGGGCCGGCCGCGCCCGCTGCCCCTGCGCTGCCGCGATCGGCTCGGGCTGCGGCGGCGGCTCGCACGTGCACGCGCTGGTCCAGCCGAGCACGATCGCGAGCACGGTTGCGACGCGGTGGGTCATCGCGGCGGAGCCTAGCGCGACCACGGCGGCGGATGCAGCGGTGGCAGCGGTCTGCGCCTGCGCGTGCACGGGATGCCGCACGGGCCGCGGCCGCGCGGGGTGCGGGGTGGCTACGCGGAGGCCGCGATCACGAAGGCGTACTCGCTGCAAAACGGCGGCCCCCCGGGCGTCGGAGCGACCACGGCGCGACCGACGAGGAACGTGTACCCACCCTGGTCGAGCCGGTCGTGATCGAGCACGGCGCCGTAGTCCTGCGCGTCGTCGGCGAAGTGCACCGCCGCGCGTTCGAACCCGCTCTCGCCACAGACTCCCACGCGTCGACGGCCTGACCGCGAATGCGGCGCACGAACAGCGTGGCATCGACGGGCTCGCCCACGGCGGGCACCGCGGACGCAGGCACCTGCGGCGCAGCCACATCGATCGTGACCGGCGCTGGGACCGGAACGCCGGCGTCCATGCACGCGAGCTCGAGGTGCACCGCGGCCGCGCTCGCGTCCGAGACGCTGACGGTGCAGGCGTACTCCGC
>JAIBBS010000258.1 GCA_019694555.1 Nannocystaceae bacterium
TGTCGCCGCCACGACGCCGCAACGCCGCGCGGCCGTGCCCACCGCCGCGATGCTCGGCGCGCTGCCGCCGGCGCTGTCGGCCCACGCCGCGGCGCCGAGCCTGGGCGCGCTGGTGTGGACGCTGCCGCCGGCGGTGGTGCCCGTGCTCGCGCCTCCGCCCGCGCCACCCAAGCCCATCGCGACGCCGCGGCCGGTCGAGCCCGCGAGCGACGAGCCGACACCCGAGCCGGTCGACGTGCGCGCGAAGCTGCTGCGCTCGCGCTCGGTGCCGCCGTTCTGGATCGATCGCACCTACGACACGCATCGCACCCGCGGCATCGCGCTGCCGCCGTTGTTCCTGCACCGCACGCCGAACCCGGGCCATCCCGAGCGCCTGCTGCACCTCGATCTCGCGCTCACCATCGGTTGGGGCACGCCCGAGGGCAAGCGGCGCTGGATCTCACCGCCGGCGCTGTTCTTCGGCTCGTTCTCGAAGCACAAGACCGTGTGGGGCACGGTGCCGTTGCTGATGGGCTATCGCCGCGTCGGCGAGCAGTTCAACTTCGGCCAGTTCCCGCTGGTGTGGTGGTGGGGCACCAAGTACACCAAGAACCTGTTGGTGGTGCCGTTCCACTACCAGCAGAAGACGCCCAAGTCGTCGCGCGCCGTGTCGGGCATCTTGTTCTGGTACGGCCACAAGAACACCCATGATGCCGTGGTCGACAACGACCGCGGCTGGTTCGTGGGCGCGCCGGTGTTCTGGCGCTTCCGTCGCGGGCTGCGGCGCTTCGACTTCGCGTTCGCGTACATGGGCGCGGAGAACCGCATCAAGGGCCGCAAGTGGTTCGCGATCACACCGCTGGCGCTGTGGCACGAGAGCGAGTTCGGCAACCGCACGGAGCTGTGGACGCCGGGGTGGATCCAGCGCCGTGATCGCGCGCGCGGCCGCCGGGCATGGGCAGTGCCGCCGGTGATGACGTTCGACGTCACCGATCGCGACCGCCGCATCTTCGCCGCCACGCCGCTGGTGTGGCGCACCGAGAACGCGCTGCGCGGCAGTCGCTTCACGCTCGCGGGTCCGGTCGGCATCTACGACGACCCGCAGCAGCGCAACCTCTTCGTCGCGCCGCTGTGGTACCAGTTCCGCGACAAGACCACCGCGACCACGACGCGGCTGCTGTTGCCGCTGGGCTTCTCGCGGCAGTCGCCCACGCGCACGGGCGTGTGGACGCTGCTGGGCGGTGGCGCGCGCACGCCCAAGGGCTACGCCGCGTTCGTGCCGCCGGCGCTGCTGTGGCTGTCCAAGCGCGACGACGGCCGAGCGATCCACACGCTGGGCGGCGTGCTGTGGCACGTGCACCACCCGGGCGCGCAGGGCGGTCCGCGCCGCACGGTGGTGCTGGGCCCGCTGGGCTTCTTCGCCAAGGATCACGATCGCGTGCGCGTGGCCGTGCTGCCGCCGCTGGCGCTGGGCGGTCGCAAGGGCAACCTGCGCTGGTGGTCGATCACGCCGCTGCTGTGGCACGCCCGCGATCGCGAGGCCGGCCGCCGCACGCTGGTCGCGGGGCCGTTCTATCACCACCGCACGCAGCAGGGCCTCGCCGGCGGGCTCGCGCCGCTGCTGTTCTGGGGCACCGGCGACACCTACCGCTACGGCGTGGCGCTGCCGCTTCTGTTCGCCGACGTCGTCGACGTGCGGCAGAAGAGCCACCTGACGCTGTCGCCGGTGTTCGTGCGCCACAGCGCGCCGGGCCAGCAGACCATCGGTGCGCTGGGCTTGTTCTGGGACGTGACGCGCGGCGGCGGCAGCGAGCGCCACACCGCGTTCGTGCCGCTGTTCTACCGCCGCAAGCGCGGCGACGAGCGCTTGCTGCTGACGCCGGTGGGCGGGCAGCTGCGTCACGGCGATCGCCACGCGATGCTGTGGGGCCCGTGGGTCCGCCGCCACACGCCCACGCGCGACGTGTGGGGCGTGGCGCCGCTGGTGTGGATCGCCCGCGAGACCACGCCGGCGGGCCCGATCCGCAGCGTCTCGGTGCTGCCGCTGTACCTGCGCCGCCGCGCGCCCGGCGATGCGCTCGACATGTTCAGCCCGCTGGTGTGGCGCCGCGAGATCGGCGAGGCCTCGGGCCAGCGGCCGCGACGCAACCTCGCCGTCGCACCGTTTTACTTCCGCCAGCGTCAGCCCGGCGGCGTCGACGTCGATGCGGGCCTGGGCTTCTTCTGGTCGCGCGACCGCACCCGCCGCACGCACACCATCGTCGCGGGGCCGTTCTTCCATCGCCTCAGCCGCACCTCGCTGAGCACCGGCTTCGCGCCGGTGGCGTGGTGGATGGACAGCGAGAAGCGCCGTCGCCTGATCGCGCTGCCGGTCATCGTCCACGTCGCCAACAAGCAGAACCGCGAGCACACCACCGTCGCGGTGCCGTTTTGGTTCGACCGCCGGCGCGCCAACGGCCGCCGCACCTGGGGCGCGTTCCCGTTCGCCTTCGGCGGCCGGCGGCTCTACAACTTCACGCGCTTCTCGCTGGCGCCGCCGGGCTTCGTCGACGTCTTCCGCATCCAACGCAACGCGCGCTTCACCGGCTTCGCACCGCTGCTGTGGCGCTACCGCAAGTGTGGCTTCCTCGCGGCCGACGATCCGAAGTGCACGTACACGCTGTGGGGCAGCGCGCCGCTGTTCGTGTACGGCAAGGACGGCCAGGGCCGCGTGACCCACGGCTCGCTGCTGTACGTCTACGACCGCAAGCCCGGCCGCGTGCGGCTGTACACGCCGCTGTTCGGCATCAACAACGAGCCCGGCAAGGTCCTGGGCTGGTACGCCGGTCCGGTCGGCGTGCGCACGAGCAACACCTGGCGGCGCACGATGGTGTTCCCGCTGTGGTTCCGCCGCGCGCACCGGCTCGAGAAGCGCAGCCTGACCCTGGCCGCACCGCCGCTGTTCATCGCGCGACGTCGCGAGGACCGCCGCTTCTTCGAGGCCGGCCTGGTGGTGTGGCAGTCGCGACAGCCGCACAAGGTCTCGACCGCCGTGCTGCCGCCGCTGTTCTTCCACAGCCACGCGTGGGCGCAGCGGCGGCTGACGTGGGTGTTCCCGCTGGTGCTGCGCGACGACAACTGGGGTCAGGATCAGACCTGGACGGTGATCGGCCCGCTCGCGTACATCCAGCGCCGCCGCGGCGAGAACCTCGACGTGGTGCAGTTCCCGCTCGTGTGGCACATCGAGCGCGGCGAGAATCGCGGCACCTTCGGCGCGTTCTTGTGGTGGGACATCGAACGCAAGGGCAAGCACGTGCAGGTCGTGCCGGGCCTGTTCACGCGCGCCGCGGGCCGACGCGCCGACGTGCGCGTCGTCGGTCCGGGCCTGGCGTGGTGGACCCGCGGACGCGGCGCGACCGAGGGCGACTTCCACTGGCGCGTGCTGCTGGGCCTGTTCGGCGGCGGCGTCGAGGCCGGCCGACGCTACGTGTCGATCTTCGGCGGTCGCATCGACCGTGGGCCCGGGGTCGCGCCGCCCGAGCGCAAGCCCCGGCCCAAGCGCACGCGCAAGCGTCGGGGCGAACGCAGCGACCGCGCCGCGAAGAAGCCCCAGCGCTGAGCGCCGCGACCCGGAGGTGGGTGGTCCCGTGACCGACGTGGCGGGGCACGGGACGAGGGAGCGGAGCGTCCTCGCCCTCGACGGATCGGCCGCGGGCCTCAGCCGCTGCGGACGATCTCCATCTTCGTGATCGTCTGCGGCGTGCGCGGGCGATCGTCGGGCCCGCCGGTCTCGGCGATGCGCTCGGCCACGCCGACGCTGGCGTCGGTGCAGCGACCGAAGATGGTGTGGCGATCGTCGAGGTGCGGCGTCGGGGCCAGCGTCACGAAGAACTGCGACGAGCCGGTGGTGAGCCCGCGGTTGGCCATGCTGAGCATGCCCGGCCGATCGTGGCGCAGCACCGGCGAGAACTCGTCGACGATGACGTAGCCGGTGTTGCCCGTGCCGGTGCCGCTGGGGTCACCGCCTTGGATCATGAAGCCCTCGATCACGCGGTGGAAGCCGGTGCCGTCGTAGTACGGCCGCGTGACCCAGGCGCCCTCGGCGTCCTTGAACGGCCGCTTGCCACGCGCGAGTCCGACGAAGTTGGCGACCGTGCGCGGCGCCTGCTCGGGCAGCAGCTCGCACTCGATCGTGCCGGCCTCGAGGTGCATGCGGACCCACAGCGCACCGCTGCCGGGCAGGCCGGCGAGCGCCTCCTCGAGCGTGAAGTCGCCGTGCTCCGGATCGCCCTGCGCGGTCGCGTACTGACGGACCTCGTCCTCGCTCATGCCGATCTCGGGCTCGTCGCCGGCGACGAAGCGCGGGCCCTCGTTGCCGCCGCCGGCCTTGGCGTCGGGCTTGCCCGCACGCAGCCGCTCGAGCCGCTGCTTCTCCTCGGCCTGCTTGGCGGCGATCTCTTCGGGCAGCGGTGGCGGCGGCACGAACACGCAGCCGGCCACGGCCGCGGCCGCGGCGGCGAGCCCCGCCCGCGCCAGCGGGCGTGCGGCGGCGCCGGCCGGTTTCCCGCCGCGTCCTGCTCGCCCTGCCATGCCCACCGCCCTCACGCTCGGCCCCGCCAGCGGCGGTTTTGCCCCGCCCGGGCGCGCTTGACAAGCCCGGCCGCCGGGCTGCAAAGTCGCCGCCTTCCGGAAACCAGCCCGTGGCGAACCACAAGTCTGCAGAGAAGCGAAACCGTCAGCGGGTCAAGCGCCGCGCGCGGAACCTGACCCACCTCTCGTCGATGCGCACCTTCATGAAGAAGGTCCGTCGCGCGCTCGACGGTGGTGACGTCGACGGCGCGAAGGCGTCGTTGCCCACCGCGATCACGGCCATCACCAAGGCCGCGAGCAAGGGCGTCATCCACCGCAACACCGCGTCGCGCTACGTCTCGCGCCTGTCGAAGGCCGTCGCCGTCGCCGGCAAGTGAGCCGCGACCGCGTCGCGCGGGCCCTGTCCACGGCGAGGATGCGCTGCGTCCTCGCGCAGTGTCGACGGGGCCTCAGCGTCGCGCGACGTCGGGCAACACGCCGCACGCATCGAGGATCCACCGCTGCAGCGCCAGCTGGGGCTCGCGCGCGCCGACCAGCGATCCACCCTTGAGGTCGCCGTCGAGCCGCACGAGCGCCGCGAACGCGGCGCGCAGCCGTGGCAGCGAGAACTGCCGCGCCTGATCGACGATCTTGCGCGCGACGAACGAGGTCATGCCCGACGCGGCCTCGAGCGCCGGCTGCCGCAGCCCGACGCCGTGGGCGAGCATGAGCAGCCGCAGCTGTCGCGCGAGCATGCCCACCAGCGGCGCGGCCTCGGCCATGCCGCCCTGCCCCTGCGCGAAGATGCGGCCGAGCACCGCGAGCGCGCGCTCGTGGCGGCCGGCCCCGACCGCGTCCGTGAGATCGAAGACCACGGCCTCGCGCGCGTCGCTGATGACGGCTGCGACCGCGGCGGCGTCGACCCGCGCCCCCGCGCCGGCGTAGGTCGCGACCTGCTCGAGCGCGACCAGCAGCTGCGATTGCGAGGTGCCGACGCGCTCGACCAGCGCCGCCGCGGCGTCGCCGGCCAGCGCGATGTCGCGGGCGCGGGCCTGCGCCGCCACCCACGCCACGGCCTCGTCGTTGCGGCGCAGGCCCTCGAACTTCTCCACCGCGCCGGATTTCTTCGCCGCGGTCACGATGCGCGAGCGCCCGTCCAGTCCGCTCGAGGTCACCACCAGCACGGTCGTGGGGCTGGGCGCGGCGATGTACTCGAGCAGCGGATCGAGCAGCTTGGGATTGGCCGCGCCGCGGCCCTTGCCGATGGCCTCGGGCTCGTCGAGCTCGACCAGGCGGAAGCGGGCCATCAGCGGCACCTGGGCGCAGGCCTCGAGCACCTTGCCCACGCCCTCGAGCTCGTTGCCGACGAAGCGCTCGTGGTTGAACGCCGCGAACTGCGGCTCGAGCACCTGCGCGCGGATGGCGTCGAGCCGCGCGCGCAGCGGTCCGTGCTCGCTGCCGTAGAGCACGTAGACCGGGCGCGGCGCGTCGCTCACCCCGCCCCCGCGCGCAGCAGCGTGGCCACGACCTCGACCTCCGCGGTCATGGGCATCAGATCGAACACCGTCACGTCGGCGACGCGCCAGCCGTGCTCGACCAGGGTCGCGAGGTCACGCGCGAGCGTCGAGACGTCGCACGCGACCAGCACGATGCGCTCGGTCGCCACCTGTGCCAGCGCCTTCGCGGCCGCGCGGCCCAGGCCCGCGCGCGGCGGATCGGCCACCACCACGGGATAGCGGGTCTCGCCCGCGGCGATGCGCGGCAGCAGGGCCGCGACGTCGCCGTGCTTGGCGTTGATCGGCAGCTCCTCGGCCTCGGCGAGCTTGCGCAGCAGGCTGACGGCCTCGCGGTCGTCGTCGCAGGTCCACACCCGCTGCGCGACCTTGGCCAGCGCGCGCGTGAAGTTGCCGGCGCCGGCGTACAGCTCGAGCACGCGCTGGCCATGGGGCTTGGCGCGCACGACCACGTGCCGCACCATCGCGCGATTGCCCTCGGCGCGGGCCTGCGCGAACACGAAGGCGCTCGCGGGCATCGGCGGCAGTGCGGCGCTGCCGTCGAGCGCCAGCAGCGGCTCGCCCACGCGACCGCGCGAGCGACCGCCGCGCAGCTCGATGCCGACCAGCGTGCGGTCGAGGCACTCGGACAGCCGCGCGCGGACCTCGTCGGTGGCGCGCACGCCCGGCAGGCCCGCGACCACGCGCTTGCCGTCGCTGAGCAGCAGCAGCTCGCCCTGCTCGGGCAGCACCGCCGCAGCGCGGCGCAGCCGTGCGATCGCGTGATCGAGCGGCGGCACCAGCACCGGGCAGCGCTGCACGTCGACGATCGCGTGGCTGCGGCGGCGGTGGAAGCCCAGCACCAGCGTGTCGTCGCGGCGCTCGTAGTGCAGCCGCGCGCGCCGACGGTAGTGCAGGCCGTCGTCGTCGGGGGCGACGGGCGCGAGCGTCGGCGTGACCGGCAGGCCGCGCAGCGCATCCTTGACGATCGCGAGCTTGAGCGGACCCTGGGCTGCGGGCGCGACGTGCTGCCACTGGCAGCCGCCGCACACGCCCGCGAGCGGGCACGGCGGCGTCGCACGATCGGCGCTGGGCTCGAGCACCTCGACCAGCTCTGCGACGACGTGGTTGCGCGCGAGCTTGCGCGGGCGCACGACCACGCGCTCACCCGGCAGCGCGTCGGCGACGAACCACGTCGCGGCTGCCCCCTGCACCGGTGGTTCGGGATGGCCGACCGCGTCACCGCCGGTCGCGAGGGTGCGGATCCGGAGCGTTGCGAGTTCGTCCACGGCCGCGAAGGTATACCGGATCCCTCGCCGGCCACGGGGACGACACCGGCGGACAATTGCGCGATGCTGGCGCGCCGCCCATGCCGCCGGTCCGCACCACGCTGCCCCCTGCCCTGGCCGAGGTCCTCGCGCACCTGTGCGACGAGGCGCTGGAGCTGCTGGCGCGCGAGCAGTTCGCGCGGGCACGCACCAGCATCGCCGAGGCGGTCGCGATCGCGCCGCACAGCGTCGAGGCGCTGCTGCTGCAGGCCGAGCTGGCGCTGCTCGACGAGGACCTCGCGCGCGCCGCCGAGTACCTGCACGCGGGCCTGCGCGACGATCCCGATCACGCCGACGCGCACCACCTGCTCGCGCGCGTGCTCGAGGATCTGGGGGACCACGCGGGCATGGTCGAGCACGACCTGCGCGTGCTCGCGCTCGACGCCCAGCTCGACCGCCGCCACGTGATCGGCACGCCCGACGACCTCGAGTTCATCGAGGAGCAGGCCCGGCGCACGCTCGAGGGCCTGCCGCCGCACCTGGCCGAGCGCGTGGAGCACGTGCCGGTGGTGCTCGAGGCCCGGCCCAGCGTCGCGCTGGTGCGCGAGGGCTTCGACAGCCGCGCGCTGGGCCTGTTCGAAGGCCCGACCGACTTCATGCACCGCGCGGGGCAGACCGACGTCCGGCCCACGCGCATCGTGCTCTTTTACGGCAACCTGCTGGCGATGACGCAGGACGACGACGAGCTCGCCGAGCAGGTCGAGGTCACCGTGCTGCACGAGCTGGGGCACTTCTTCGGGCTCGACGAGGACGACGTCGCCGAGCTCGGGCTCGAGTGACCGACGGTGGCCCGCGTGGCCAGGTCGTGGCCGAGCTGGCCGCCGTCGTGGCCAGGCTCGCGGCCATCGGCGCAGCCGCGGCGACGCGCGGCGAATCGCGGCGCTGGGCGGGCCCTGGGCGCGGTTTCGGCTGCCGCGTGCGTGCGGGCGGCTACATCGCTCGCCAGACCCCGCAAGCCGGCTTGCCGTGGCGAGCGCCGTAGCCAACCCACCCAATTCCAGGCACTTGCGTCGCCGAAGGCGGCGGCACGCGTGTTGCTCCTCCAAGGGGCATGGCGACGACGAAGACTCTGCTGGCGGCCGTTCTCTCCCTCACCGCGCTCGTGGGCTGCGAGCAGCAGGGCGAGACCATCGGCAGCCGCGGTGGCGTCGTCACCTCGGACGACGGTCGCGTGACCCTCGAGGTGCCTGCCGGCGCGCTCGCGGACGACGTCGAGCTCAGCATCGAGCTGGTCGACGACGAGCGTGACGGCGTCGTCGGTGGCGTCTACGCGGTCGAGCCCGCGGGCGTCGTGTTCCACCGCCCCGCGACCCTGACCTTCGACCTCGCCGCGGACGCGGACGACACGCGCTCCTTCGACCTCGCCGGCCTGGCGATGGAGGACCTGGTCCTGGTGACCGAGAAGGCCGAGCGCTGGGCGCCCATGGCGGACCGCGACGTCGACGCGGACGCCGAGCTCATCTCGGCGTCGGTGCTCTTCACCTCGACCTACGCCGTCGTCTCCCGCTGAGACCTCCCGCGCTTCCCGGGTCCTCGCGCTCTCCCGCTCGCTTCCTCTCGCGTCCTCGCTTCCTCTCTCTCCCTCTCTCTCTCTCTCGCTCTCTCTCCCTCTGCCGCTCTGTTCGTTTCGCTTCGTTCTCCTCGACTCGTCCCATCCCAACGAAGGCGAGGTCGGCAATGGTGCCGGCCTCGCCTTCGCCCTTTTCGGCCCTCGCCGCGCGCTCAGGCGTAGCGCGTCGCGATGCGGCCGGCGAGCTGCTCGCGTAGGGCCCACTCGTCGCGGTCGATCGCGGACGCGGCCCGGGCGTCGCGGTAGTGCCGCTCGACCGGGAACTCGCGGGTGTAGCCGTAGCCGCCGTGGATCTGGATCGCGTCGCCGGCAGCGGCGACGGCCGCACGACAGGCCGCGAGCTGGGCGGTCGCGGCCCGAACCCCGGCCGCCGCGGTGTCGCCGTCGCACGCGGCGGCGGCGGCCAGCACCAAGAGCCACGCGGCATCGCGCGCGGTGGCGCCGTCGGCCAGCTTCCACTGCGTGGCCTGGAACTGCGCGATGGCCTGGCCGAACTGCTCGCGCTGCTTGGCGTAGCGCGCCGCGGTGCCGACGGTCGCCCGCGCCACGCCGCACGCGAGTGCGCCGGCCAGGGTCGACAGCCGCGCCCGGATGGTCGCGATGGTGCGCTGCGCCGCGTCGCCTTGCAGCCAGCACGCGTCGGCCGGCAGCGACGCGTCGAGCTCGACGCCGACCCAGCCCGCGCCGCGCAGGCCCGCGCTGGCCTTGGCCCGCGCGCCCGGTGCGTCGACCCGCACGAGCGCGGCGCCCTGGGGCCCCTGCGCCGCCACGATCATCGGCCCGCTGCCCGCGAGCGCCATCGCCACGCGACCGCGCACGCGCACGCGCCCATCGGCCAGTGCGGACAGCTCGACGCCGTACTGCGGTCCGAGCCAGCCCACGAACGCGCTCGCCTCGAGCACGGCCCGCAGCGCCGCCGCGCGGGCCGCGGGCGCTGCGATGGCACTCGCCGCTGCGACCGCGACCGCCTCGTGCACCGCATACGCG
>JAIBBS010000259.1 GCA_019694555.1 Nannocystaceae bacterium
GATCGCGCTGGCGGCCGTCGCCGGCGCGGCGCTGTGGCTCGCGGCGCCGGCGCGGGCGCGCGCGTGCAGCTGCACGCTGCCGTTGCCACCCGAGCAGGCGGCCACGCGCGCGGCCGCGGTCTTCGAAGGCCGCACCTACGGCGTGCATCGCGAGGGCAACCGCGTGCGCTACGCCTTCGAGGTCACGCGCGTGTGGAAGGGCGACGTCGGCGCGAAGGTCGACATCTGGACCGCGAGTCACTCGGCCGCGTGCGGCCGCGGCTACGACACCGGCGTTGCGTACATCGTCTACGCGCACGAGCTGCCGGGCGGGCTGCTGGGCGACGGACTGTGCTCGCGCACGCGACCGATCGCCAACGCCACCGACGATCTGCAGGTGCTCGGCGTCGCCGGTGGACCGGCCACGCTCACGCCGCTGGTCAGCGGCGACGGCCCCGCGATCGAACCGCCGCGCATCGAGACCGCGCCGCCACCGGTCGCGTCGCGCCGCCGCGGCTGCGCCGTCGATACCTGGACCGACGCGCCGCCGGCCCTGCTGGCGCTGCTCGCCCTGCTCGCTCGCCCCCTCCGTCGTCGCCGTCCGCGACGCAGCCCCCGCCGCCACCAAGCACCATGACCAGCGCCCGCGCCACCGTCCCCGTCGCCGTCAACGAACCCGTGCGTGACTACGCGCCGCGCTCCCCCGAGCGCGCGCGACTGGTCGACGAGCTGTCGCGACAGCTGCGCGAGCCGGTGGAGATCGCTCCGCGCATCGGCGGCCGCGACGTGACCACCGGCCGCCTCGCCGACATCGTCGCGCCGCACGATCGCCGCCACGTGCTGGGCCGCTTCCACCAGGCCGGCCGCGACGAGGTCGCAGCCGCGATCGCAGCCGCGCGCGCGGCCAAGCCCGCCTGGGCCGCGCTGCCGTGGGAGGAGCGCGCGGCGGTGCTGCTTCGCGCGGGCACGCTGCTGCGCGATCGCTTCCGCGATCGCCTCAACGCGGCGACCATGCTGGGGCAGTCGAAGACCGCGCACCAGGCCGAGATCGACAGCGCGTGCGAGCTCATCGACTTCTTCCACTTCAACGTCGAGTACTACACGCGCATCCTCGCCGAGCAGCCGCTGAGCCCGCCGGGGGTGTGGAACCGACTCGAGTACCGCCCGCTCGACGGCTTCGTCTTCGCGCTCACGCCGTTCAACTTCACCTCGATCGCGGGCAACCTGCCGACCGCGCCGGCGCTGTGCGGCAACACCGTGGTGTGGAAGCCGGCCTCGACCTCGGTGCTCTCGGGCGCGGTCATCATGCAGCTGCTCGAGGAAGCCGGCCTGCCGCCGGGCGTGATCAACTTCGTGCCCGGTCCCGGCGCCGCGGTCGGCGATCCGGTGATCGACAGCCCCGAGCTCGGCGGCGTGCACTTCACCGGCGGCACCGACACGTTCCAGGCGCTGTGGCGCCGCGTGGGCGAGCGCATCGCCAGCTACCCGCAGTATCCCCGGCTCATCGGCGAGACCGGCGGCAAGGACTTCGTGCTGGTGCACCCCAGCGCCGAGCTCGAGGAGGTCGCGGTCGCGCTGCTGCGCGGCGCGTTCGAGTACCAGGGCCAGAAGTGCTCGGCGGCCTCGCGCGCCTACGTGCCGCGCTCGATGTGGCCACGGTTGCGCGAGCGGCTCGCGGACATGCTCGGCGAGGTCGGCATCGGCGACATCACCGACTTTCGCAACTTCATGGGTGCGGTCATCGACGCGCGCAGCTTCGCCAAGCTCGCCGGCGCGATCGACGAGGCCAAGGCCAACCGCGGCGGTCCGGTCGCGGAGGTGCTCGGCGGTCACCACGACGACAGCCGCGGGTGGTTCATCCACCCGACCATCGTGGTCGCGACCGATCCGCAGTACCGCACGATGGGCGAGGAGCTCTTCGGCCCGGTGCTCACGATCCACGTCTGGGACGACAGCGGCGATCTCGCCGCGCGCTTCGCCGAGGTCATGGCGCTGGTCGATCGCACCAGCCCCTATGCCCTGACCGGCGCCGTGTTCGCCCGGGATCGCGCCGCGGTCGCGGCCGCGATGGCAGGCCTGCGCGAGGCCGCCGGCAACTTCTACATCAACGACAAACCCACCGGCGCGGTCGTGGGCCAGCAACCCTTCGGCGGCGCGCGGGCCTCGGGCACCAACGACAAGGCCGGATCGATGTGGAACCTGATCCGCTGGCTCTCGCCGCGCGCGATCAAGGAGACCTTCGCCCCGCCCACGCGCTGGCGCTACCCGTACATGGACCCCGCCGACTCTACGTAGCCGCCACCGACCCGCCCGCGCGGGCCCTTGCGCAGCCGGCCCCGCTTCGGTCTACGATGACGCTGGGGGATGGGCGCGATGCGACGGGCAAGATGGGGACGACGCGTGCGCGCGCGGCTGTGCGCGCAGGCGGGCTGGGCCGCGCTCGCGCTGCCGGGCTGCTACGACGGCGCGACCGCGCACGGCGACGGCGGCGGTGACTCCGGCGCGGCGACCGACGGCGGCGGCACCACCATGGCCGGCAGCGGCGACACCGGCGACGGCAGCGACGGCGGCGCGCCGCTCGAGTTCGTGCCGGGCACGCTGGTGCTGCCGCGGCTGACCGCGGTGCAGTACCGCAACTGCCTGCGCGACCTGCTGGGCGACGATCTGCCGCCGACGCCGGTCGAGCCCGACACCAACCCGTATCTCTTCTACAGCATCGGCGCGGCCTCGACCTCGCTGTCGGAGCTGGGCACGCAGCAGTACGAAGAGGCCGCCGACCTGGTCACGCACACGGTGTTCGACGACCCGACGCGCCGCGCCGCGCTCGTGGGCTGCGAGCCCGCCGCGCCCGGCGACGGCTGCGTCGCGGAGTTCCTCGCCCGCTTCGGCCGCCGCGCGTTCCGCCGACCGCTGTCGGACGACGAGCACGCGCGCTGGCTGGCGGTCTCGGTCGATCTCGCCGAGGCCACCGCGACCGCGTCGGCGCCGTGGGAGGGCCTGCGCGCGATGGTGGCGGGCCTGCTGCAGTCGCCGTTCTTCCTCTACCGCGTCGAGATCGGTCAGCCCGATCCCGACGCGCCCGGACGCCGCCGCTACGACGGCTGGGAGATGGCGTCGCGACTGTCGCTGCTGCTGTGGAACACGCTGCCCGACGACGCGCTGTTCGCCGCGGCCGAGCGCGGCGATCTCGATCACGCCGACGGCATCCGCACCGAGGTCGAGCGCATGCTCGCCGACGCGCGGGCGCGGCAGGCCCTGGGCGAGTTCTTCGCGCAGTACCTCGATCTCGGTCGCCTCGACGGCGTCATGCGCGACCCCGCGGTGTACCCCAGCTTCACGCTGACCATGCCCGACTCGATGCGCACCGAGGTCGAGCTGTTGGTCGACGACCTGGTGTTCCGCCGCCAGGCCGACGTGCGCACGATCTACGGCACGCGCAGCACCTTCGTGAACGAGGAGCTCGCGGCGCTGTACGGCGTGGATGCCCCGGACGCGGGTCCGATCACGTTCGTGCCGGTCGAGCTGCCCGCGGACGGACCGCGCGCGGGCCTGCTGACGCTGGGCGCGTACCTGACGATGAACGCCAAGCAGACCCAGACCTCGCCGACCGCGCGCGGCAAGTTCATCCGCGAGCGCGTGCTGTGCCAGACCGTGCCGCCGCCGCCGGGCAACGTGAACACCGATCTCGACCCGCCCTCGGGCGAGGGCGAGACCCTGCGCGAGATCCTCGAGGAGCACCGCAAGAACCCCGCGTGCACCACCTGCCACACCTTCATCGATCCGCCGGGGCTGCTGTTCGAGAACTTCGACTCGGTCGGCGCCTACCGTGAGCTCGAGAACGGCGTGCCGGTCGACGCCTCGGGCGAGCTCGACGGCGTGATGCTGGAGAACGGCCGCGCGCTGGCCGAGCTGCTGCCGACCAAGCCCGAGGTCTCGCGCTGCATGGTGCAGCAGCTGTTCCGCCACGCGCAGGGACGGCTCGACACCACCGACGAGAAGAACGTGATCGACGATCTCGATCGTCGCTTCGGCGAGGCCGACTACCGCTTCTTGTCGCTGGTGGTCGAGCTCGCGACCCACGAGGGCTTCCGCACCGCCACGCCGCAGGAGGGCCAATGAGCACGCGACGTCTGTCCCGCCGCACGCTGCTGCGCGGTTCGATCGGTGGCGCGACCGTGGCGCTGGGCCTGCCGCTCCTGTCGGCGATGATCGACGAGCGCCGCGCCCACGCCGGTGGCGACCCCGAGGGCCCGATCTTCGGGCTGTTCTACTGGGCCAACGGCACGCCCTGGCACGCCGGGCACGGCACGCTGCAGGCGGGCTATCCCGATCTGTGGACGCCCGCGCAGACCGGCCCCGGCTACACGCCCGGCGAGCTGCTCTCGCACCTGTCGGCGCACCAGGTCAGCGTCGCGACCGGGCTGACGCCGCACACCGACGTGCCACCGGATCCACCGGGCCAGGACGACGGGCACATGCGCGGCTTCATGGTCGCGATGACCGGCGATCGCATCCGCCCCGAGGGTTTCGACCACGGCTCGCACACGCTCACCGCGCTGCGGCCCACGCTCGATCAGTTCGTGGCCAAGCACGACGACTTCTACGGCGCCTCGGTGCCGCGCTTCCGCTCGATCGTGCTCGGGGTCTCGCCGGCGCGCTTCCACGACTACGGCCACTGGAACGCGGTCTCGCTCAACGGCCCCGACTCGCTCAACCAGCCGGTGATGGATCCCGCGCAGCTGTACGACCTGCTGTTCGCGGTGCCCGCGGACCTGCCGGCGGTGGCCCGCCGCGCGCGCCTGCTCGACGCGGTCATGGACGACGCCCACGACCTGCGCGCCAAGCTCGGCAGCACCGACAAGGCGCGCCTCGACGAGCACCTCGATCACCTGGCGGAGATCCAGCGCCGGCTCGAGCTCACCAGCACGCCCTGCGAGGGCCCCACGCCGCAGGGCGACACGCCCGACCTGCTGGCCAAGACGCAGATCATGGGCAACCTGCTGGCGGTCGCGCTGGGCTGCGGGCTGTCGCGGGTGTTCTCGTTCATGCTGACCTCGCCCGCGACCACGCACGTGTTCTCGGGTCAGGGCGCGCAGAACGACATGCACTCGACCTGCCACGCCGGCGAGTGGGAGCTGGTCCGCAACATCACCAACTACCAGATGCAGGCCTTCGCGCTGCTGCTCGACCAGCTCGCGGCGGTGGTCGATCCCATGGGCAACTCGCTGATGGATCGCGCGCTGGTGTTCGGCACCTCGGAGTACGGCGAGGGCTGGCAGCACAGCGTCGCGGAGATGCCGGCGGTGTTCGCCGGTCGCTGCGGTGGCCGCATCGCGCCGGGGGTCCACGTGCGCGAGATCGGCGGCAACTTCAGCAAGGCGCACCTGACGATCATGCGAGCGATCGGGCTGGAGCTCGACAGCTTCGGCTGGAACGGTGGCGAGACCAGTGAAGACCTGCCGGACATCTTGGTGTAGCGCGCTCGCGCTGACGCTCGCGTGTCACGGCGGCGGTGGGGCCGGCGACGGCGGCGGCTCGTCCGGCGGCGGCACCGGCACCACCGACGTCGGCAGCGGCAGCGGCAGCGGCACCGACGCGAGCAGCAGCGGCAGCGTCGACGCCAGCGACGACGACGGCGAGCTGCCGCCGCCGCAGTGCGACCCGGGACAGATCGCGTGCGGACAGCTGTGCGCCGATCTGCAAGTCGATCCCAGCAACTGTGGCGAGTGCGGCCGCAGCTGCGTGATCGAGGACGGCACCGCGGCATGCGAGGCGGGCGAGTGCGCGCTGGGCAGCTGCGACGTCGGCCGGGCCGACTGCGACGGCACGCTCGCCAACGGCTGCGAGACCGTGGTCGACTGCACCGCCGGCAGCGCCTGCAACACCGCGTGCAACACCACCGGCGTGCTCGGCTGCGGTGACCCGTGCGTGCCGGCCTGCGCCCCGCCGGCCGAGAGCTGCAACGCGATCGACGACGACTGCGACGGCGCGTGCGATCAGGGCCCGCTGCCGGGCTGCCGGGTCGGGGTCCAGCGGGCCATCGGCGGCATCGGCCACTTCTACACCGCCGACGCCAACGAGGTCGGCGCGCTGGGGCTCACGCTCGAGGCCGCTGACTTCTTCTTCGTCTATCCCGAGGCCGTCGACGGGCTGGTGCCGCTGTTCCGCTGCATCAAGCCCAACACCGGCGGCCGCCGCTTCCTGACCTCGTCGACCGACTGCGAGGGCACCGCGGCGCCCGAGCTGACGCTGGGCTTCGTCGCCCCCGACGCGCGTTGCGGTGCGATCGAGCTGTACCGGCTGTACTCACCGGGCGGCGACGATCACTTCTACACCACCAGCGCCGCCGAACGAGACAACGCCATCGCGATGTACGGCTACCAGGATCAGGGCGTGGCCGGGCACGTGTTCACGGGGCCTTGACCTGCTTGAGCAGGTAGCCCTCGGGCAGCGCGGCATCGAGCGCGACCCCGTTGAGCAGCGCGAGGCCGTCGGCCGAGGTGATGCCGCCGAGCTCGCGCGCGGCGTCTTGCACCGTCATCGCGCGCGGCAGCGCGATGACGTCGATGCGTGCGGGCTGGACCTCGGCGCGGCCGCGCTCGGCGATGCGGCCGAAGCTGCCGAAGCTGCGCGCGAGCACGTCGGCGCGCTCGCTCCACCCCTGCTCGGGTCCGATCGCGACCATCGCCATGACGACGCCGTCGAAGTCGACGAACGCGACCAGGCCCATGAGCTTGGCGCCGTTGTCGTCGAGCAACGCGAACGACTGCGACGACACCGGGAAACCGCCGACCTTGCCCTCGATGCGCTCGCCGGCCGTGATCTCGCCGCCGACGAAGAAGTCGGTCAGCGCGCGCGCGCGGTCGCTGAACTTGGTCGGCAACGCCACGAACAGCGCGCGCTCGTCGGGGCTGACCGCGACCACTTGCTCGCGATCGTGGAAGGCCTTCCACTGCGGCGGCAGCACCAGCTCGAAGCCCGAGCGCGGGTGCACGAAGGTCTCGCCCAACATGTAGCCGTCGCGCGGGTCCTCGCCGAACGCGAGGCCGTCGATGGCCTGCAGGTACTCGGCCTGCGGCCGCACCGGCACGGTCGCGGCGATCGACAGCGCCGCGGCGGTACGGCGCTGGCGATCGGCGGGATCGGGATGCGTCGACAGCCACGGCGGCGTCTGATCGCCGCCCTTGCGCTCGAGCGCCGTGAGCACCTCGAACACGCGCACCAGCGCCTCGCGGTGATAGCCGCCGGCCTGCACGTAGCGGATCGCGAGATCGTCGGCCTCGTTCTCGTCCTCGCGCGAGTACGCCAGCAACGCCAGCCCCGCGGTGCGGGCCGCGAGCCCGCCGATGTGCCGCAGGTTGGGATCGATGACGCGGAAGATGCCGACGCTGCGCCGCGCGGTGGCCTGCTTGCGCAGCTGCACCACGCCGTGGCGTGCGGTGACGTGGGCGGTCTCGTGCGCGAGCACGGCCGCGAGCTCGTCGGTGTTCTCGAGGTGCGCCAGCAGTCCACGCGTGACGTAGACGAAGCCGCCCGGCAGCGCGAACGCGTTGACCTGGGGGTCGTCGAGCAGGGTGTACTGCCACGGCAGCTCGGGGCGCTCCGACACCGCCGCGAGCGAGCGGCCGACCTCGACCACCAGCGCAGTGGCGGCCTTTTGCTCGGTGTACGGCGGCATCGCGACGCGCACGTCCGCGTCGGCGTCGCGGCCGAGCTGGATCTCCTCGTCGTCGCTGGGCAGCAGGAACTGCAGCCGCCCGGTCGCGGCGTTGCGCGAGCACGCGACCAACACGAGCGACAGCGCGAGCGCCGAGCTGGCCGCGCGCGCGCCCACGTCAGCCCTTCTTCTTGCGCCGGCGGCCGAAGCCGAGGAAGCCCTTGGCGGGCGCCGCGACCTCCTCGCCGCGCTCCTCGGCGATCTCGCGCAGCAGCTCCTCGTGCTCGTCGCTCAGATCCTCGGGCACCACGACCTCGAGGTGCACGTGGTGATCACCGCGACCGCGACCGCCGAGCACCGGGATGCCCTTGCCGCGTCGCGTGATGGTGTAGCCCGGCTGCGCGCCGGCTTCGATGTCGAGCGTCTCCTCGCCCTCGAGCGTGGCGACGGTGACCTTGCAGCCCAACGCGGCCTGCAACATCGTGACCTTGGCGCGGCTGTGCACGTCGAAGCCGTCGCGCACGAAGCGGTCGTCGGCGTCGACGCGGATCACGACGTAGAGGTTGCCGGGCGGGCCGCCGCGGCCGCCGGGATGACCGCGGCCCTGGATGCGCAGGGTCTGACCGTCGTCGACGCCGGCGGGCACTGCGACGGTGATCGTCGACTCGCGCGCGACCACGCCGGTGCCGCTGCAACCGCCGCACGGATGCACGATCAGCTTGCCCTCGCCGCGGCACACCGGGCACGTGGTCTGCAGCGTGAAGAAGCCCTGGCGATGGATGACCTGACCGTTGCCGCCGCACTGGCGACAGGTCTCCGGCGAGGTGCCGGTGGCGGCGCCGGTGCCACCACAGTCGCCGCAACGATCGCGGCGCGGCACGACGATGTCGTGGTCGCCACCCTCGACGACGTCGCCCAGGCCCAGGTGCAGCTCGACCTTGATGTCGCCACCGCGCTGCGGTCCGCCGGCGCGGCGGCCACCGAAGCCGAGGTTCTCGAACAGGTCGCCGAAGAGGTCGCCGAAGTGGCTGAAGATCTCGTCTGCGCCGGAGAAGCCCGAGAAGCCGGCGCGGCTGGGCCCCTCGTGACCGAACTGATCGTAGAGGCGACGCTTCTCCGGGTCGTTGAGCACCTCGAACGCCTCGGCGGCCTCCTTGAAGCGCTCCTCTGCCTCTGGGTCCCCCGGATTGCGGTCCGGGTGGAACTGCATCGCCATCTTCCGGTACGCCCGCTTGATGTCCGGGGGTCCGGCGTCACGCGCAACGCCCAGGACCTCGTAGTAGTCGCGTTTGGCGGGCACCGCGCGCGCAAGCTAAGCATCGGGCGCACACGTGTCAAGCATGTGCTAGCGTGCGTGCTGCGGCGCGAGTGCTCGCCCCCCCCGCTTTTCGACGCCATGGCTCGCATGACCCTGCTCCCCCGACTCTCCGTGCTGACCCTCGCGATCGCCGCCTGCGGTGACGACGAGCAGCCCAGCAAGCTCTTCGACGAAGAGGGCGCGTGGTCGGTCGTCCAGTACGACCTGGGCGAGAACATCGAGGAGATCGATCCGCAGACGCGCGAAGACGCGTTCATGCTCTCCTTCGACAACGCGAACCGCGTGGTCACCGCGGCCTCGTGCGTGGGCCTGGACTCCGACGGCATGCCCGATGCGGTGACGCCCGAGGACTCGCCCTGCCGGCTGCTGCCGCAGGACACCGCGTGGCAGTGCCGCTGCTTCGCGTACGCGTTCCGCGACGACGTGATGCAGTTCCAGGAGTTCACGGCCGGCTCGATGCCGCCGCGGCTCGCCTTCGACCCCCTGCTCGACCCCGGTGAGGTCGGCGGCGCCGACTCCGGTGGCGGCAGCGGCAGCGGTGGCGGTGGTGGGGACGGCGGCGTGACCGCGCTGCGCGTCATCCCGCTGCCCGACGTGAAGTCGACCTACGACTTCCGTCCCCTGCCCGCGGGTGTCTTCGGCGGCGACGGTGTCGCCAACCACTTCATCATGAAGGCGCGCGCGACCTCGATCTTCGAGGAGGTCTACATGGACCCCGACGGTCGAGACTCCTGCATGCGCTGCGTGCCCGAGTAGCCGCGCGCACACGCGGTCGTGGTAGGGTCGGCGCCGCACGGAGGTGCTCGACGTGCTGGTGCTGTCCCCGGTCTTCAAAACCGGTGTGGGGTGCGAGGAGCATCCTGGGCAGGTTCGATTCCTGTGCGCCTCCGCCG
>JAIBBS010000053.1 GCA_019694555.1 Nannocystaceae bacterium
CTGCGCGCCGCAGGGCCGGCCGGTCGCCCGGCACGCTCGGGCCCGAAGGGCCGCCGATCGGCGCGGGCGCGCGACGCGAGGGCGGCCGCGCGCCGGTGCTGGATCCGGTCACGCCGACCACCGCCGTCGGTCGCGACCGCGTGTGCGTGAGCGCCCGCGCACACCGGTGTCCGCGGGGCCCCGAAACCCGCACACCGCGGGCGGGATCTGTTAGGGATGGCGCCGATGGTTTCCGCCCGCGTGTCCTCGTTCGTGATCGTGTTGGCGTCGTTCGCTGCATGGTCGTGCAAGCCGACCACGACCACGCCACCGCCGACGGGCGGCACGCCGACCGCGGCCGCGAGCTTCGACAACCCCGGCGGCATGTGGATGCCGTCGCAGCTGGCGGCGCAGAAGCAGACGCTGCAGTCGCTGGGCGTGGCCTTCGATCCCGCGACCTTGCAGGATCCCACGTCGTTCCCGCTGGGCGCGGTCGTCAGCCTCGGCGGCTGCTCGGGCTCGTTCGTGTCGGACCAGGGCCTGGTCATCACCAACCATCACTGCGTGATCGGGGCGCTGCAGAACAACTCCACGCCCGAGCACAACCTGCTGGTGGACGGCTTCCTCGCCGCCGATCACAGCCAGGAGCGTCCGGCCGGCAACCAGCACGTGTATGTCACGCAGTCGCTGACCGACGTGACCGGTGAGGTCACCCAGGGGCTCGACACGATCGCCGACCCCAAGCAGCGCTTCGACGAGATCCACCGGCGCACCCGCGGCATCGAGCAGCGCTGCGAGAGCGCCAACGCCGGGCACGCCTGCGACGTGCGCTCGTTCTTCGAGGGCTCGGAGTACTGGCTGGTCGACGCGCTCGATCTCGCGGACGTGCGCCTGGTCTACGCGCCGCACAGCGGCATCGGCGTGTTCGGCGGCGAGATCGACAACTGGCGCTGGCCCCGGCACACCGGCGACTTCGCGATGCTGCGCGCCTACGTCGGCAAGGACGGCAAGCCCGCGGCGCCGTCGCCCGACAACGTGCCCTACACCCCGCCGCATCACCTGAAGATCGCCAGCGCGCCGCTGCAGCCCGGCGACTTCGTGATGGTCGCGGGCTACCCCGGCCGCACCAACCGCCTCAGCACGGCCGCCGAGGTGCGCGACGCGATGCAGTGGCGCTATCCCCGGGACATCGAGCGCTACGGCGAGACCATCGCGGTGCTCGAGGCGCTGGGCAAGGAGCGACCCGAGCTGGCGATCAAGGCCGCCAGCCGCGTGCGCCGGCTCGCGAACTACTACACCAACTTCAAGGGCATGCTCGAGGGCCTGCAGAAGGGCGGGCTCGCCGATCAGAAGGCCAAGGCCGAGGCCGAGCTCGAGGCGTGGATCGAGGGGGACGCGGCGCGCAAGGCCAAGTACGGCACCGTGCTCGACGAGCTCGCCGCGCTCGATGCCGAGTACCGCAAGACCCGCGATCGCGACGCGGTGCTGCGCGAGCTCGCCGAGGCGAGCTCGCTGGTCGGCGCGACCCTGGCGTTCGCGGTGATGATCGACAACCCCGAGGTGCCGCGCGCAGAGCTGCAGGCCGGCATCGACGCGGCCGCCAAGGGCTTCGACCCGGATCTCGATCGCGCGCTGCTGCGTCTGGCGCTGACCCGCGCGGTGCGCCAGCCGGCCGAGAGCCGCCCCGACGAGGTGCTCACGGCGCTGCTCGGACCGCAGCCGCAGGGCGGCGACACGGCGGCGTGGATCGAGGCCGGCCTGACCAAGCTGTTCGCCAAGACCAAGCTCACCGACACCAAGTTCCGCGCCAAGCTGCTCGCGGCCAAGGACCTCGCGGCGCTGCGCAAGCTCAAGGATCCCTTCGTCAAGGCCGCGGTCGAGGTGCGCAGCAGCTACATCGAGGCGCGGCAGCGCGAGGACGTGCGCGCCGGCAACATGTCGCGGCTGCGCCCGGTGTTCGTCGCGGCGCTGCGCGAGTGGAGCAAGACCCCGCTGGCACCCGACGCCAACAGCACGCTGCGGATCACCTACGGCACGGTCAAGGGCTACGAGCTCGGCGGCACCAAGTACGAGCCGTTCACCACGCTGTCGCAGATGGTCGCCAAGCACACCGGCCAGTCGCCGTTCGGTCTGCCCGCGACCGCGCTCGCGGCGGCCAGGGCCGACAAGGCGCCGTACGTGGCCTCGGGCCTGGCCGACGTGCCGCTCGACTTCCTCGCCGATCTCGACATCACCGGCGGCAACTCGGGCTCGGCCACGCTCAACGCCAAGGGCGAGCTGGTCGGGCTCGCGTTCGACGGCAACTACGAGTCGATCGCCTCGAACTGGATGTTCATCCCCGGCATCACGCGCTCGATCCACGTCGACGTCCGCTTCATCGAGTGGGTGCTCGACGCGGTCGACGAGGGCGATCACCTGCTGCGCGAGATGGGCGTGACGCCCAAGCTCACCGCGCAGTCGACCAAGGCCGAGTCCGGGCCGCCCCCGGCCCAGCCCGAGCCGGCGGCCGTGCCGGAGCCGCCCGCGACGCCGGCGACCCCGGCCGCGAACACGCCCGCGACGCCGCCCAAGGTCGCGGGCTGACGCGAACTGCCACGCGCGCGGCCGGACCGCGCGCACGCCCGCGACGGACCGCGGTGGGCCAAATCGCTTGCGCCCACGGCTGCGGACCGTACGCGGCCTTCATGCACACCGGACCCGATGCGATCCCCATCGTCGTGGCCGAGATCGGCTGCAACCACAAGGGTGAGTTCGAGCTGGCCAAGGAGCTGGTGCGCACGGCCGCGCAGTTCTGCCAGGTCGACGCGGTGAAGTTCCAGAAGCGCAACCCCAAGGAGCTGCTCAGCCCGGAGCAGTACGCCGCGCCGCATCCGGATCCCAGCCACGCCTACGGTCGCACCTACGGCGAGCATCGCGAGTTCCTCGAGCTGTCGATCGAGCGCCACGCCGAGCTCAAGGCGCTGTGCGAGTCGCTGGGCATCGACTACTCGTGCAGCGCGTGGGACATGACCTCGGCGCGCGAGCTCGCGAGCCTCGAGCCGTCGTGGATCAAGATCCCCAGCGCGTGCAACACCGACTTCGAGATGCTGGGCTGGCTCTGCGAGCACTACGCCGGCGGCCTGCACATCAGCCTGGGCATGACCACGCGCGCCGAGGAGCGCACGCTGATCGAGCAGCTCGACGCGCACGGTCGCCTCGGTGACACCGTGCTGTACGCGTGCACGTCGGGCTATCCCGTGGCGGTCGAGTCGCTGTGCCTGCGCGAGATCTCGCGGCTGGCCGACACCTACGGCGACCGCGTGGCCGCGATCGGCTTCTCGGGCCACCACGTCGGCATCGCGCCCGACGTCGCCGCGATCACGCTGGGTGCCGCGTGGGTCGAGCGCCACTTCACGCTCGATCGCACGTGGAAGGGCACCGACCACGCGGCCTCGCTCGAGCCCGACGGGCTGCGGCGGCTGTGTCGCGACGTCCGCAACGTCGCGCGTGCGCTGAGCTACCGCGACGAGGAGATCCTCGAGGTCGAGCGCGCCACGCGGGCCAAGCTCAAGCACGTGGCCAAGCCGCGCCTGGTCCGCGCGGCCTGAGCGCCCGGCAGCCTATGCGGACGGGCTCTCGTCGCGGAGCTTGCTCTCCAGAGACTGAGCCGGGCGCGTCGCGGGCGCGTCGCGGGCGTCAGAGCGTGTCCATGATCTGCATCGCGAGCTCGCAGTAGGGATTGAGCTCGAGCGCACGATCGAGGGCCTCGCGCGCGCGCTGCGGCTGCCGCAGTGCGCGGTAGATCGCACCGCGGTAGGCGTGCACGATGTCGAGGCTGGGGTCCATGGTCTGGGCGTAGTCCAGCAGCTCGAGCGCGTGCTCGGCGGTGTCCTTGTCCTCGCCCGAGGCCAGGAAGCGCGCGTAGGCCAGCATCGCGTGCAGCTCGGCGACGTCGAAGCCGGCCTCGTAGGCCTCCTCGAGCAGCGCGACCGCGCCGGCCCAGTCGCCCTCGGCCATCGCGGCCTCGGCCTCGTTGAAGCGGACCGCACCGACCATCTCGGGGTTGGGGTCCTGCTCCATCGTGGCCTCGGCGCCGGCGTAGCGCGCGGGCGCAGCCGCGGGCGCCTCGCCGAGGTCGACCGCGTCGAGCTCGTCGAAGCTCACCAGGTCGCTGGCGGCGGCGAGCTCGGGCGGCTCTTCGTCGAGTGCGAGGTCGTCGTCGATGGCGTCGGGCGTGATGCCCAGCGCCTCGGGCGACAGCTCGTGCTCGGGCTCGACCGAGATCGACGACGGCTCGATCAGATCGGCATCGATCTCTCCGGTCGAGAGCGCGTCGAGCTCCTCGGGCTCGAGCTCGAGCCCGGTGAAGTCGCCGTCCTCGAGCCGCACGCTGTCGAGCTCGTCGACGCCCAGCAGGTCGGAGCCGATCGAGTCGACCGAGATCGGTGCGAGCACGGCCGGGCCCGACGACGATCCCACCGGCAGCGGCTCGAGCCCGGCGTCGAGCACGGTCGCGTCGGGGTCGGACTTGCCGGAGTTGCGCGGCACCGGCCGCGGCGAGCTCGGCTCCGCGACGGTGTCGACGTCGACGGGTTGGATGTCGAAGAACGCCGCCGCGCCGAACTCGTCGGCGGGCTCGTCGGTGTCGGCGAGCAGCGGCACCGGCTCGTCGACCGACTCGTCGAGCGCCGCGCCCAAGGTGGTGGCGGCGCTCGGCGTCACCGCGGCCGGAGCCGGCGTGGGCGTCGGCGTCGGCTCGGCGATCGCGGCCACAGGCGGCGCGGGTTCGGGCGCGGCCACGGCCACCGGCGCAGCCACGGCGACCGGCGGCGCGGCGACCGGGATCACCGGCGTGGGGGCGCGCGCGGCCGCCGGGCTGGGCTCGTCGAGCAGCCCGTCGAAGCTCTCGTCCTCGCCGAAGTCGATCGCCTCTTCGAAGCTCTCGACCACGCCCGCGGGCTCCGCGGCCACCAACGCCTGCGGCAGCTCGGGCTTGGGTCGCATCGCGGACACCGAGTGCTGCGTGGGCCCGGGCCCCGCGTCCTCGTCCTCGACGCCGGCGAACTCCGCCTCGTGATCGCCCAGCAGCGCGCGCACCTTGGGCAGCTCGCCCGGCAGCGGCGTGTCCTCGTACTCGGTGACGACGTCTTGCGCCTCGAAGCCGGGCGCGAACGCATCGTCGGCGCCGGCGCTGCCGTCGAAGCTCGGGCGCGCCGGCGCGGCGCGGGCCGGTTGCGGCTCGTCGACCAGCGCGACCACGCCCGACTGCACCAGCCCGTACAGCAGCGCCGCGGGGTTGGCCACGCCGGGCTCGACGGCGCTGCCGATCACGGTCTTGAGCATGCGGCTGCCGTCGAGGCACGCGACGAAGAACGCCTCCTCGAGCGTGAGCTCGAGCCCCAGCTCGCGCGCGAACTCGCCGGGGTGGCCGCGCAGGGTGGGGTAGAGCGTGAGCGAGTCGGCCAGGGCCGTGCGCGCGCGGTCCTCGGTGCAGCGATCCTGGATCGCCGCCAGGATCACGCCCTCGGCGGAGGTGTCGAGCCGCACGCCGAAGACCTGACCACCGGCCTCGATCTTGAACTGATAGCGGCCGTCGTCCCACGAGAAGATGTCGAACAGCTTGGCGCGCAGCTGTGCCTGCAGGCCGTAGCGCAGGTTGCCCTCGGAGAGGATGCCCATCTCGACCAACAGCTCGCCCTGCTTCTTGCCGGTGCGGCGGATGGCCTCGAGCGTCTGCTCGCACTGCTCCTGCGTGATCAGTCCCTCCTGCGCGAGCACCTGACCGAGGCACTCGGACAGCACGTTGCTGCGCACGAAGACCGGCTGGCCCTCTTCGAAGAACACGACCTTCTTGGTCTGGCCCGACAGCAGGTACAAGCTGCCGGTCAGGTTCGCGCGCGCGATCTCGCGGATCAGCCGTGGGAACGGGAAGCGGCGCAGCGATCCCTTGGTGGGAAAACCGAGCTGCGGTTCTGGAGTTGCCTGCGCCGTGGCCATCGTCGTGCAGCTGCGGTCGGGCGCGAGCGAGTGCGGCGGCCGGGCGAGCGGCCGCGCGGCCCGGGCCGCAGGGTTCGCAGCATCATCCTACGCAAAACGGTCGCGAGTTGTCCCGCACGGCGCGCCTTTGCCCGGGCCGCAGGCCGAAGGCCGCGGGCGCCCGCGGGACGCGGCGTGGCAGCCCTGCTGCACCCCGACGCATGCGTGCAGGGGGCCGGCGGGCCGGATTGCCCACGCCGGCGCGGAAGCGGCTACGGTTCGGGGCGCCCAACCCCGCTCGCGCGCGTGCGTCGAGGTCGTGCGCGGCCCCTGGGGGCCGGTGCGATCCAGCCCCGCGGCACCGCGGGGGACCCCGACCGGTCGAGCCCATGTCGCTGCCCACCCCGAGCCCCGCCACCACCACGCCCACCGACGACGACCCCCTGCCCGGGTTTTGCGCGATCCTGCTCGCCGCGGGCAAGGGCACGCGCATGCGCTCCGAGCTGCCCAAGGTGCTGCACCCCTTCCGCGGTGAACCCTTGGTCGTGCACCCGCTGCGCACGGCCGCGAACGCCGGCGCGCGCGTGGTCGTGGTCGTGGTCGGGCACGGTCGCGCCGAGGTCGAGGCGACCGTGCGCGCGGATGCCAGCGCCGCGGCGCTGCAGCTGCGCTTCGCCCACCAGGCCGAGCAGCTGGGCACCGGTCACGCCGTGTTGATCGCGCTCGCGGAGATGACCGATCTGCACGGCCCCGTGCTGGTGCTCTCGGGCGACGTGCCGCTGGTCACCGCAGCGACGCTGCGGCAGCTGGTGCGGGCAGCGACGGCGGGCGCGATCGGTCTGGGCGTGTTCACGCCGCCCGACACCACCGGCTACGGTCGCATCCTGCGGGCCGCGGATGGTCGCGTGGTCGGCATCCGCGAGCACCGCGACGCGAGCCCCGACGAGCGTGCGATCACGGAGTGCAACGCGGGGCTGTACTGCTTCGACCTCGCGCTGCTGCGCACGGTGTTGCCGACGGTCCGGCGTGACAATGCGCAGGGCGAGATCTACCTGACCGACGTGATCGCCGCGGTCGCACCGGACGCGCGCATCGCCACGATCGACATCCCGCTGCTGCAGGCCGCGGGCGTGAACAGCCCCGAGGAGCTCGCGGCGCTCGAGCGCGCCGCGGGCTGAGCGAAGCTCCCTTTGCATCGACTGAGCAAAGCGACCGGAAGGTGAGGGGCCCGTGACCGGCTCGGCCGGCACGGGGAGCGGACGCGGAGCGTGCTCGTCCGCGGACGTTCCCTCAGCTCTGGCGCTGCAGCGTCTGCTCGACGATCGCGCGCAGCTCGGCGATGTCGAAGGGCTTCTCGACGAAGCGCGAGCAGCCTGCCGACAACGCCTGCTCGCGCTCGTGCTTCATCACGCTGGCACTGATCGCGATCATCGGGATCCGCGACAGCACCGGATCGGCCTGCATCTGCCGCGCGAACTCGAAGCCGTCCATGCCCGGCAGATCGAGATCGACCAGCGCGAGCGCGGGTGCGTCGCGCCGCGCCGCGACCAGCCCGTCCTCGCCGCTGCCGACGCCGACGACCTCGTAACGACCGCCGTGCTCCAGCACCTTGCGCACGAGCGCGAGGTTGGCCGCGTTGTCCTCGACGTAGAGGATCCGCGTGCGCGACATGCCTGGGCGACAGTGTAGCGCGTCCGCGCTGCCGCGCGACCGCGGTCGCACCGGGGCGCAAAGCCGACGCGCCGACGCGCTACACTCGGCGCCCGCCGTGCCGTCGTCCCGCTGCATCGGCCTGTGCCTGCTCGCGTTGGCCCTGGGGCCCTGCGCGTCGGCGGCCGCGGGGCCCCGGCGCAGCCGCGGCCGGGTCCCGCCGCCGATGCTCACGCCGGCGACCGCCGGCGCCGATCGTGTGCCCGCGGCAGCCCCGGGCGACGAGGACGACGACGACGGCGAGGGCGCCAAGGCGCTGCGGCTGGCCAGCGTGCGCATCATCGGCCGCGAGCAGGTCTCGGCGAGGCAGATCGGCGTGATCCTGCAGCGCGAGGGCCTGGTCGAGGGCGCCAACGTGCTGTGGCCGGCCGACGTCCGCATCGCCCGCGCACGCGATCGGCTGCGCGCGACCGGCTACTTCAAGTCGGTGACGCTGCGCGTGGTGCCGGTCGAGGACGACCCGGCCGCGGTCGCGCTCGAGGTGGTGCTGGTCGAGCGCAGCTCGCTGACGCTGACCGAGCTGTACGCCGGATCGTCGCGCATGACCCCGTTCCACGGCGGCCTCGCGGTCGAGGAGCGCAACTTCCTGGGCCGTGCGGTGCACGTCGGCGGCGCGCTGGTGTGGGGCACGCTGCCGCACATCGCCCAGAGCCGTCGGCAGCAGGCCTATCAGGTCTTCGCCGAGGCGCCGCGGCTGGGCGCCGCGCCGCTGGGGGTGCGCGCCTCGGCCTACGTGCTGTCGACCGCGGAGCCCTACCGCGCCGCAGGGGCCGAGAACGATCCCGACCCGGCGAAGTTCCGCGCCGTCGACGTCGGTCGCTACGGCGGCACCGTGGGGCTGTTGTTCCCGGTGCTGCCGTCGCTGACGCTCGGCGTCGACTATCGCTTCGAGCGCGTCGACGCGGTGCTGCCCAGCCCGCCGCAGTGGGTGCGACCCGACGGCAGCCAGGTCGCGATCGATCTGGGCCTGCACGACGGCCAGCGGCGGTTGACCTCGGCGCACTTCGGTCTGCTGTGGGACGCACGCGACGAGGTCGTGCTCGGAGGCAAGGGCGCGCGCGTGGCCCTCGATCTGCAGCTGTCGTCGCCGGCGGTCGGATCGCAGTACGAGTACGTCAAGCTCACCGTCGCCGGCGGCTACAACGTGCGGCTGCCGTGGCGCCACTGGCTGCGCCCGTCGGCCGCGGGCGGTCAGATCGCCGGGCGCGCGCCGGTGTTCGAGCGCTTCTACAGCGGCGATCTGAGCCCGTGGACGCCGGGCCGCGAGCTGGGCATCCGCTACTCGACCCGCAATCCCATCGACGTGTTCGGCACCGGCATCGACACGCGCACCTTCGGCACGCTGTTCGGCCGCTTCGATCTCGAGTACGCGATCCCGCTGTTCCGCCGCCTGCGGACCCGCGGCATCTACGGCGGCGATCTGTTCCTGAGCGCCGGCATCTTCACGCTCGTGGGTGACGCGGCCGAGCGCCGCGCGCGACGGCTCGCGCACGAGTCCGCCGCGCCGCTGGGCTTCGCCGCCAACGCGGGCCTGCGGCTCGACACCGCCGCGGGCACCTTCAACCTCTCGATCGGCAACCTGCTGCGGAGGACGCCGCTGTGAAGCGCCGCTCGTTCCTGCACGGCGCGATGGTGCTGCCGCTGGGCTACTACGCGCGGCCCGAGACCCTGCCGCTCAAGCGCGCCAGCTTCGAGGAGGTCGGCAGCGCCGTGCTCATGAGCTTGAGCCTGCCGGCGCTGTTCCGTCGCTACGATCGCGAGGCGCTCGAGTCGATCGACTCGGGCTTCGACACCACGCTGCAGTTCACGCTCAAGCTGTGGCAGCACGGCAGCCGCAAGCTGATCGAGACCCGCGAGGTGTTGGTGCGGATCCGCCGGGATCCGTGGAAGCGTCGCTACGTCGTCAGCACGCGCGAGGACGGCGTGTGGACCAAGCGCATCTTCACCGAGCGCGACGCCGCGGTGGCCGCGGCGGTGAAGCTCGACCGCGTGCGCGTGGCCGCGGTCGCGTCGCTCGAGCGCGGTGAGGACGGGCCGTACTACTTCGCGACCGTGCTGGCGCTGCGCAACCCACTGGCGCCGGACGCCGACTTCGGCGGCGCGACCGGGGCCCAGGGCCGCGACCTCGAGTGGTTCGGTCGCCTGGTCGACGTGCTCGCAGGCGAGCGCCCCGAGGCCGAGGAGATCGTCCACGTCCGCACCAACCCCTTCTACCTGGTGCCGCGATGACGTCGCCGCGCGCGAGCCTGCCGTGGTGGGGACGACTCGAGTCGCGCGTGGTCGCGGCGCTGGTGCTCATCGGCACGCTGTGCGTGGGCTCGTCGGCCTACCTCGTGCAGCTGACGGTGGCGTACTTCGACGCGCGCTGGGCCGGCGCGCTCGACCGCGCGCTGGTGGGCACCGACGACGCGGGCCACTTCCACGGCGAGCTGGTCGCGGCCAAGATCGCCGAGTACGAGGCCCGCACCCGCGCGAGCGCGCTCGAGCTGGCGCTGGGCGATCGCGCGCCGTCGCCCGAGCCCGATCGCGCCCGCCTCGCCACGCTGCTGGCGCGCGAGCCCGACCTCGTGGGGCTGTCGCTGGTGCGCCCCGGGGGCGAGGCCGCGGAGGTCGATCGCGCCGACGCCTATCCCGAGGATCGCTTCGAGTGGTTCGACGTGACCGCGCCGTTGGGTCCGGGCGCGGGCGCGCAGCTGCGCGCGGTCTACCGCATCGATCCGGCGATCGACGCCAAGCTGCAGGCCATCGGCACGACCCGCCGCGAGATCGGTCGGCAGCAGCGCGACAAGCACGAGATCGAGGCCGCGGTGATCCGCGTGATCGGCATCGCCAGCGCGGTGGTGCTGGTGGTCGCGTTGCTGGTCGGCCTGCTGCTCGCGCGTACGATCACGCGCAAGCTCGGACGACTCAGCGGTGTGATGTCGCGCGTGGCCCACGGCGAGCTCGCAGCGCGCGCCGACCTGGGCGGCAACGACGAGGTCGCGACCCTGGGCGCCGCGTTCAACCGCATGCTCGACGAGCTCGCCGCGGCGCAGGCCCGCGTCGCGTACCTGCAGCGCATCGGCGCGTGGCAGGAGATGGCCCGCCGCATCGCCCACGAGATCAAGAACCCGCTCACGCCGATCCAGCTCGCGGTGCAGCAGCTGCGCGACAAGGACCCCGGGCTGTCGCCGGAGTTCAGCCGCACGCTGCGCAGCGCTGTCGAGATCGTCGAGGACGAGATCGAGGGGCTGCGGCGCATGGTCACCAGCTTCTCGCAGTTCGCCAAGGTGCCCGAGGTCCGGCTCGCGCGCACCGACGTCGGCAAGGTGCTCGAGGAGTTCGAGCGCGCCTACGGCCACCTGACCGAGCGCGCGGAGGATCAGCTCGCGGTCGCGCTGCCCGACGAGCCGCTCGCGATCGAGGGCGATCGCCAGCTGCTCAAGCAGGTGCTGGTCAACCTGGTCGAAAACGCGGTGCTGTCGGCGCGCGAGGCCGGCCGCGACCCCGTGCGCGTGGCGGTGTCGACCGAACGCAGCGCCACGTCGGTCGCGCTGCACGTCGACGACAACGGCCCCGGCGTGCCGGTGGAGCTGCGCGAGCGGGTGTTCGAGCCCTACCAGACCACCCGCGCGCAGGGCACCGGCCTGGGCCTGGCGATCGTGAAGAAGATCGTGCTCGACCACGGCGGCGAGGTCTCGGTGCAGGCGAGCCCGCTGGGCGGCGCGCGCTTCACCGTGCGCCTGCCGCTGTCGCGCTGAGCGCGGGCACGCGCCCGGGAAATTCGGCATGCTCGCACGGCATGGCGTGGAGCGAGCTCGAGATCGAGATCGAAGGCGGCACCATCGCCGCGCGCGCGTGGGGCCCACCCGACGGACGTCCGGTGCTGTGCCTGCACGGCTGGCTCGACAACGCGGCCAGCTTCGAGACGTTGGTGCCGGCGCTGGCGTCACGCTCGGGCCCGCATCGCTTCGTGGCGATCGACCTGCCGGGTCACGGTCACTCGAGCCATCGCGCCGCCGGTGCGAGCTACCTCTTCATCGACGCGGTCGCCGACGTCGCGGCGGTCCGCCACGCGCTGGGCTGGTCGCGCTGCGTGCTCATGGGCCACTCGCTCGGCGCGGCGATCGCCTGCTGTCTCGCCGGCGCCGAGCCCGATCGCGCGCAGGCCGTGATCGCGATCGAAGGCCTGGGCCCGATGACCGACGATCCGGCGCAGGCGCCCACGCGGCTGGCCGCCGCGCTCGAGGAGGCCCGCAGCAAGCGCGGCAAGCAGCCGCCGGTGCACCCCGACCTCGAGGCCGCGGCGACGCGGCTGGCCCAAGGCGTGATGCGGCTGTCGCTGCCGGCGGCGCGGATCCTGTGCGCGCGCGGGCTCGCGGCGGTCGACGGCGGCGTGCGCTGGCGCGCCGATCCGCGGCTGCGCTGGCAGTCGCGGCTGCGGCTGACCGAGCCGCAGGTGATCGCGTTTCTGTCCGCCATCGTCGCGCCGGTGCTGTTCGTGCGCGCGCAGGAGGGCTTCTTCTTCGTCGATGGCGAACCGCTGCGACAGCGCATGGACTGCATCCGCGCGCTGTCGACGGTGTCGCTGCCGGGCACGCACCACCTCCACCTCGACGCGCCCGAGCCGGTCGCCGACGCGATCGCAGGCTTTCTCGCGGGCAGCTGATGCGGGCCGAGCACGATGCACCGTACTGGTGCGAGGAGAACGCGTGGCACCTGTGTGCCGACGCGCGGTTGGCCTCGCATCGCGTCGACGTGATCGTCGTCAGCAATCCCGCGCGGCAGGTCGCGCTGTTCCACCAGCGCGCGGCGCCGCACCCGGCCGCGCCGGTGGTGTGGGACTATCACGTGCTGCTGGGCTCGCGCGACGACCAGGGGCGCACGTGGATCTGGGACCTCGACACGCGGCTGGAGTTTCCCGCGGACGCGCGCGCGTGGCTGCACGCGACCGTGCGCGCGCTGCCGGGCGTGCCCGCGGCCCGCTTCCGCGCCGTGCCGGCGTCGCAGTACCGCGCGCACTTCGGCTCGGATCGCTCGCACATGCGCGGCCGCGACGGCGCGTGGCTGCAACCGCCGCCGCCGTGGCCGCCGATCGGCGCGAGCCACCGCCTCGATGCGTTGCTCGCGTTCGACGACGACGCGTTCGGTCCGTGGCTCGACGACGCCGACGCGCTGCAGCGCTGGCTCGCGCGCGACGACGACACCGGCTGAGGCACGACGTCAGCCCGCGTCGCCCTGGCCGTGGCGGCCCGCGCCGTCGCGGAAGCGCTGCGGCCCGGCCACGAAGTCGGCCGCACGCAGCACCTGGGTGCCGCACTCGAACTCGTGGCGCAGCGCCTCGAGCAGCGGCAGGCCCAGCCCGCCGTAGACCGCCCGCCGATCGCTGCGCAGGCACAGCTGCGGCAGTGCGGCGATCTCGGCCGCGAGGGCCTCGGCGCCCACGCGCGCCTGGCCCGGCGCGACCACGCGGTCGACCAGGCCGATCGCGTGGGCTTCGGTCGCCGCCACGGCGCGGCCGGTGAGGATGAGATCGAGCGCGCGGCCCAGCCCGATCACGTGGGGCAGCCGCACGGTGCCGCCGTCGATGAGCGGCACACCGAAGCGGCGGCAGAACACTCCCAGCGTCGCGTCCGATTCCATCACCCGCAGATCGCACCACAGCGCCAGCTCCATCCCGCCGGCGACCGCGTAGCCGGCGATCGCGGCGATGACCGGCTTGTCGAGGATCATGCGCGTGGGTCCCATCGGCCCGTCGCCGTCGTGCGCGAGGCGGTTGGGCCGGCCCTCGGCGATGGCGCGCAGATCGGCGCCGGCGCAGAAGTGGCCGTGCTCGCCCCACAGCACCGCGACCTTCGCGGTGTCGTCGGCTTCGAACGCCCGGAACTGATCGGCCAGCGCCGCGGCGGTGTCGCGATCGACGGCGTTGCGCACGTCGGGGCGCGACAGCACGATGGTGGTGACGGGGCCGTTGCGCTCGCTGCGGACGCTCATCGTGGCGTCAGCGTCGCACGACGCGGGCCGTCGCGCGCGGGCGAGGTCACAGGTGCGGGTTGCGGAACGCCGGCCGGCGCGGCGTGTTCACGCCGAGCTCGGCGTAGCTGTCGCGCAGGTACACTGCCTGCACCGCCGCCGCCGGCATCGGCTCGGCGCTCGCGAGCGCGGCCCGCCACAGCCCGGTCGGGCTGGGGCCGGCCAGGGGCTGCAGCTGCAGCCCGGCGAGCGCGTCGGCCCACGGCGTCACGCCCGGACCGATCGCGATCGTGGCCGTGGCCGCGGCCTCGCGCACCGTCGCGATCGCGGCGCAGCGCGGCGTCAGCTGCAGCTGCGGTCCTCGTCGGGTCGCGGTGTAGCTCGCGGCATAGACCTCGCCGCGGCGCGCGTCGAGCAGCGCGAGCACCTCGGTGGTGTCGTCGACCGGCGCGGCGACGCTGGCTGCGACCGCGGCCAGCGTCGAGCACGGGCGCAGCGGCAGGCCACAGCCCGCCGCGAGGCCCTTGGCGGTGGCCAGGGCCACGCGCGTGCCGGTGAAGGTGCCGGGCCCGACGCCGCAGGCGATCGCGCCGAGCTCACGCGCGCCGATGCCGACCGCCGCGAGCGCCGCGGCGATGCGCAGGTGCAGGCGCGCCGAGGCCTGGTTGGCGCCCTCGTCCTCGACGTCGGCGTGCAGCGTCGCATCGGCGCCGTCGTCGACGCGACCCACGACCACGACGCTGCACGTCGTCGACGCATCGAGCGCGAGCATCCACGGCGAGGCCATCGCGCTCACATCCAGTAGCGCAGGATGTCGTTGCGCGCCGCGATCAGCAGCAACAACAAGATGACGACCAAGCCGATCGCGCTGGCGATCTCCCGCGCGCGCTGGCCCAGCGGCCGGCGGCGGATGGCCTCGACGGTGAAGAACAGCAGGTGGCCGCCATCGAGGATCGGGATCGGCAGCAGGTTCACGAAGCCGAGGTTCACGCTGAGCAGCGCCACCAGCAGCAGGAACTCGCCCGGGCCCTGTTCGGCCGCGGTGCCGGCGACCTTGAACAACCCGACGACGCTCGAGAGGTCCTCGACGCCGCGCTCGAACGTCACCATCTGCACCAGCGTGGTCCACATCATCGAGATGACCGCGCCGGTCTCCTCGACCGCGGAGCCCAGCGCGTAGGTGAAGCGGCCGCGGATGGGCTCGGGCTCCGAGGTGTAGATCTTCGCGAACGGGTGCGCGCCGAACCACAGCTGCTGGCGGTCCTGCTGGTAGATGTCGCGCCACGTGCGGGTCTCGAGCTGCAGCGTGGTGGTGCGCGGGGCCTCGCCGGGGCTCTGCAGCTCGAGCTGCATGGGCTCGTCGCGTCGCTGCGAGACCACGTCCGCGAGCACCTCCCACTGGCCCGTGGCGGTGCCGTCGATCGACAGCACGCGGTCGCCCGCATGCAGGCCCGCGCGATCGGCCGGCGAGCCCGGCTCGACGCTGCGCACGAAGCTGTTCGCTGGAAGGATGCCGGTGCCGCTGCCGTCCTTGCCCGGCAGCAGCTGCGCGTGCGACGACTCGTACCACAGCAGCGTGCCCAGCGGCGACGGCACCGGATGGGCGCGCAGGAACGTCAGACGCACCAGCGCGCCGCCGGTGCCCTGCAACATCCGCTGCAGCTCCTCGGCGGTGCGCACGGGTTCGCCGTTGATCGACGTGATGGTGTCGCCGGTGCGCAAGCCCTCGCGGTACGCCGGCGAGTCGGTGTCGATGATGCCGATCTGCGGCGCATAGAAGCCCGCGAGCACGCCCAGGCGCCCCACCGGCGTCGCCACGCCCAGCGCGTTGCGGCTCATCTTCTTGGTCGGCGTGACGGTGCGGTCGAGCCGCTTGCCGTCGCGCTCGATCTGCACCCGCAGGTCCACGCCGGGCGCTTCGGCGATGGCCTGGCTCATCTCTTTCCACGAGCGGATGTCGTGGCCGTCGATCGCGACGATGCGGTCGCCCTGCACCAGCCCCGCCTGATCGGCGGCCGAGCCCTGCACGACGGTGCCGATCACCGCGGGCGTGAGCGTGGTGTGCTGCAGGAAGAAGAAGAAGTAGACCAGGATCGGCAGCAGCAGGTTCGCCAGCGGCCCCGCGCCCAGCACGAAGTAGCGCGCCCACAGCGGCTTGTTCGACAGCGCGCGGTCTTGATCGGCGGCCGGGATGTCCTCCTGCCCGCCCTGACCCAGCATCGAGACGTAGCCGCCCAGGGGGATGGGCGCGAGGCAGTACTCGGTCTCGCCGAAGCGCACGCGCAGCAGTGCCGGCCCGAAGCCGATCGAGAAGCGCATCACCTTGACGTCGACGAGCTTCGCCGCGACCAGGTGCCCGAGCTCGTGCACGAAGATCAGCGGCCCGATGAGCAAGATGAACGCCCAGAGGTTGCCCATCGCGGGCTCCAGCATAGCAGGGGCTGCGGCGGGCTGCGACGTCGCCCGCCCGCGTCCGGCGCCCCGGCGCCGGGCCCCGGTGCTTTTCCGCTGCCGGGCCTTCGCGCTAGCATCGTCGCGGCGTGTCGACGCTCAAGCCGCCGCAGGCCGCGCCCGATCCCGCAGCGATGCTCGACGAGCTCGAGGCGGACATCGAAGCCCTGCGCGTGCTCTACGACAAGTACTTCCTGGGCATCGAGCGCGCCGCGCCGACCCGGCCGCGCGATCGCCTCGACCGCAAGCTCCGCACGCTCGAGGGCGTGCACCTGAGCTCGACCGCGTTGCGCTTCCGCCTCGGTGGCCTGCGTGCGCGCTACATCGCCTACGCGCAGTACTGGACCCGCATCTTGGATCAGATGGAGCGCGGCGTGTTCAAGCGGGACTCGATCCGTGCCGCGCAGCGGACCGCGGCGGCCGCGACGGAGTCGCCGCGCAGCGCCGCGACGCCGTCGGAGCCGGCACCGGCCGCCGCATCCGCGGCGCTGATCGATCCGGCGCACGCACGCGAGGTGTTCGACCGACTCGTCGCGGCCAAGCTCGCGCTGGGCGAGGCCACCGACGGGCTCACGTTCCCGGCGTTCTTGCGCAAGCTCAACCGCGAGGCGCCCAAGCTCTCCGAGCAGCACGGCGGGGCCGCGCTGCGGTTCGAGGTCGAGGTCAAGGGCAACAAGGTGCGCGTGCGCGCCCGCGCCGTGTGATCGCGGGATCGCGTGGCGGTTCGACCCAGCGCGCCGGGGGACCTTCGGGGCGCCTGCGGCCGGTTTCGCCAGGCAAACCGGTGCAATCGCGCGCGCGGGCCCTTGCACACCCCGGCTGCAGTGACCCATGATGCCGCGGCAACGGCCGCCCTGCGTCCGCTGCGGGTTCGCTCTCGTGCCGCCTGCAGAGCGCCCTGAATCGCACTTCCCGAGGGCACGTCACACCGGCGCGCCACCCAACCCGGGCGGCAAGGACGCACTACGACCATGACCCGTCTTCCGCGCTTCTCGATGGTGAGCCTCGCCGTGCTCATGGCCTGTACGGTGAAGAGCTCGTCGAGCTCCAACCCCGATGCCGGCAAGTACGACGACTACTACGCCGAGGTGAAGGATGGCGATGCCGGTGCCGCGTCGGGTGGTGGCGACAGTGCGAACAGCGACGATCCGGACCGGCCCAAGCCGCGCACGATGACGTCGACGCAGGGCGCGGCCCCGCGCAAGGGCAAGCCGCTGTCGGCCCGCAAGCCTCCGGTCCCCGGTGGCGGTGGCAAGCCGCGCACGCGCCCGACGCTGCCGCCCACCGAGGTGCTCGCGTTCGAGGGCTTCCATCCCACCAACGCGCCGGCCGGCAGCATCGTCGAGATCTTCGGCTCGGGCTTCGGCAAGAAGGGCAACACCCGGGTGCTGATCGGTGGCAAGGCGCAGGAGACCGTCGAGATCGGCGACGGCCACATGCTGATCCGCGTGAAGGAAGGCTCCTCGGGCCCGATGGTGCTGATGCAGCGCCTGGGCATGAAGCCGGGCCGGACCAAGCGCACGCCGGTGTCGATCAAGTCCGAAGCGGTGTTCAACACCCTGCCGGTCGACGGCGGCTTCGGCAAGCCCCGCACCGACGTCAACTTCGGCCTCGTCGCCAATGTCTACGACATCGGCAAGGAAGTGACCGAGCTGCCCGACTTCAAGGAGCTGGCGGAGCCGGTCGCGACGTTCGCGGTCGACAACCTCGACGTGCCCGCGGGGCAGTTCAGCGGCAAGTTCGTGGGCCGCAACGGCGACCTCACGCAGTGGTTCGCCATCCACTTCCAGGGCTCGCTCAACGTGACCGCCGCCGGCACCTACGATCTGTGCCTGCTCGCGGGTGACGGTGCGCAGCTGTACCTCGACGACAACCTCGTCGTGAACAACGATGGCGTCCACGACAGCACCGAGAAGTGCGAGAGCATGGGTATCGAGCCCGGCGAGTACAAGCTCGACGTGCTCTACTTCCAGGCCGCCGCCGGTGAGCGTGGCCTGCAGCTGCTGTGGGCCAAGGATGGCGGCGAGAAGGTCGTGATCCCGCGCGAGAACCTGTTCCCGCCCGAGGCCGCGGCGGTGCAGGCGATGGCGCGCAAGTAGTCCGCCGCCGCTTGCGGCGGCAGTCGGACCGACGGCGGGTCCGGGGCGCAGGCCTCGGGCCCGTCGGCGTTTCGGCGCCGCGACGCTCAACCCGGCTGGGGCAGGGCGCAGCGCACCCGCGCCAGCTCGGCGCTGTCGTTGGTGCGCACGAGGAACGCAGCCGGCCCCGCGGCATCGACGGCGACGATGGCGGCGTCGGCCGCCCAGCGCGTGGACTGCGACTGCGACGGTGCGTCGGGGAAGTACTTGAGCAGGTCCCAGGTGCCGTCGCGCAGTTCACCGAACGCGACGTCCTGGTCGAGCTGCAGCAACGTCATCGCCGGCGAGAGCTCGAGCTCGCCGGAGCGGTCCTCGAGCGCGTCGCCGGCGATCGCTGCGCGGGCGAAGACCGAGGCGCCGTCGGTGCCCACGAACGTCACGTACGCGGCTTGGCCATCGAAGGCGATGCTGGCGCGGACGTCGTCGCGCGAGGGCACGAGCGAAGCGTTGGCGCGGACGTCGGCGCGCACGCGCCCCTCGTCGAACAGCAGCCGCACCAGCAGCAGGTCGGTGGTGGTGATGGGGTCGTCGCCGTCGGCGACCTCGCGGAACACCGCGAGCGCCATCTGGCCCTGGTCGAGCTCGTGCTGCAGCGCGCGCACGCTCTGGGTCGGGTAGTGCCAGTACGCGAACGCGGCCTCGCAGGCCTGCAGCTGGTCGGGTGGCAGGGTGTCGTCGCAGCCGGGCTCGATCGCGATCGCGCGACCGGGGTCGAGCGGGTAGCGGGGTGAGAGCGCCTCGTCGAGCGGCGTGGGCACGATGATCGTGCGGAAGTCGTCGCTCGACGGTGCGATGGTGAGGGCGTAGGGCGAGCGCTCGGGCCCCAGCAGCGCCAGGGTCTGGAACCATGACGACGCGTCGCACGTGACCACGCTGCCGAACACGTCGACGCCACAGGGCACCGGCACCGCAGCGAGGTTGCCCGACGAGATCACCGAGACGTCGGCGTTGGCGTCGAGGCGCGCGACAAAGAAGATGCCGACGTTGCGCTGCATCAACCACGCGACGCCCGGCTCGGCACCGGCGATCAGCGTGAAGTCGCCCACGGTCGCGGGCGGCACGTCGAGCGGGATGTCGCGCGCGACCGCACCGCTGGCGTCGAGGTGGACCAGCCCGACTTGATCGAAGCCGCCAGGCTGCCGGCGCAGCACCAGCAGCCACGCGGCGCCGGTGTTGGCGTCCGCGGTGGCCGCGACCACGCTGTGCCAGTCGCGGTCGGCGAACAGCGACGCACCCAGCGGCGCGACGTCGACGCGGTTGCAGTTGCTGGCGACGTCGAGCTCGATCGGCGGCAGATCGAACGAGTCGCACCCGCTCGAGAGCAGCAGCACCAGGCCCGCGCGCCTCATCCGAGCACCTCGTCGATCGCCGCGCACGTCACCGCGGTCAAGGTCGCGATCGCGTCGGGCTCGAGGCACAGCGGCGGCATCCAGTACAGCGTATCGCCCAGCGGCCGCAGCAGCACCCCGCGCGCGAGCGCGGCCCGTCGCAGCGCCAAGCCGATGCGGCCGTCGTCGGGCCGCCGTCGGTGCGGCGCCAGCGTGAACGCCACGATCGCGCCGCACTGCCGGCTCGCGACCACCGCCGGGCACGACTGCGCCACCGTGCGCTGGGCCTGCGCGAGCGCGGCGATGGTCGCGTCGACGGCGGGGCCCAGTCGCGCGCGCAGCAAGCTCAGGCTCGCCTCCGCCGCGGCGGTCGCGATGGGGTTGCCGCAGAACGTGTGGCTGTGGGCGAACGCGCGCTCGGGCGCGCCACGGAACGCCGACTCGATGTCCGCACCGATCAACACGGCCGACAGCGGCAGCGCGCCGCCCGACAGGCCCTTGCCCAGGCACAAGAAGTCGGCCGTGGCGCCGCTCCAATCGCTGGCGAACATGCGGCCGGTGCGGCCGAACCCGACCGCGATCTCGTCGGCGATGACGTGGATGCCCAGGGCCCGCGCGCGCTCCACGATGCGGCGGTGGAAGCCGACGCCGGTCATCCGCATCTGTCCGGCGCACTGCACCAGCGGCTCGATCACGATCGCCGCGAGCGTGTCGGCGTCGCGCTCCAGCAGCGCCAGCGCCCGCTCGCATGCGGGATCATCGGCGCCCGCGTCGCCGTGCAGCGCGTCGTGCTGGTGGCCGCGCAGCTCCGGGGTCGGCAGGAACAGCACCTCGCGCAGCAGCGGCGAGAACGGGGCGCGATACACCGGGCTGCCGCACAGCGCCAGCGCGCCCAAGGTCTCGCCGTGGTAGCCGTGCTCGAGCGCGGCGAAGCGCGTGCGTCGGCCGTCGCCGCGCTGCTGGTGGTATTGCACGCTCAGCTTGGCCGCGATCTCGATCGCGTCGGACCCCGAGTCGGCATAGAAGACCCGGCCGAAGCCGGGCCCGGCGGCGTCGAGCAGGCCGCGCGCGAGCGTGACCGCGGGCGCATGGGTGAAGCCGGCGAACATCACGTGGTCGAGCGTGCGCGCCTGCGTCGCGATGGCCTCGATCACCGTGGGCTCGCAGTGCCCGTGCACCGAGGTCCACCACGATGCGATCGCATCCAGGATCCGCCCGCCGTCGGCGCGCTCCAGCCAGGGGCCGCGCGCGGCACGGATCGGGATCGGTGGCAGCAGCGCCGCGTCGTCGAAGTGCGACGCGGGGTGCCACAGGGTCGCCTGGTCGGCACGGACGAGCGCGTCGGCGGCTGGCACAGTCGCCATCGGTCGCAGACTACCAGGTCCGCTCGCCGTGCACGGCCGGCACTCGGCCGCGCGGCCTCGCGGCGCCGCGTGTCAGGGCGACCCGTGCGCCGCGGGCCGGCGTGGGCGCCCACGCGACGATCGGGTATGCTCGGCTGGTGGATCGCGTGGCACGCCTGCTCGGGCTGTTCCTCGGCTGCGCCGCGACGGCGTGCTTCGTCGACATCCCGACCGACGATCCGGTGCCGTCGGCCTGCACCGCGCGGACCTGCTCCGAGCACGCGTACTGCAACGACGGCGACTGCTTCTGCGACCCGAACTACGTCGGCAACCCCGACGCGCTGCACGGCTGCCAGCCCGCCGGCGCGCTGTCGCCGTGCGAGACCACCTGCGGACTCAACGCGTATTGCGACGGCGGCAGCTGTCGCTGCGCCGAGGGCTTCGTCGCGGTGTGCGGAACCGGTGACTGCACCGCGACCACCTCGCTGTGCGACGGCACCATCGACTGCGCCAATGCGGCCGACGAAGACGTGCGCGTGTGTTTCGACGGCGAGGTGCAGCAGTGGTCGATCGTCGACGACTGTGACGATGGCCGCGCGATCTCGTGGCGCCTGTTCTCGCAGGACCGCGACTGGATCTGGCCCGGCCCCGACGACACGTTCTCGACCGCGTCGGCCAGCGAGTCGATCGAGTGTCTCGTCGGCGAGCTGATCTGTTTCGGCGGTGCCGCGGGGACGCGCAGCTGGGGCGTCGGGCTCGACGGACGGCTGGAATGCGAAGATTGCTGTCAGCCTTGCAGCGCGACATCGGTCGAGCTCGAGCCGCTGACATGTTCGTGACAGCGAGGCTGCGCACTCGCGCGCCCGAAACGCGATCGCAGCGCGATCGTGGCGCTGTTGCGGCGCTGCGTGGCGTCCAGGTGCGTCCCCGCGTCGCGGGCGCGCATTCTCGACACCCCCGGTGGACGCGCACCGTCCCGGGTGGCATAGTCCTCGTCGACGTGCGACCCGTCGATGGACGGGGCGCGCGCTGTGTCGATCCATGACGGAGATCGCTCAACTGTTCGAGTCGGCATTGCGCGCGAGCCTCTCGCGCGCGGCGATGAACACCCTGGCCCAGATGCCGCCGACGACTGCGTTGCGCGAGCTGCTCGAGAGTGACGCGGGCGAGGCGCTGCGGGCTCTGACACTGCGCGAGCTGGGGCTCGCGTTGCAGCAGGCCGGCTATCAGTCGCGACGCGGCAGTGCCAGCACCGGTCGGCGGCGCATGGTCGAGTCGCCGGGTCCCAGCCGCAGCGCGCAGTGGGAGGAGAGCCGCGAGGAGCGGGTCTTCCGCGAGATCCTGGCCGCGCTCGAGCACGAGGCGCTCACCATCGGCCAGCTGTCGAAGAAGCTCGGCGTCGACACCGAGGAGCTGCGCGGCTACCTCGCGTGGATGAAGAAGGCCGGCAAGGTCGTCAGCGCGGGCAAGGCCCGGGCCACGCGGTACTCGCCGGCGCGCTGAGGCGAGCAGGGCGACCATGACCGCGCGCCCCACCGCCGATCGCGAGGTCCCGCGCGACACGCACGAGGATCCCGACGTGCTGCTCGAGCTCGCCGGCGCGCTCAAGCACGACTTGGGCAAGTACGTCGCGTGGCGCAGCGCGAACCTCGGCGAGGCCGAGTGGAGCGGTCCGCTGCAGCCGGCGTTGATCGAGGCGCTGTGCGCCGATCTGCTGCGCACACGCGACGCACCCGAGGGCGCCGAGTCGGCCGCGATGGTGTTCGCGCGCCTGTCGGCCCAGTGGCCGCGGCCGTGGCCGGACGAGCTCGCGGCGGTCGCGGCCGCGGTCGCGACGTTGCAGCAGCTCGAGCCCGCCTTGCACGCGCGCGACGGCGCCGCGATCGCGCGCGCGCGGCCCGAGATCCGCGCGGCGCAGGCGACCATCCGCAGCCAGCTCGCCGCGCTGGTCCGCCGGCTCGCGAGCGGGAGGTGAGCGGTGTCCTCGATCCTCATCATCGACGACACCAACAAGTACTGGGAGCTGTGCACGCGCTTCATGCCCGAGCACACCTTCTTGCCGCCGGCGCGGAACTTCCGCGAGGCCGAGGCCGCACTGTCGCGCAGCCGCGACGTCGAGCTGGTGTTGCTCGACGTGCACTTCGACATCCCCGAAGAGCAGCTGCTGCCCGAGGACAAGACCGACCTGCTGGCCAAGGGCGATCGCAACCGCGCGCTCGAGCGCCTGCGTCGCGCCCAGGGCCTGCACATCCTCGATCGCCTGCGGCGCAGTCATCCCGATCTGCCGGTGATCGTGATGACCTCGCGCGACGACCTGCCGCTGGAGGCCGACGCCGAGCGCCTCAACGCCGAGGACTACACCTACCTGCTCGACGACGAGTACCTCGACGCGCGCTCGCTGCGGCTGCAGGTCGAGGGCATCCTCGCGCGCCGCACCCGGCCGCCGGCGGAGGACGAGCCGTTCTACTGGGGGCAGAGCTCGCGCATGCTGGCGCTGCGGCGGCGCCTGTCGATCCTCGCGCGCGGGCGGCTGCCGATCATCTTGCTGGGTGACACCGGCACCGGCAAGAGCTTGCTCGCGCGCGAGTTCATCCACGCGCGTTCCCAGCGCTCGGGACCGTTCGTCGCGGTCGATCTCTCGACCCTGCCGCACGAGCTCATGGCGGCGCACCTGTTCGGCGTGGTCAAGGGCGCGTACACCGGTGCGACCGCGTCGCGCGACGGCGTGCTCGCGCGTGCCCACGGCGGCACGCTGTTCCTCGACGAGATCGGCAACCTCGCGCTCGACCTGCAGAAGCAGTTGCTGGTGGTGCTGCAGGACGGTCGCTACAGCCCCGTCGGCTCGGTCGACGAGCGCGTGGTCGACATCAAGCTGGTGGTCGCGACCAACGAGAACCTCGCGACGATGGTCTCGACCGGACGCTTCCGCGAGGACCTGTACATGCGGCTCAACCCCGCGACCGCGATCACGCTGCCGCCGTTGCGCGATCGCGGCGAGGATTTCGGCTCGCTGTTGGACACGTTCGTGGCCCGGGTCGCACGCGAGCCGTACAACCGCGATCTCGTGCTGCAGTACGCGACCCAGCGCGGGCTGCAGGCGCCGGCGGACGGCTCGCCGATGCCGATCGCGATCGCGCGCGCACTGCCGGCGCGGCTGGATCCGCGACGGCTGCACCTGCTGCTGCACCCCAGCAGCTTCAAGGCGCTGCGCGAGTTCGACTGGCCGGGCAACTTCCGCCAGCTCGAGATGTTCTTGTCCAACCTCATCACGTTGACGCTGGTCGAGCTGGTCGACCAGGCGGACGTGGTCGAGCCCGGCGATCCGGCCCAGGCCAGCCGTCCCGACGTCATCCCGATCCTGCCGCGGGTGGTCCGCGACCTGCTGCGACCCATGGAGATCCCGCGCGCGGGCGCGAACCCGGAGGCGGCCGCGGCAGCCCAGGACGGCAGCCTGCGCATGCCCGTGGTGGTCAAGCCCGGCGAGTCGCTCAACGCCGTGAGCTGCGACGTCGAGCGTCAGTACATGGAACAGATGTACGAGAAATACGCCGGCGACCTCGGTCGTATGGCCGAGGCCCTGCTCGGCGACGCCGGCGGCGGCCGCAAGGTGCAGCTGCGCATGAACCAGCTCGGCATCAAGCTGCGCAAGCTCAAGCGGCGCAAGGCGGACTCGTGAGCCGCGCGCGCGTGGTCGCGGTGGTGTGCTTTGCGGTGGCCGCGGCGGTGCGCGTGGCTGCGGCGGAGCCCGCCGCGCCCGCGCCCAAGCTGCCCTCGCCACCGACCAGCGGTCCGCGCGGCGAGCTGCCGCCGCCGCCGCCGGGCGTCGAGGACGGTGGCGAGACCGAGGGCGAGAGCGCCGAGGACATCGCGATGCGGCGGCAGCAGGAGTTCGAGGAACACCTGCAGCGGGCCCAGGCTGCGGTCACGCGCGAGCGGCACGACGAGGCCATCCGCGAGTACTCGGCGGCGCTGCGGCTGCAGCCCGGTGATCCGACCGCGTTGCTGGGCCGCGCCAACGCGCGCAAGGCCCGGACCGCACCCGAGCGCTGCCCCACGCAGGCGATCGGTGACCTGCGACTGCTCGAGAGCTATGACCCGCGCGGTGCGTGGCTCGAGCAGCGCGCGACGCTGCTGAGCTGGATGGGACCGTGCGGTCCGACCTACGCCGCCGATCGCCTGCTGCTGGCCAAGGAACTCGCCGCCGAGAAGCCCGGTGCGCCCGGTCGTCCCGCGGACGTGCGCGTGACCGTGGCGCGGCTGCTGCTCGACGGTGTCGGCGACGACGCGTCGGACACCGGCGAGGCCGCCCGCGGCGCCGCGCGGGTCGAGCTCGAACGCTACCGTGCCGAGTGCGACAAGCTCGGCACGCAGCCCACGCCCGAGGCGCTGCGGTTGCAAGCCGACCTCTACGGCGATCTGGGCGAGCCCGACAAGGCCGCCGCGATCTATCGCCTGTTGGCCGAGCGCCACCGCGACGCGGCCGCGGCGGTCGGCGTCGACAAGATCCTGCGGGACATCGAGCTGCAGCGCGAGCTGCAGCGGCTCGACGCGACCCAGGGCTTCCGACCCACCCCCGAGGCCGAGCAGGCGTACAGCCGCGGCATGCAGGCGCTGCGCGAGGGCGATGGCGAGACCGCGCAGGCGCAGTTCGAGGCCGCGACCAAGGCCTCGCCGTGGTTCCCGCGGGCCCACTACGCGCTCGGGGTCACGCACGCGCGCAACGGCAACTACGGCGCGGCGGTGGAGGCGTTGCAGCGCGCGATCCACATGGAGCCCACCGACCACCAGGCGCACATGACCCTGGGGCTCATCTACAAGAAGGAGTTCGCCGGCGCCGAGGACCAGCTCGCGATCAAGCACCTCGCTGCGGCGCTGCGGCTGCGGCCGGATCTGTTCCAGCTGCACCTGCTGCTGGGCGAGCTGTACGCCCGCACCGATCGCGAGAAGGCGCGCGAGCACTACGAGCGCTTCTTGCGGGCGACCGACGCCGACGACCCCGATGCCGCGCGGGCCCAACGCGCGCTCGAGGAGCTCGACCGCGCGATCCGCCAGGACGAGCCTGCCGCGATCCCACCGCCGGCGGAGGAGTCGCTGCGCTCGCTGCCGACCGATCTGCAGCGGATGATCAACGAGGCCTACCTGCGCAGCACCGAGTACCAGGACCTCGCGTACGCCGAGCGCATCCTGCTCGAGGCCAAGGACCGCTTCCCCAGCGAGCCGGTGGTCTACAACCAGCTCGCGCACATGGCCTTCGCACAGGATCGCACCGGCGACGCGCGGCAGTACTGGGAGCAGAGCCTCACGCTCGAGGAGGATCAGGTCGAGGTCCACGAGCGCCTGGGCCTGCTGCTGCGGCGGCAGCTACCCGACGAGGCCATTCCCCACCTGCACCGCGCGGCCGACCTCGGCTCGCTGACGGCGCGGTACGTGCTGGCCGAGCTGCTGTGGGAGCAACCCTCGCCGTGGCGCGCGTCGGCGGAGCTCGATCGCTACCTCGCCGAGGCCAGCGACTACGACCTCGACTACGATCGCGCCCGCGCGCTGCGCGAGACCATCGATCGCCGGCTGCTGCAGTTCTATCTCGCCGCTGCGCTGACGTTGATCGCGTTCGTGTCGTGGCCGGCGTGGCGCATCTATCGTCGCTTCCGCGGCAAGAGCCTGCGGCAGCTGCTCGAGCGCGATCCCAAGAGCTTCCCCGAGGTCGCGCGCATCCTCAGCCTCATCCGCCACGAGATCCTCAAGCACAACACCGCGTTTCTCGGCGACGTCGGCCGCGCGCTCGAGCACGACGACCCCGACGCCGACGCACGCGCGGCCGTGCTGGCCCAGCGCATGTTCGGCGACGCCGGCGCAGCCGGGCAGGCCGGCGGCCGCGAGCCCTCGCGACTGCCGGGCATCCACGGGCGATTCCTGGGCTACCTCGAGGAGCTCGAGAAGGTCGGTCGCGCCCACCGCGTGACGCTGAACCTGCAGCGCAAGGATCCGATCTTCGGGCCGATGATCCGTGCGTTCGACGAGCTGGCCGCGCGCGCGGGCGAGCTGCGCAACGTGCAGGGGCTGCGATCGGGGCGCAAGCTCGAGCTCGCGCGGACGCTGCGACGCGCCGGCGAGGTGCTCGGGCGCCAGGCGTTCGAGCGGCTCTCGGGGCTCATCCGCGAGCTGTGCATCGTCAACGTCGACGCGCGCTTCGTGGGCTCGGTCTACGCCCAGGTCGCCGGCGAGCAGCAGTTCGCGGGCCAGGCCCTGGCGCCGCTGCAGCTGGTCGGGTTGGGCGCGCCGGTCCGGATCTTCCGCACCGATCTCGAGGACATCCTCGCCAACGTGTTCCGCAATTCGCTGCGCAGCAGCCTCGCGTACGCGCGGCCGCCGGTGGGCCTGGGCGTGGCGCTGGTGACCGAATTCGACGAGATCACCGGCCTGGGGACCCTGGCGATCCGCATCAAGGACCGCTCGTTCGAGCAGCTCAGCAACGAGATGCTCCGCGGTCGCTACGTCGAGCGCGGCATGGGCATCACGGTCGACCTGCTCTCGCGCTACGATGGCTCGATCGCCGTCGAGGCGGAGCAGGGGTGGAACAAGGCCGTGGTGCTGCGCTTCTTCATGCTCGAGGACGACGCCACCAGCGTCGCGACGGTGGCGGCATGAGCACGCCCGTCGAGGTGCTCGTGGTCGAGGACGGCGACGAGTACGTCACCAACCTCTCGACCTTCGTCGCGGACGGCTTCCGCTACCGCCAGGCCAAGAGCGGCGGCGTCGCGTGCGAGATGGTGCAGCAGGCCCACACCGATCTGGTGTACCTCGACATGCGCTTCGATCGCACGCCGGTGGGCGAGCTGCTCGGCAACATGGTCGAGCTCGTCGCGCGCTTCAACGGCGACGTCGCGCGTGCACGCCGGTTCCAACAGGACAACCAGGGCCTGTTCGTGCTCCGCGCCCTGCGCGAGGCCGGTTGGCGCGGGCCGGTGATCCTCAGCTACGACTTCGGGCCCGAGGAGCGTCGCTTCCGCACGCTGTCCGAGCGCGACCCGGCGCTGTCCTACTGTCCCGACTACGCCGACGCCAACACCATCCGCGCGGCGATCCTGCGCGCGGTCGGCCGCGGCGCTTGAGCGCCCTCGTGGCGCGGGCGCTTGCGGGCGCCCACGGCGGTGGGGCAGCATCGACGCGTGGACGTGCAACGCCCCGAGATCCTCGCGATCCGAGTCACCGCCATGCCGCGCGACACCAACGCGCACGGAACGATCTTCGGCGGTCACATCTTGAGCCTCATCGACCAGGCCGGTGCGATCGCGGCCCACGGCCTGGGCGCGGGCAAGCTCGTGACCGTCGCGCTGCGCGAGGTCGAGTTCAAGCAGCCGGTGCACGTCGGCGATCTCGTCAGCTGCTGGGCTCGCGTCATCCGCATCGGCCGCACCAGCGTGACCTCGCTGGTGCGCGTGGTGGCGCAGTCGCCCATGGCGCAGGCGCGCGGCGAGCCCGAGCGCGACGTGACCCAGGCGGAGATCGTCTATGTGCACGTCGGCGAGGACAACCGTCCGCAGCCCATGCCCGGTGGCCCGGCGGCCGCGCCCTGAGCCCCAGCCGCGCAGCCGGGCAGGCTCCGCAAAGCGTGCGGCCGCGGCCGCGGACGCGATGCGGTAGGCTGGGCAGCGTCATGCGACTGTTGCGACCCACGATCGTGGCGCTCTCGTTGGCGCTTTCTTGGGGCTGCGCCGAGCAGCCGGGCAAGAAGAAGGACGACGAGAAATCCAAGGACGACAAGAAGGGCGCCGACAAGGACGCCAAGAAGGACGGCGGCGAAGCCAAGGTCGATCCGCCCAAGGCGCAGTAGCATCGGGCGCCCGTGCGCCTGCCGCTGACGCATCCACCGCCGGCCGAGCCCGCTGCGCTCGCCCGCTGCGCGTACCTCGAGCAGCTCGCGCGCGCGGCCGTGGGTCTGCCGCTCGGCGCGGCCGCGACGGCGTTGAGCTCCGCACGCTCGCGCGGCCGGCACGGCAACGCGCTGCAGTGGCACCTGGGCCTCGCCGCGCACGATGCCAACGCCGAGCCCGACTGGGAGGGCCGCATCGAGCTCAAGCTGCTCACGGTCTGGCGCGCCCGCGGTCGCGTCGTCTGCGACAAGCTCAAGGTCTGCGACGCGGAGATCGATCCGTGGCGCAAGCTCGCGAACGTGCTGTTCGTGCTCGCCGATCGCACCACGCGCGTCGTCGTGGGCCATCGCGCGTTCACGCTGCAGGGCGAGGCGTGGGCGCAGCTGGCCGCGTCGTGGCGCGCCGACTCGCACTTCGATGCGCCGGCGCTGTTCATGGAGAGCCGGCAGGGGCCTACCGGCGCGAGCCCGGCGTACTACGTGTCGGCGGCGTGGCTGGGCGCGTTCGTGCTGCACGAGCCGCCCGGCGTGCTCGAGCCGCTGCGCGTCACCGCGGCCGGTGGCGACCCGCTGCTGACGCTGGTCGACGCCGACGCGCAAGGGCCGGTCGCGTGCCCGCGCTGTGGCGGGCCGATCCGCTATGACCAAGCCGTGCTGCAGCGTCGCGGGATCGCGCCGGCGCACCACGGCATGCCGCTGTCGGGAGCATGCGCGCTGCGGCCCCACGCGGCAGTCGATCGCAGCAGGATCCCGCCTTCACGCGTGCTCGCGCCCCACGAGCGCGACCTCGCGCTGCAGGGTGCGTGCGCCCCGGATCGGCTCGTGCGGCTCGTCGACCTCGTGCCCGAGCCGACCGACCACGGCCACTGAAGACCAAACGAACGAAGACCCAGGACAGCGGACCAGGCCGTCCTGGGTCCCCCCAGGTTCGTGTGTGTGCACCGACCTGCGCGGGCCGAGCCCGCGCTGGACGAGGTTCTCTGCGACGCCCCCACGCACGAGGCGAGCGACGCGACAGAGAACCGGGCCAAGCAAGACGTCGAAGCGAAGCCGGAAGCCAGCAGGCGGAAGCGACTAGACCAAGGAGCGCGTCAGCAGGCCAAGCAAACGAAGTTCAAGCGAGAGAAGCCAAGCGCGCAGACCAAGAATCGACAAGCCAAGGAGTCAAGTTGTCGAAGCCAAGAAAGGGGCGGGTGCCCAAAGCCAAGTGCAAGTCAGTTCGTAAGCGAAGAAAAAGCCAAGCGAACTTGCGCGCCCCTTTGTGCAGGCCTCGGGCCAAAGGGCAAGGTGGCTCGGAATCACAGAACAATTGCCAAAACGGCACGCCCGGCCGGGTGGGCAGGTCGCGCTAGGTATGACGCAGATGTCCTGAACCCGGGTCACGCTCGGTGGCCACCGTGACAGGGGTGTCGCAGGGCACGCCGACCCCATGCGTGCAACGACGCGCGTCCCGAAGATCCCGTGAGCTTTCACGCTGGCCCCGCGGCGTGGCTGGTGTACTCAACGGCCCGTGTCCACGAGCGAGACCGTCCGCGGCCCAGCTCGCGTCGCCATCATCGGCGGGACCGGCTACGGCGGCGCGGAGCTCATCCGCCTGCTGCATCGCCACCCTGCCGTGGCGCTGACGCGCGTCACCAGCATCGACCACGTCGGCGAGCCGCTCGAGGCGGTCCACCGCAACCTCGGTCGCACCGGGCTGCGCTTCGAGGACACCGCCCCCGCGGACGCGATGCGCGACGTCGATGTCGTGTTCCTCGCGCTGCCGCACAAGGTCACCGCGTCGTTGGGACCGCAGCTGGCCGCGACGACGGCGAAGATCATCGATCTGTCGGGTGACTTCCGCCTGCGCGACGCCGCGGCGTACCGCAGCTTCTACGGCCAGGTGCACCCGCACCCCGAGATGCTCGGCAGCTTCGTGTACGGCCTGCCCGAGCTGCATCGCGAGGCCATCGCCGCGTCGACGCGGGTCGCCTCGCCGGGCTGCTTCGCGACCTCGATCGCGCTGGGCGTGCTGCCGATGGTGCGCGCGGGCTGGCTGCGCGGGCCCATCCGCACCGTCGCGGCCACGGGCTCGTCGGGCTCGGGCGCGTATGCCAGCGAGGGCACCCACCACCCGGTGCGGGTCAACAACCTCAAGACCTACAAGGTGCTCGACCACCAGCACACGCCGGAGATCGAGCAGACCCTGCGCGACGCCGCGGCGCGCTGGCCCGCCGAGGGCAGCGCGCCGGTGCAGCTGCTGTTCGTGCCGGTGTCGGCACCGCTGTCGCGGGGCATCCTCGCCAACAGCTTCCTCGACGTGCCCGCGTCGGTCGATGCGGACGCCGTCGCGGCCGCGTTCGCGGCGATGTACGAGCGCGCGCCGCTGGTGCGGGTGCTCGGCGGCGGCAAGGTCCAGGCCGAGGTCGTCGCGGTCAAGGGCAGCATGTGGGCCGACGTGTCGTGGACGCTGGGTCCGGTCGACGCGCGCACGGGCACGCGCCACCTCGTGGTCACCAGCGCGCTCGACAACCTCGTCAAAGGCGGCGCGGGCCAGGCCGTGCAGTCGATGAACGTGATGCTGGGGTTGCCCGACGGCACCGGAATCGACGCGGTCCCGCTGTGGCCATGAACGACGCGCCGTCCGTCCGCATCGTCATCAAGTTCGGCGGCGAGGTCGTGGCGCGCGCCGGCGAGCTGCTCGCGCTGTGTGGCGACGTCGCGGCGCTGGCCGACGCCGGGCATGCGCTCGTGCTGTGCCACGGCGGTGGTCCCCAGGCCAGCGCGCTGCAGCAGCGCCTCGGCGTGGAGACCATCAAGGTCGGCGGCCGGCGGGTCACCGACGCGGCGACGCTGCAGATCATGAAGTGCGTGCTCGCGGGCGAGGTCTCGATCGACGTGTGCGCCGCGGCCCGGGCCGCGGGCGTCCGCGCCGTGGGCCTGTCGGGCGTGAGCGCCGGGCTGGTGCGCGCGCATCGACGCCCGCCCAAGCGCGTCGCGGGTGGCGGCGACGCGCCGGTCGACTTCGGCCTGGTCGGAGACATCGATGCGATCGACACCGCGGTGCTGCAGACGCTGTGGCGCGGGGGCTTCGTGCCGGTGGTCAACAGCCTCGGCGTGGCCGATCGAGCGCCGCCGGGTCAGCCCTGCGAGGTCTACAACATCAACGCCGACACCGTCGCAGCGGCGCTCGCGGCTGCGGTGCGGGCCGACCACCTGATCCTCGTCACCGACGTGCCCGGCGTGCTGCGCGACCGCCACGACCCCAGCTCGGTGATCCCGCGGTTGTCGCGGCGCGAGGCCGAGGATGCGATCGCATCGGGCGTGATCCAGGGCGGCATGATCCCCAAGGTCGAAGAGGCGCTCGACAACCTCTCGCGCGGCATCGGGGCCGTGCACATCCTCGGCGCCGAGCCCGGCGCGCTGGCGCAGGCCGTGGCCGCCCCCGGCCGCCGCGGCACGGTGCTGGTCGAGGGCGGAGGCGCGGCGTGAGCGAACCTCCCGGGGCCGCTGCGCTGCCGCCGGCGTCGCTGTGCGCGGCGCTGCACGCCGCGGTCGACGACGCGTTCGAGCGCGAGCAGGTCCCGCTGCTGGCCGCGCTGGTGAACGCGCCCAGCCACACCGCCGCGCGCGCCGACGTCGAGGTCGCGGCGTGCCTGCTCGACGAGGCCGCCGCGCGCGTGGGCCTGCAGCTGCAGCGCCACCCCGACGCCACCGGCGAGTTCGCCGATCACCGCGTGTACAGCACGCCCGCGACCGCGCCCCACGATCGCTGCCTCGCGCTGGTCGGCCACATCGACACCGTGTTCCCGCGCTCGATGGGCTTTCTGACGTTCTCGCGCGACGACGGTCCCGACGGTCCCGGTACCGGCGAGCTCGCGTACGGCCCCGGCGTGCTCGACATGAAGTCCGGGCTGACCTCGATGATCGCGGCCATCGCCGCGGTGCGGCGCGTGCTCGGTGCGCGCGCCGACGAGCTCAAGCTGCGGCTGGTGTGCAACAGCGACGAGGAGGTCGGCTCGCCGACCAGCGAGCCGCTGTACCGCGCGCTCGCGCCCCACACCACCGCGGCACTGGTGTTCGAGGCCGGCCGCGAGAAGGACGCGATCGTCACCACGCGCAAGGGCGGCGGCCTGTTCGAGTTCACGGTCCACGGCCGCGCCGCCCATGCCGGCAACGATCACGCTGCCGGCATCAACGCCATCCACGCGCTCGCGCTGCTGGTGCCGCGCTTCGAGGGCCTGACCGACTACGCCCGCGGTGTCACCGTCAACGTCGGCGTGATCGAGGGCGGCACCTCGAAGAACACCGTGCCCGAGCGCGCGCGCTGTGTGCTCGACGCGCGCTTCGACACCGTCGCCGACGCCCAGCGGGTCATCGCGCAGCTGCAGTCGTGGGCGGACACGCCGTTTCGCGCGCACGACTGGGTGCCGCAGAAGCTGCGAGCGGTGCGGGCCGAGCTCGGTGGCGCGATGACGCGGCCGCCGATGGAGCCCGGGCCCGGCACCACCGCGCTGCGACTGCGCTACGAGGCCTGTGCCGCGCAGGCCGGGCTCGGCACCGGCGAGGCGCCGCGCCAGGGCGGCGGCTCCGACGGCAACCTGCTCGCGGCGTTCGGCGTGCCCACCATCGACGGCCTGGGGCCGTACGGGCGCTACTTCCACCAGGTGCGCGAGTTCTGTTCGCTCGCGAGCCTGCGGCGCCGCACGCAGGCGCTGGCGGTGTTCCTCGCGCAGGAGCTCGCGTCCGAGTGAGCGACGCCGACCTGCTCGCCGCGCTGGTGTTGCTGCTGTGCCTGGTCGGCAGCATGTTCTTTTCCGGCAGCGAGACCGCCATCACCAGCTTCGGCGAGCACCAGTGGCGCAAGCTGGTCGAGGACGGCGGGCGCACCGGCCGGGTCGCACGCGACTGGGTCGATGCGCCGGTGCGCGTGCTGTCGACCATCCTGGTCGGCAACAACCTGGTCAACACGCTCATCGGATCGGTCACGACCGCGGCGGTCATCCGCCACGTCGGCAGCGGCGAGCTCGCGCGCTACAGCGTGCCCATCGCGGTGTTCGTGGCCGCGGGCCTGACCATCGTGTTCGGCGAGATCCTGCCCAAGGCCGTGGGCAAGCTCTACGCCCAGCGGCTCGCGGTGCCGGCGCTGCAGGTGCTGCACTACATCGGCAAGCTGTTCGCGCCCGCGACCGCGGTGACGACGTGGTTGACCGATCGGGTGTTGCGGCGGCGCGCCGACAGCGACGGCGGCGCGCAGCGGGTCACGCCCGAGGACCTCGACTACCTGGTCAAGGTCGGCCAGCGCGAGGGCTCGATCCCCGCGGATCAGGCGGCGCTGCTGCGACGCGTGTTCCAGTTCGACGACAAGATCGTCCGCGACATCATGGTGCCGCGCAGCCGCGTGACCGCCATCGATCTGACCTGGCCGGTCGCGCGCATCATCGAGGTCGCGCAGGCCTCGGGCCACAGCCGGCTGCCGGTGTACGAGGGCGACATCGGTCGCATCCGCGGCGTGCTGCACATCAAGCAGCTGGTCGGCGCCGCCGACCACAGCCACGAGGCGGTGCTGCGGCTGATGCGACCGCCGCTGTTCGTCAGCGAGAGCCTGCTCATCGGCGACCTGCTCGACCGCTTCAAGGAGCGGCGCCTGCACCTCGCGATCGTCGTGGACGACGGCGGTCACACCGTGGGTGTGGTCACGCTCGAGGACGTGCTCGAGCAGATCGTCGGCCACATCTTCGACGAGAGCGACCACGCGCCGCTGCAGCCGCAGGAGGCGCTCGGGACCCACTACTTCGACGGCCAGGCCAGCCTGGCCAAGCTCGAGGAGACCTTCGGCGTCGAGTTCGGCGAGGAGGAGGGCGTCAGCAGCGTCGGTGACATGCTGACGCAGCTCGCCGGGCAGATGCCGATCGCGGGCTCGCTGTTCGTGGTCGAGGGCCTGCGCATCAAGGTGCTCGCGGCCGACGAGCGCCGCGTGGTGCGGGTGAGCGTCGAGCAGGTCCAGGTCGACGACGACGACGACGACGACGAGTGAGAGCCTTGCAGCGGAAGCGGACAGGCGCTCGTCGCGGAGCGACCGCACGCCGAGGGGGCCCGTGAACCGGCTGGGTCGGGCACGGGGAGGGCAACCGGAGCTTCCTCTGCAGTGACGGAGCCCGCCGCAGCGCGTCAGCGGATCAGCGCGCGACCGGTCGCCTCGACGTCGGCGGCGCGCTGCAGCACCTGCGGCACGTCGTAGCCCGCGACGACCGCGGGCCGGGCCTTGATGGCCTCGAGCCAGCGCTGCAGCGCGGGCAGGCCCTCGATCTCGACGCCGGACCAGCGGTGGGTCCGGACCCAGCACCAGTTGGCGATGTCGGCGATGGAGTACTCGCCGGCGAGGTACTCGACCTGCTGCAGCCGCGTCTCGAGCACCTCGAACAGTCTTCGCGACTCGCGGCGATAGCGATCGATGGCCCACGGGATGGGCTCGGGGGCATAGCGCGCGAAGACGTTGGCCTGGCCCATCATCGGGCCGACGCCGCCGACCTGGAAGAACAGCCACTGCAGCGCGACCGAGCGTGCGTGGGGCTCGTGCGGCAGCAGGCGGCCGGTCTTCTGGGCGAGATACAGCAGGATCGCGCCGCTCTCGAAGACCACGAAGTCCCGCGCGTCGTGATCGATGATCACGGGGATGCGGCCGTTGGGGTTGAGCGCGAGAAACCACGGCTCGCGCTGCTCGAGGCGCGCCAGATCGATCGCGCGGACCGAGTAGGGCAGGGCCAGCTCTTCCAGCGCGATCGAGATCTTGCGGCCGTTGGGCGTGGCCGCGGTCAGCAGCTCGATCATGCGAAGGTCTTGAGCCAGCGCGCCAGCGCCCAGGTCGGGAACAGCTGGCGGTACAGCACGTAGTCGAGCACCGCGGTGTTGAAGAACACCCCGGTCGCGAGCTCGTCGGGCCAGCCGCCGTCGTCGCGCTGCCGCGCGACCAGGTAGCCGACGCCGCGCTCGATCGCGTCGCGCTCGTGCGGTGCGGCCTCGAGCAGGGTCAGCAGCGCCCACGCGGTCTGTGTCGCCGACGACGGCACGCGATCGGGCAGCATCACCGGTCGATCCTGCAGGTTGCCGAGGTAGCTCTCAGCCCAGCCGCCGTCGTCGCGCTGGCTCTCGACCAGGAATCGACAGGCGCGGACGATCGCGGGATGGGTCGGGCCCAGCCCCGAGGCCAGCAGCCCGCCGACGGCGAAGAATGTGCCGTAGGTGAGGTTGATGCCCCAAAAGCCCAGCCAGCCCCCGCTTTCGTGCTGCTGCGCGAGCAGGGCGTCGCGGCCGGCGGCGATCGACTTGCGCACGCGCGCGGCGAGCTCGCTGGGCATGCGCGGGCCCAGGCTGCGCAGCGCGTGGGCGAGCCCGCGCACGCAGCTGCCGGTGCACTCGGCGTACGAGTACTCGAGCATGCAGTTGCCGTAGATCTCGGCGGGGTTGTAGCGGCGCAGCAGCATGCTGCCGCGGCGCGGCTCGTACGAACCGAAGCCGCCGTCGTCGTTCTGCCGCCGCAGCACGAACTCGACCGCCGCCAGCACCCGCCCCTGCTGCAGCCGGCCGGCCTCGTCGGAGATGCCGGCCTGCTCGCAGCGCAGCAGCGCCTCGGTCGCCTCCGCGGTGCAGTCGGACACCGGCCAGGGATGGCGCTCGTTGGCGAAGCCCCAGCCGCCGTACGCGGGCTCGCGGTAGTGCTCCGCGCCGCAGGCGATCTCTTCTTGGATCTGCGCGGTCGGCAGCCACGCCGCGGCGCGGCGCGCCAGCGTCCGCGCGCGCTCGGGCTGCGGCCACTCGGCGAACGCCTGCAGCAGGAACGCGGTGTCCCAGATGTCGCTGCGCGCACCGGCGATGCGCAGGCCCTGCACGTCGTCCTCCCAGAACCAGTACTCGAGCCCGCGCAGCGCCTTGGCCAGATCGGGGTGGCGCGGATCGGTGATGTGCAGCGCGAGGCAGAACAGCATGCCGTTGACCGGCGACAGGCACACGCCGCCGGTGCTGCGCAGCTCGAAGCGGATGTGCTCGAGCGCGCGGGCCAACGCGCGGCGACGCAGCGGCTGCGCCACCGCACGCGGCAGCGCCGACTCGACCCGGCGCAGCAGATCGAAGGCGCGTCGCAGGCCCGGGCTCGGCGCCTCGAACAGATCGGTGGGTGCGATCTCGTCGCGGTAGGCGGCGAAGCGGCGCTCGTCGTAGCCCTCGGGGTACAGCTCGGTGCGCAGCGACGCGATGGTGTGGTCCATCGGCGCGACGAAGCGGTGGCCGTACACGAACGACAGCCCGAGGTAGATGAGCCGCATGTGGCAGTACAGCCGCCGCGGGTGCAGCGGCGCCGACTCGGGCAGCAACCACAGCTCGGGCACGATGGGCTGGATGCCCTCCCACGGATGCAGGCCCAGGATCGCGAGCCAGATGCGGCCCCAGGTCGGGATGGCCCACACGCCGCCGTGATCGCGGATCCACGCGCGCGCGTCGGCACACAGCGGATCGTCGGCGTCATAGCCCAGCAGCCGCAGCGCGACGTAGCCCAGCGTGGTGTGGAACAGATACGACGGGCTGTCGGGGTGCATGCCCCAGCCACCGTCGGGCCGCACCTGCAGCTCGAGCGCGCGACGGATGCGATCGCGGCGCGCCGGTGCGATCTCGTGCCCGAGGATGTGGCACAGGATCACGTACTGGCACGGCAGCATGGGGTTCCACACCACCTCGCCGGCGAAGGCGCCGTTGGGCTGCTGCTGCTGCTCGAGGTACGCCAGCGCGCGGCCGTGGGCCTGCGCGACGACCGTGCGACGATCGAGGTTCACTTCGGCGTGGGCTCGAGCACGAGAAACCATTGCAGTGCCAAAAAGTTCGGCTCGTCCACGACGCGGAAGCCGGCGAGCTCGAGCTCGCGGACCGCGGCGTCGCGTGCGACCCGGTAGCGGGGATCGGGCGCCATCGTGGCGGGGACCTGGGCCTGGGGGAGGAAGTCGATCACCACGAGCCGGCCGCCCGGACGCAGGGCCTCGCGGACCTTGCGGAAGTAGGCGACGCGATCGCGGATGTACGCGTAGGTGTTGGCGGTGAAGACCAGATCGAGCTCGCCGACCGGCAGCATCGGATCTTCGTACATCGCCAGCCGCGGCTCGATGTTGGGCGTGCCCCACTGCTCGCGGTGCGCGAGCAGGTAGTCGGCGAACTCGCCATCGACGTCGACCGCGAACACGCGCCCCTCGGGCACGCGCGCGGCCAGCCGTCGCGTGAAGTAGCCCGAGCCGGCGCCGATGTCGGCCAGCACCATGTCGCGGCGATCGATCGGCAGCGCCTTGACCACGCGATCGGGCTGCTGCCACGGATCGCGGTTCGCGGCCTCGAACACGGCGATCATCGCCTTGGGGTCTTCGTAGTGCTGCGGCGGTCCGCCGCCGCCGCCGCGCCGGCACGACACGGCGCCGCAGAGCACCCATGCCGCCAGGGCCGGGACCGCCGTTCGCGCAAGACGCCGAGTCGGCATCGCTGGCAGCGTAGACGGGCGCGCAAGCGCTGGGAAGGCCCTCGTTGTCGCGCGGGCTCGGGTATGCTCGCGGCGCCCATGGCCGATTCGTCTCGCCCCGCCGATTCGGCCGCAGCGTCGGCGTCCGACGCTGCGCGCGCGCTGGAGGCGGCGATCCCCGTCGAAGCGACGGCGGGCACGCCCGGGCGCGGCGGCTGGCTGTCGGCGTGCGTGCGCACGCTGCTGCGCACGGTGACGCAGCCGCGGGCGAGCTTCCGCCGCACCCCCGAGCCGATCGCCCACGGTCGTGCGCTGGGCTACCTCGCGACGCTGCGGCTGCCGCCGTGGGCCGTGCTCATGGGCCTGCAAGCGATGCGCTTGATGGCCGACCGCACACCGGCGCTGCCGCTGCGATCGATCCACACCCTGGTCGATCCACCGTTCGTGCAGGCGCTGTCGGCGTGGCAGGTGCTGATGGTGCCGGTGGGGTTGCCGCTGTCGTACTTCTTCTGCGGCCTGCTCGCGCACGTCGGCATCGCGCTCACCGGCGGCGCGACGCGATCGATCGGCGCGAGCATGCGCGCGGTCGGCTACGCCTCGGGCCCGACGCTGCTGGCGATCGGCCTGCTCGATCTGCCGCTGTACCTCGGCGACATGCCCAGCGAGATCTACCTGCCCGCGGCCGCCGCTGCGATCGTGCCGCTGTTGGTGCTGGGTGGGATCTCGCTCGCACGCACGCACCAGTTCTCGCTGCTGCGCGGGCTGTTGGTGATGATCTGGCCGGTGCTGCTGGTCGCGGTCGAGGTGTTGCTGCGCGCGGCGCTGGTGCTGCGCACGCTGCCGGGCATCGACGTGCCCGATCAGCCCTACTACGTGCCCTGACGTCGTCGACGACGCAGCCACCACGGCACCAGCAGCAGCCACGCGGGCGCGCGCGGCTCGGCGCTGCGACAACCGCCGCCTTGCGCGTGGCCCAGGCCGAAGCCCGGCGGCAGCGCGGCGCCGCCCGGCGTCGCGTCGGCGCCGGGCGGATCGTCGGACGGCTCGCCGGTGCCGTCGCTGCCGCCGTCGGGGTCGACCGGCCCGCCGTCCTCGCTGCCGCCGTGATCCGGTGGCGGCGCGTCGCCGGTGGTGCCGCCCTCGGGCGGGGGCTCGGGCGCCCTCTGCCGCACCCACGCCGCGAGCTGCAGCGCGGCCGCGACGTTCTCGTCGCACGCGGGTCCGATCTGCGACGGCGGTACCACGAAGTCGTCGCCGCGCAGCTCGATGGTGAAGGCCATCAGGCCCTGCACGCCGTAGCCCCAGTCGTCGACCGCGCCCGCGGCGGGGTACAGCTCGGCGGCGTGGATCGACGCGTAGTCGGTCGCGGTCGCGTCCCACATCGCGTCGGACATCTGCTGGCCCAACATCGACAGCGTCGCTTCGTCCGGCGGCAGCGCGTAGTCGTAGCCCCACGGCCGCAGCACCAGCTGCGAGAAGCTGTGAAAGTCGATGTGCGCGCGCAGCTGCGGCCGCGCGACGATGAAGTCTCGCAGCGCGCTGCTCTCGGGTTCGCTGAACGGCGCGGGCCCGTGGTAGTCCTCCGCATACGGGTCGTCGCTGGCGCCGACCACGGCCCACTGGTAGTCCCAGTTGCGGTTGAGATCGACGCCGTAGCCGTCGCGGGCGTTCTTCCGCCAGTAGCGATCCTCGGTCCAGCTGATGACGTAGCCGTCGGGGTTGATCACCGGCACGACCCAGATCTCGATCGCGCTCAGCAGATCGGTCACGACCGCGTCGGTGTCGTCGGCGGTGGCGAAGCGATCGGCCACGCACATCGTCGCCATGGTCGCGAGCCACTCGCGCGCGTGCATGGTGCCGCTGTAGAGCACCGCCGGTGCGCCCGGCGGCGCGTCGGAGATCCGCAGCCCGCGGATCGGGCGGCCCTCCAGCGACGCGCCGAGGTCGACGACGCTGACGCGGTGGGGCGCGGCCGCGGCCATGGCCTCGAGCTGCGCCATGATCGCGTCGTAGTCGCGGAAGTCGTCGAACCACGTCGATGCCGTCGGTGTGGCCGCGCCGCGCAGGCGCTCGCGCTCGGCGTCGATGCCGGCCTGCAGATCGGCGGCGCGCAGCTCGAACGCGACGCCGGCGTCGCGCAGGGCCGCGAGCTGGTGCGGTCGCACGCGCGCGTCGACGAAGCCGCGGCCGGGATGCTCGGTCCAGATCTCGTCGACGCGCCCGCGCAGTGCCGCCAGCTCGCGCGCGTCGTCGATCCACACCCGCACCAGCGCGTGGCCGTCGTAGCGCACCGGCGCGGCGGCCGTCAGCGAGGCGAACGCGAACGCGAGCGGGGCCGACGGTGCGATCACGTCCGCCACTTTGGCGCCGGCCCAGCGCGGCCAGCAACGTGCAGTTCGCCCAGCCGGTGCACGCCCGCGGCGACCGGGCCGCGACCGCGTCCGTGCGGCGCGCTGGGCAGTTCGCCCAGCGGTGGGCGCGGCTACGCCAGGATCTCCGCGATCGGATCCGCGGGCTCGAAGGTCGTGATCGGACGACCGCTGGGGGCCATGCGGACCTCGTCGGCATCGATGCCCAGGCACTGCGCGAGGGTGCGGAACACCGACTCGATCGCGATCGGGCGCTCCGCAATGTTGCGGCCGTCGGCATCGGTCTCGCCCACGACCGCCGCGCGCAGGCCCGCGCCGGCGAGCACGACGTTGGCGCACTGCGGGTGGTGGTCGCGACCCTCGCGGCCGTTGATCACGGGCGTGCGCCCGAAGTCACCCATGCACACCACCAACGTCTGCTGCAGGCGACCGCTGGCGGCGAGATCGTCGAGCAACGCCGACATGCCGGTGTCGAGCTCGCGCCCGAGCGCGTCGGTGCGGGAAAAGCCGTCCTCGTGCGTGTCCCAGCCGCCGAGCCCGACCTCGACGAAGGGCACGTCGGCGTCGAGCAGTCGCCGCGCGAGCAGGCAGCCGCTGCCGAAGCGTCCGTCGCCGTAGCGCGCGCGCGTGCCCGCGGGCTCGCTCGACAGATCGAACGCGCGCTTGTCCGGCGCGGCCGCGAGCGCGCGCGCGCGGGCCATGACCTCGCCGTGCGCGTCGACCAGCTCGTGCGCGCGGCCCTGCGCGAACTGCTGCTGCAGCGTCGCGAGCATGTCGGCGCGCGCGGCACTGCGGCGCGCGTCGACGCCCGCGGGCGCCTGCAGGTTGCGGATCGGTCGCCCGGGATCGCGGATCGGCAGCGCGGCGTGGCGCGGGCCCAGCAGGCCCGGGCCCGGCACCGGTGGGCCGATGGTGACGGCGCCGACCAGCGGCGCGTCGGGGTGCAGCGCGCTGACCAGCGCGCCCAGGCTCGGGTGCGCCACGCCACCTTGGGGCGCATGGCCGGTGTGCATGAGGTAGCGCGCGCGGTCGTGGTTGCCCTCCTTCGAGGTCACCGTGCGCAAGAGCGTCAAGCGATCGGCGCGCGCGGCCAGCTGCGGCAGCGCGGCGGCGAAGCGCAGGCCCGGCACGCGGGTGTCGATCGCGGTGGTGGGTCCGCCGGTGCTGCGGCCGGGCTTGGGGTCGAAGGTCTCGAACTGGCTCGCGCCGCCGTGCAGGTACAACAGCACGCACGCCAGCGCCGGCGGGGCCGCGACCGCGGTGGGGGTGCTGGCGCCGGCGCTGCCGCCGATCGAAGCGAGCGCGGCCGCGCCCAGGCCAGTGCGGAGAAAGCTGCGACGGGTGACGGTCATGGGCGGGCTCCTAATGGTTGGTGGTGAACTCGCTCGAGCACAGCATCGCGTGGACCAGGTCCTCCCACGACGCCGCGTCGTCCCGTTGCACGGTCGCGCGCGCGGCGGTGCGCTCGCGATCGGCGGGGCTGCGCGCGAACAGCTGCCACCACAGCGCGTCGATGCGCGCGTCGGGGTCGTCGTGGGCGCGCAGCACCCGTGCCAGCACGGTGTCGCCGCGGGCCGAGGCCGCGCGCGCGACCAGCTCGCCGTGCTGCCACAGCAGCGCCTGCGGCAGGTTGGGGCCCTCGTCGACCTCCATGCCCTCGTCGTCGTCGAACACGAAGCGGAACTCGCGGAGGTCGCGACGACGCACGCCCGGTGGCAGCGACGCGGGATCGTCGGGATCGACACCGGCCGCGACCGCCAGCGATCGCAGCAGCGCGTGGTCGGGCAGCGGTCGCACGGCGGCCTGTGCGAACGCGGCCACGCGGGCCTCGGCGCCGTCGTCGGCGGTGCCGCTGGCGCGGTAGGCCGGTGACAGCACGATCGCGCGCAGCAGCGCGTCGAGATCGAACTCGCCGGCGATCAGGGTGTCGGCGAGCGCGTCGAGCAGCGGCGGCACCGCGCCGTCGATCGGCAGGCCGTCGACCGGCTCGACCACGCCGCGGCCCATCAGCTGCGCGAAGCTGCGGTTCGCGATCGCCCGCGCGAAGCGGCGATCGGCGACGATGGCCTCGGCCAGGGCCTCGCGACGGTTGCCGCGCTCGTCGGTGGCGGTGCCGAAGTACGACGGCATCACGATCTCGCCCGAGGGGCGATCGGGTGGATCGCTGGCGGTGGGCAGGCGGCCCTGACCGCGGCGGTTCTCGACCACGCGCAGCCGCGTCGACGCGCCGCGCTCGAGCGGGCGGATCGACAGCCGCGCGAAGTGGGCTGCGAAGGCGTGGAACTCGCGCTGGCTGTAGTTCGCGTCGGGGTGATCGTGGCACTGCGCGCACTGGATCTGCGTGCCCAGGAACACCCGCGCGGTCTCGCCGGCGACCGCGGCGCTGCGGCGACGCCGGCCGTGCGCGAGCAGGAAGCCCGCGGGGCCGTCGGCCTCGACCTCGCCGGTGACCGCGAGCAGATCGCGGGTGGTCTGGTCGAAGCCGCGGTCGTCGGCGAACTGTGCCGCGAGCCAGTCGTGGGTGCCGCGCTCGACCGCCGGCGGCAGCTTGAGCGCGCGCGCCAGCAACACGTCGGTCCACAGCTGTGCGAGGTGATCGGCGTGCTCGGGCGCGGCGAGCATGCGATCGATCGCCTGCTGGTAGCGCGTGGATGCCGGTGCGGCCGCGAACGCGTCGAGCTCGGCGGCGGTCGGGATCCGGCCGAGCAGATCCAGGCTCGCGCGGCGCAGCAGCAGCGCGTCGTCGGCCGCGGCCAGCGCCTGCTGGTGCTGGGCCCCGGCGTGCTGCGCGAGCGCGTCGTGCAGGGGCGACATCGCGACCACGGTCGCCGGCGCCTCGGTGTGTCCCCGCGCCGGCTCGCGATCGCGCGCGGTGCCGCAGGCGCCCAGCAGCGCCAGCGACAACATCCAGACCTGCGAGCGATCGCGACGGCGTCGGCTGTCCACGAGTGGCAGCGTGTCATGGGCCCGCGGTGGCCGCCGCCGCCTTCACCTGCGGTTTACCGCTGGTTCTTGTTAGACTGCCGTGTCCGCGCCCATGGCCTGCACGCGTCCCGCCGTCCTCGTCGCCTCGCTGTTGCCGGCATGCACCGTCGAGACGCGCGGCGATCCGGCCGGCAGCGCCTCGGTCTCGGTCTCGAGCACGGTCGCGGGTGACAGCGGCGACTCGGCCGGCAGCAGCAGCGGCGGCAGCGAAGGCAGCACCGCCGGCAGCGCGGACGGATCGGGCGACACCGACAAGCTCGATCTCGGTGCCATGGCCGGCGGCTGCGCGTACATCGACCTGCTGTTCGTCATCGACAACTCGCAGTCGATGCAGACCTACCAGCAGGCGCTGGCCGACAACTTTCCCGCGTTCGTCGACGCGATGTTCGCCGCGATCCCGCCGGGCATCGGCATCCACGTCGGCATCACCACCACCGACTTCGACGACGCCTGCGGTGCGGCCGAGGCCACCGCGAACTGCCAGAGCACCGCCACGGTCGACGAGGTGCTCATGCACTACCGCACGCCCGACATGGGCGACGACGGCGGCAACGGCACCCAGGGCAAGCTGTTCGAGTTCGGCGGCAAGCGCTACTTCGAGATCGGATCCGACGACGATCCGGCCCCGCTCGCGCAGTGGTTCGCCGACGCGGCCACTGCCGCGGGCGAGGACGGCTGTTCCTTCGAGATGCCGGTCGCGGCCTCGGGCTTCGTCGCGGCGCCCGACAACGGCGCGACCAACGACGGCTTCCTGCGCGACGAGGGCGCGCTGCTGGTGGTGTTCTTCCTGACCGACGAGCCCGACAAGTCGCCCGAGTCCAAGGATCTCTACGCGCAGATGTTGATCGACGCCAAGGCCGGCTGCGGCGGCGCCGACTGCATCTTCGTCAGCGGTCTGGTGCCCAGCTGCATCACCGACGTGAACCAGAAGCTGTGGCAGTTCATGAAGATCTTCGCCGACACGCCGTTTTACGGCGACATCGGCGACGTCGCGCACTACGACGATCTCGTGGGCACCGTGCTGGCGGATGCGGTCGCGCAGGCGTGCGCGAACATCCCCGTGGGTTGAGTCGCGACGCGACCGCGATCAGCCGGCGCCGAGCAGCTCGACGATCGCGCGATCGAGTGCGGCCCAGCTCGGGCCCGCGGCGCCGATCCAGTGCACGCGGCCGTCGGGTCGCGCGAGCACGACCGTGGGCGCCGCGACGATCGCCGGCGACCACGGCGCGGTGCCGCTGCCGGCCACGATCGGCGTCGCGAGCCGCCGCCGCTGCACCAAGCTGCGCACCGCCGCGTCGTCGAGCGCGGGCACCGGGCCGGCGCGGCTGCCATCGAAGGCCGCCAGCACGATCGCCGCGTGCAGGCCGTTGTCCTGGTACAGCCGCGCGATCGCGTCGAGATCCTGCAGCGACTCGTCGCGCTGCGCCGCCTCGAGCGTGGTCACGATCCACAGGTTGGCCTTGGACTGCGGCGGCGTCTCGACGCGTGCGAGCGCGGGCATGACGTCGCCGGCCGCCAGCGCCGGCACGGCTGCGGCGTGCGGCTGCGGTGCCGGCTGCGTCGGCGCCGGCGGCACGGTCGC
>JAIBBS010000260.1 GCA_019694555.1 Nannocystaceae bacterium
TGGTCGCCGCCGTCTTCGCAGCCGTGGTCGCGCCGCCGCCCTTGAACGCGATCCACGCCCGGATGACCTCGCGCAGCGCCTCGGCGTGCTCGTCGACCTCGCGCACGCTCGACAGCTTGATCGCGCGCCCGGTCTGGGCGTCACCCTCGAGGATCGGGTGTCGACCGGGGATCGATGCACCCTGGTGGAACATCAGCGACGCGTGCTGCTTCGCCTTGGGGAAGAAGCTCGCGATGTTGCCCTCGAAGGTGAAGGTCGGCGCTTGCCACTTGATGCACTCACCCACGCGCGCATCGACGCCGAGGATGATCTCGCGGATCCGCTGCACCACCGGCTTCATCGGGTTGTCGTACCGCGCGAACCATGCATCGACCTCGGCGCTGCGTCCCATCGCCGGCGATCATGCCGGGATCGCGACCCGGCGCCCAGGGCTCGGTCCACGGCGACGAAGCTCCGCTCCCGCTCCCGGTGCCCTCACGGGACCCCCACGGCGTCCGGTCGCTCCGCGACGAGAGCCCGTCCGCATCCGCCGGCAGTCGCTCAGCGACGCGCCCGCGTGGGCGCGCGGCCGTCCCAGCCCCAGCGCGCCAGATCGATGCGCCCGCGCGCATCGAAGCGCACGCCCTCGCGCAGCAACCGTCGGCGCTGCTCGTCGGCGCCGTCGCCCACCAGGCTCAGCTCGCCGCGTGCGTTGACGACCCGATGCCACGGCAGCGGTGCGTCCTCGGGCAGCTCCCGCAGCGCGCGACCGACCTGGCGCGCGCACCGGGGCGCGCCGGCGAGCCACGCGACCAGGCCATAGCTGGCCACGCGGCCGCGCGGGATTCGAGCGACCACGGCGTGGATGCGGTGCTGCAGCGGCGTCATCGATCGCACCACCGCGCCACGTCGGCGGCGGTGTTCAGCCGCGACGGCGTCGCCACGCACCCGCGAGCACGAGCAGCGCGAGCGTGCCGATCGCACCGTCGCTCGCATCGGGCGACACGCTGCAGCCCTTCTTCTTGGGCTCGACCGGCGGCGGTGCGCCGGTGTTGGCCCCGTCGCCGCCTTCACCACCGCCACCCCCGGAGATGGTGTCGAGCGCGTCCTGGGCCGCGGAGTCCTGCGCTTCGCCGTCACCCTTGTCGTCGCCCTCGGTCTCGCCCTCTTCGGGCTTGGGCGCGGCGACCCAGCCGAGCTTGATCTTGCCGGACGCGAGCTTGAAGTCGCGACCCTTGTCGTCTTGCTGCGTGATCTCGACGAAGTAGGTCTTGTTCTTGTTGAAGCCCTTGCTGCCCTCGAGCTCGATCTCCAAGCTGATGTACTTCGCGCCGTCGAAGGAGTCCTCGACGTGGCGGTACGCGAGGTAGCGCTTGCCGTCGTGCTCGCCGTAGAACTCGACGTTGAGGCCGCCGGGCGCGGGCTTGTCGAGCTTGGCCCACAGGTGCACGACCCACTCCTCCTCGCCGGGGCTCGCGTTGGGGATCTCTTCCTTGGCGGCGCTGCGACCGGCGTCCGTCAGCTTGCCTTCGTCGTCGACGGCGAGCGCGGCAGCGCCGAATTTGACCTCACCCGCCAGCGCGAGCGCGGGCAGGCACAGCGTGGCCGTGAAGGCCAACGCGCGAAGCGACGATGCGAGACCACGACGACGAGCATGCGAACGGATCATGTGCGGGCTTCTCCCTCGAATCGGCTCCGTGGGGAACCGCGGGGAGGATAGCACGTCAGCCCTGCGCCAGCGCGCGCGCCAAGGCGCCCGAGGCATCCATCGCGGCCAGCTCGTCGTAGCCGCCGATGGCCTCGCCGCGCACGAACAGCTGCGGCACGGTCGCTCGGCCAGTGCGTTGCGCGAGCCACCGTCGTGCCGCCGGCGTGTCGACGTCGATCTCGGCGAACTCGATGCCGCGCTTGCCCAACAAGCGCTTCGCCAGGCGACACCACGGACACCACCACGTGGAGTAGAGCACCACCGGCGCCGAGACGTCCTCGGGTGCGCTGCAGCCTGCCGGTGGTGCGGGCGCGTTCATGCCGGCGTGGCTCGCCGCGTCAGGCATCGTCGCGCAGCAGCGCGAGGATCTCCTCGTCGAGCTGCGCCTGGTGCTCGCTGGCGAACTTGCCGACGATGATGTCGCGCCGCTGGGTGATCGGCGTGCCCGCCTTCACGCCCGCGCCGCCGATGCCACCGACCGCGCGACGCTTGATGCGGCTGGGCCCGGGGCTGGGTCGCGACTGACCGTGGCCGGCCGCGGCCGCGGCCACCTGCGCTCGGGCTTCGGCGGCGGCGAACACCGGATGCGACAGGCTGGGATCGACCGTGGGCCCCGGACGCCCGGTGGCCAGCGGCGGGCCCTGGGGCTCGACGTCGCGCGGTTCGGGCGGCGGGCGACGCTCGGGCCGCTGCGCCGCGGCGGAGTCCGGCGGCAGCTCGGTGATCTCGCGGTTGTCCGCGACCGGGTGCGCACCGATGACGCGCTCGATCTTCTCGTCGAACTCGCCGTTGCGCAGCGCCCGGATCATCGCCTTGTGCGAGTCCTGCATCAGCGCGACGATGACCGGTCCGATCTCGGACTCGCCGAGCTTGTCCTTGTACTCGGTCTTGCGGCTCGCGATGATCGTCCCGTCGTAGAACACGTGCGTGAAGATGTGGGCCTTGTCGACGCCCGAGTCTTCGGTCTGCACGTGATAGAGGCGACCGCGATGCGGAATGTTGTGGTTGTATCCGAGCTGGGGGGACGCGGACTTCATGGGGGCGAGCGCCCTGCACCTGCAGCGTAACACGGTCGGCACCTGCCGGCCGCCGCGCTGGACCACCGTGGGCGCGTCCGCGACGGGCTCGCGGCACCGGATCGGGTCGGCTCGGCCCGGTCGCGTCGCGACCCCCCTCGCTGCGAGGGCCTCGCGCGTTCGGTCCGAGCGCGACCGCGCCTGGCTGTGCACGCGCGTGGCCAGGCCGCGGCGCGCTCCTGCGGGCGAATTCGGGGCGTACGACCCGGGCCGGCTGGGTTCGTGATAAGGCCCCGGCCCCGCAGATGAGCGACCCGGCCGTGGCGACGCCGAGCACACCGACCGCATGGGTCCCCGACGACTTGTTGCGCCCACTGGCCGTGATCGCGGCGACGCAGACGTATCCCGACAAGGACGTCACCGCGCAGGTCGCGGCCCACGCCGCCCGGGTCACGGAGATCCCGCCGCAACGGGTCTATGAGCTGCTCACGCCGCCGATCTGCAGCAAGGTCCCGCACCTGGTGTTGCAGTGGATGCGGCAGACCGGACTGCTCGTGCACGTGTTGCCCGAGCTCGACGCGACGGTCGCGTTCTCGCAAGAGGCCGATCGCAAGCACAAGGACGTCTGGGAGCACACCAAGGCCGTGGTGTGGCAGGCGGTGCCGCGTCCGACCGTGCGTTGGGCCGCGGTGCTGCACGACATCGGCAAGGTGCCCACGCGTCGCTTCGGCAAGGACGGCAAGGTCACCTTCCACGGTCACGCCGAAGAGGGCGTGCGCATGTTCCGACGCGGGCCGGTCAAGCGCATCGGCTTTCCCGACGCGGTGCGTCAGGACGTCGAGCTGCTGATCCTGCACCACCTGCGTCCGGGTCAGTACGACGGCAGCTGGACCGACACCGCGGTGCGACGGTTCCACCGCGAGATGGAACCGATCCTGCGCGACCTGCTGGATCTGTCGCGCGCCGACGTGACCAGCAAGCGACCGGGCAAGCGCATGCGCTGCCTGCGACAGATCAGCGAGCTGGGCAAGCGCATGCGCGCGCTGGCCGAGCTCGACGCGCGCAAGCAGCCGCTGCCCCCGGGCCTGGGCAACCTCATCATGGCCGCGCTGGCGCTGCCGCCGGGCAAGCACATCGGCGTGCTGCGGACCAAGCTCGAGGCGCTGTACGAGGCCGGCGAGATCGAAGGCGGCAAGGATGCCGAGTACTACGTCGAGCAGGTGCGCAGCCGCGGCCTGCTCGATGGCGTCGACATCGTGCCGCCGCGCGGCGTGCCGCGTTGAGACGCGCTCAGCCGCCGGTCTTGGCGTAGGTGCCCACGAGCTGGCCCTGCGCCAAGATGTGTCCCTTCATCGCGTCCTCGAGCGCGGCCTTCGTGGGCGCGCCGAGATCGCCCAGCTTGCGATCGAGCGCATAGACCTTGTGGAAGTAGCGATGGCGCCCGATCGGCGGACACGGGCCGCCCCAGGTCGGCTTGGACCAGTCGTTGTTGCCGTGACGCGCACCGGCGGGCAGCGCCGCGGCGGCGTCACGCGCGAGCGCGCCGAGCTCGGGCGGCAGATCGTAGACGACCCAGTGGACCCACACGCGCTTGGGCTTGGCCGGATCGGGCGCGTCGGGATCGTCGACGATGATCGCGATGCTCTGGGTGCCCGGCGGCGCGCCCGACCACGCAAGCGGTGGCGAGACGTCGTCGCCCTCGCAGGTGTACTCCGCGGGGATCGAGCTGCCCTCGGTGAACGCGGGCGAGGTCACGGTCAGCGTCGGCGTGTTCACGGCGGGCGGTGCTCCCGGTGCGGGCTTGTCCGCGCAGGCGGCTGCGAGCGCCAGCGCGGCGATCGATGTGCGTGCACGGACGAGCACGAGCGAACTCCAGGCTAGCAGCTACTCGTGCTTCTCGCCCGCGAGCTCGATGAGCGCGTGGAAGGCCTCGTGCATCGTGGTGAACGCGGCCTCGAAGTCCTTGCGATCGCCCGAGCAGGTGGTCTGCAGGCCCTTCGCCGCCGCGCTCAGCTCGCCGCTGCGGGTCTTCCACGCGTCGGCGTCGGTCGCCGCCGCCGGCATCGGCTCGCTCTCGATCGTGCCGGCCTTCGCGACCAGCTCCGCCGCCGCCGCGCAGGTGTTGCCCACGCGCGCGTCGTCCTTGGGCGCATGCCACAGCGGCGCCATCGTGTCGTGGAACGACTTCACGCCACCCGCGAACTGGTGCTCGTGCTCGTGCTCGGCACCCTCACCGTGCGCGTGCGCGTGGTCGGTCGTCGCGGCATCGGAGGGCGCGGTCGTCGGCGCGGCGTCCTTCTTCGCGCACGCCATCACACCGAGGGTCAGCACCAGGGGGAACAGTCGGGACACGGACATGGGCGAGCGAATACCGGCCGCGACGGCGCAGCGTCAAGGGCGGGGCGCGTGGCTGCGGCGCGAACGTGCCCGCAGGATTCGCGCCGACGGTCGCGCGCGCTGCCGCGTGCGCGCATCAGCGACGGCGTCGCTTCGTCTTGCCGCCGGTGGGCGTCGGCGGTGGCGCGACGGGTCGCGGTCGCGGATCGTCGCGCAACGCGATGCCTGGCGGCAGTGAGGCGAACGCCGCGGTCACGTCGCCGCTGCGCACCTGCGAGCGGCCCGGGCGTCCGCCGTAGGCGCCCGGTCGTCCCGAGGGGCCCGCGGCGCCTTCGGGGCCCGGCGGTGGTTCTTCGCACGAGTCGCACGCGCGTTGGGGTGCGGGGCCACCGGCGCCGCCGTAGCCGCCCGCGCCGGCGTCGCCGGGTGGGCCGCCGGAGACGTCGATGCCGATGCGTTGCGCGAGCTCGGGATAGCGATCGTCGACGACGAGCACGACCTCGCCACCGTCGCCGCCGTTGCCACCGTCACCGCCGGGTCCGCCCGGGCCGCCTTGGCCCTGCGGATCGGCGCCCTGCGCTCCGTCGCCGCCGTTGCCACCGGTGCCACCGACACCGCCGGCGGCGACGACGGTGATGCCTTCGGCGGGATCGAACAGCGTGAGCTGATCGACGTCGCCCTCGATGCGCAGCAGTCCCATGCGATCGTACTTCGGCGTGCGCACGATCGTCGCGTACGCGACGATGCGCGGGCCCGGGCCACCGTTGCCGCCGGGGCCACCCGCTGCGCCCGCCTGCCCGGCATCGCTGCCACCGTAGCCGCCTTCGCCCGACGCACCCGAGGGGCCGCTGCTGCCCGCGCCGCGGATGCAGCCATAGACCGGATCGAGGTGCAGCTCGGTGGTCTCGTCGGTCTCGTTGCGGTAGGTCGCGCGCACGTCGTAGCCCAGAAGCGCCGCGAACGGATCGCCGTCGGCCGTGAACACGCCGCGCTCGACCGTGCCGCCGCGTGCTGCCATCGAGAACTCGACCAGATCCATCTTTCCGCGCAGCGCGGCTCCGCTGGTGCCCTCGGGCGCGGTGCGCAGCGTCACCGCCTTGCCACCGCGTCGCTCGTGGCCCTGCGCCACCACCGTGAACGCGCCCGACTGCCCCGGGCACCACGTCGTGGGCGCGCCCTCGAGCTCGAGCGCGATCGCGTCGACGTCGACCTTCTCCATGTCGACGGCCATGACCAGGCCTCCGCCTGCGCCGCCGCCGGCGAGCGCGCTGAACAAGCTGCAACCCGTGCCGCTGAGCAGCGCGAGGGACAAGAGCGTTCGCATGATCATCCCTCCGAGCTCGTCGCGTCGTCGCTCGCGACGACACAGGTGTGGGTGGCGGGTTCGCACATCATCATGGGGTAGCCCAGCAGATCGGCGTCGAGCGCCGGTACGCTGCAGTCGAGCGCGCCGTCGTCGGGCATGCACGAGCAGCCCAGCTGCGCGCCCGACTTGCACGGCGTCTTGCCGGCCAGGCACACGCCCGGCAGACCCGCCGTGCGCTCGGCCGGGGTGCGCGCGCAGTGTTGATCCGTCCAGCAGTCGGCCTCGACCTCGCAGGGCTGGCCCTCGAGATCGTCGCCGAGATCACACGCCGCGCCGAGCACCAGGCCCAGCAGCAGCGGTCGCAGCCACGTGTGCATCGTCGACATCAGAACCTCACCTCCATGGACAGCACGCCGCCGCCGCGCATGGGCATGCCGCCCAGCGCCACCGAGGTGCGCTTCTCCTCGCGCAGCTTCTTGAAGCGGCGGCCGCCGATGCCCGAGAGCACCGCGCCGACCACGATGGTGCCGATGCCCGCGCCGAGCACGAACGGCATCGCGCGCGCGGTGCGGATCGCGTGCTGCCGCGCGGGATCACCGGGCGGCAGCACGCCGTCGTGTTCCGACTTCAGCTTGTTCAGGCGCGAGCCCGGGATCACGATCATCGAGTAGCCGGCCGCGGTCGCGCCGATGCCGAGCACCATCAGCACGCCGCCCGACAACGCGGTCGCGGCGGCGCGGCGGATCTGCTTGTTGAGCTGGTGCGGGTCGACCGCGGTCGCGTGGGCCTTCTCGCCGCCCTCGGCGGACCACGGGGGCACCGGCGCCACCGCGGCGAGGTCGGGGTTGGCCACGGCGGTCGCGGGGGCCGGCGGGCTGGCGGGCGCGGGCGGGGCGGCCGGAGCGGCCAACACGACGCCCAGCGCCAGCGCGACGGACAGGGTGGGTTCGAGCATCGCCGCCGTCGTTCCGCGCCGAGGCGATCGGTTTAACCCCGTGCCGACCGCGGCGCGGGAACCTGGAGGCACCCGCGGCGAACCACCTCGCAGCGAGGGGGCGCGCGGCCATGAGCCGATACCATTGCATCGTCGCAGCGGCGCTGATCGGCTGCGGTACACCGGGCAGCGAGCGCGACACCGTGGGCAGCTCGGTCTCGCTCACCAGCATCGGCGATCCCACCGCGGGTGGTGACAGCAGCGGCGGCAGCGAGGCCGGCTCCGGCGACGCGGCCGGCGAGAGCTCGGTCGGCAACACCAAGTACGACGTCGGCATCGGCGGCTTCTGCGACTCGCGTGCGGCCGGCATCTACTGCAGCGACAACGTCGCGATGGAGTGCGGTGACGCCGGCGATCTCGTCGACAGCGTCGACTGCGATCCCGATCTGTGCATCGAGGGCACCGGTTGCGTGGTCTGCCTAGCCGGACAGTTCCACTGCCAGGGCGCGAAGGTCATGAGCTGCAACGCCGCCGCGAACCCGCCGGCGTGGCAGCTGGTCGAGGTCTGCGATCCCGGTGCGGGCGAGGGCTGCGATCAGGGCAGCGGCATGTGCGAGGTGCTGCAGCCGCTGGGCACGCAGAACCCCACCGGACAGTACTTCCAGTTCGCCGACTTCCACACCGGTTCGTCGGCGTTCATGGGCGGCTACGACGTCGACAGCTACGACGACAAGATCTACGTGCTGGGTCTGAACAACCAGATCGACGTCTACCAGGTGGTGCTGCTCGACACCGACGGCGACGGCAAGCTCGAGCCCAACCAGCACCCCGACAACCCCGACACCGCGGGTCCGATCGAGGGCCGCACGCTCACGCACCTGATGTCGCTGCCGGCCTTCGGCACGCCGTCGCCGAGCAGCTCCGAGCTGCAGGCGCTCGACGATCGCCTGTTCATCGGCGGCAGCGCGCTGACGCAGTACATGCTCGCCAACGGCATGACCTCGGTGGTCACGAGCCCGCCGGGTTGGGCCGGCACCTTCGCCGAGCTGGGCTACGACGACGTGCACGGCGTGTGGTACGCGTCCAACGAAGGCAACCGTCGCGTGTTCCAGTTCGACGCGACCGACGGCACCTGGGGCATCGCGTTCCTGTATCCCACGCTCGCGGGCGATCACATGGACGGCATGGAGGTCGTGACCGATCCCGAGACCAACATCCCGTACGTGTACGTCTCGGACATGACCAGCGACTTCATCGGGCAGTACCGCCTCGATCCCACCGCGGGTTGGGTGCAGGAGAACCTGTTCAGCTACGCCGGCACCTCGGGCTCGCTGGTCGAAGGCATGGGCTTCGGTGCACTGCACCACTTCTGGGCCACCGGCGGCGACTCGCTGTACGAGGTCGGCGGCGGCGACCTCTCCGAGTACACCGATCCGCCGGGTTGACGCGGGCGCGACGCCCTCGCGCCCGCGGGGCCCTGGGCGCTGCGGCCGCCACGACGGTGGCGCGGCCCGCGGGCTGGATCGCGGCGCCGGGCTTGGGCAAGATCGTCGCTGATGCGTGTGCGCGGCCTTTGGCTCGGCTTGCTGCTGACCGGATGCCCGGCGGCGACGCCAGGCGATGGCGGGACCAGCTCGGGCAGCGACGCCAGCGTCGGCTCGGGCGAGAGCATGGCGAGCAACACCGAGCTCGGCGACAGCACCGTCGCCGACACCGGCACCAGCGGCGCGATGACGACCACCGTCGGCACCACCGCCGGCAGCACCGACGGTGGCAGCAGCGGCATGACCACCGACGACAGCAGCAGCGAGACCGGCATCCCGCCGCCGCCGCCCAAGTCGTGCGCGCTCGCGACCATCGATCCCGCTGCGGATCCGACGATGGTGATCGACATCGGCACCGAGGTCGGCCAGATCCCACCGTCCGTCGGCGACGTGCTGCTGCGCAACTGCGGCTGCCACTACACCGACAACGTCACGCCGGGCGAGTACGTCGACTACAAGTCGAACAAGGTCCCGATGGCGACGCAGCCCGACTTCCACCTGCCGTACGCGGGCACCTTCCCGATGGGCTACGCCGACGAGCCCGCGTACGTCGGCATCGAGCAGCGCGTCGTGTTCCACAACCCGCTGCCGATGCCGCCGCACCCGTGCGGCGTCGAGGGCGAGGTCGGCACGATCCCGGCGGCGGACCTGCAGGTGCTCACCGACTGGCTCGCCGCGGCGGCGCCCGACGGCACCGCCTGGCCGTGAGCCGGTTCGCGGTATCGTCGCGACCATGCCGATGCCGCGACCGAGTGACGAGCACGTGCGCCTGCAGGCCCTGCAGGGTGACTGGATCGGGACCGAGACCCATCATCCGTCGCCGTGGTCGCCCACGTCGCATCGATCGACGGCGCGCTTCCGGATGCGCATGATCGTCGACGGCTTCTTCCTCACCAACGACTACCAGGAGGAGCGCGACGGTACGGTGGTGTTCCGCGGTCACGGCGTCTACGGCTGGGATCCGCGGCGGCGCTGCTACACGATGTACT
>JAIBBS010000261.1 GCA_019694555.1 Nannocystaceae bacterium
CGCGCGCGCGCGCGCCGTCGATCGCGAACGATCCACGCAATCCCACCCGCGAGTGTCGCGAGGCCCGCGATCGCGATCGTCCCGCCGACGATCGCCAGCGTGCGCCCGGTCTTGAGGCGGCTCGCGGCCTCGCCGAAGGTGTCGCCCGCAGCCGCGGCGTGGCGGGCCTCGATGCCCGAGGCGAACACCGAGCCGCCGGCCGCGAATGCGAGTGCGCCGAAGGCCGCGGTGAAGACCGCGATCGGTCGCGCCGGCGGCGGGCGCTTCGCCGGCGCGCGCGGGCCGTCGACGCGCGCGTGGGTGAGGCACGGCGCGGGCAGCCCCGCGGGCGTCGTCACCGGCGCGGCGACCAGCAGCAGCGCGAGCGTCGTGGGGAGCAGCGCGGACATCGGCCGCCGCAGCATAGCCCGATCCCGCGGCCGCGCGCGCGCAGCATCAGCGCGGCGCGTAGCACGAGCGGCACACGCCGACGGCGGCGCCTGGCGCCCGCACGCACTGCTCGGTGGGACCGCAGTTCTCGTCGCTCGCGCAGCCGGGCGTGCAGTGTTGCGCGGGGTCGCAGTACGAGCCCGCGGTGCACGGCGCGAAGAAGCAATCGCTGCTGCCGCTGCGCTCCGCCACCACGCAACCCGCGGGCGCCTCGCGCCACTGCTGCTGCGCACACGGCTCGCAGCGCCCGGTCGCCTCACCGGGCGCGCGCACGCACGCATCGCGAGCACCACAGTGCAGATCGCTGGTGCAGCCGGGCTCGCACTGCGGCAGCGGTGACTCGACACAGTGCAGCCCCGCCGAGCACTCGCGCGCGCCACACTGCGTCTGGCCGCTGCGCCCCGGACCCGGACACGCACCGGCCGTGGCACCGTCCTCGCGACGCGGCGCGTCCGCACCGTCGGTCTGCACCGCGCACGACGGCGCCAGCCGCAGCTCGCAACCGACGGCCAGCGCCGCGCACCCCAACCCGAGCACCGCTGCCAACGCCCCCTGGGATCCCCGCATCGCGGCCGCACAACCCCACACCGCGCGCCGGTGTTCCAGCCAAAGCGCGCACGACGTCGTCGTCGCCGTGGCGCGAGCCACCGGATGTGCAGACCATGCTCGCCGCGGCTGTAGCAGCACTCACTGCCGCGGCAGCGCGATCGCGACGATGCAGAACCTGGTGCCGCAAGCCCCCGCCGCCGGGGCTTTCTGGCACCTTGGCAATCGGGGCTCGCGTCCGACGCGAGTGGAGGCGGACATCATGCACGGTGATCGACGACGACGACGCGGCTGCGGATCGCTGCTCGTGGGCCTGACGCTGTCGGGCTGCGGTGATGCGCAGGTCAGCCCGCACGGCAGCGCCGGCACCGGGGGCGACGGCATCAACCTCGACGGCGGTTCACTGGGCAGCGACGACGCGGCCGAGGCCGAGGCCGACTCCGGCGACAAGCTCGACGTCGGCGACGGTCAGGCCACCGCCGGCGGCGGCGACTGCCAGGGCGGCGGCGCCATGGGCGAGAACACCTTCAGCATCATCTGGATCGCCAACACGCCCGAGGGCACCGTCTCGAAGATCGACACCGCCACCGGCACCGAGCTCGGCCGCTACTACACCGGGCCCACCAACGGCAGCGACGATCCCTCGCGCACCTCGGTCAACCTCGAGGGCGACGCCGCCGTCAGCAACCGCGGCGGCGGCATCGTCAAGTTCGCCTCGGAGCAGGTGCGCTGTGTCGACCGCAACGCCAACGGCACCATCGAGACCAGCAGCGGCGCGGGCGACGTGCGGCCGTTCGGCGAGGACGAGTGCATGCTGTGGCACAAGCCCACGCCAGTCGACGGCAACAACCACCACGGCCCGCGGCCGACCGCGTGGGATGCCGGCGCGGCCAACGATCCGTGCCAGACCGCCGACGATCGTCTGTGGGTCGGCTGGTGGTCGTACGACCAGAACGTCGGCCACTTCGAGCGACTCTCGGGCGCCGACGGCAGCACGCTCGACGTCGTCGACGTGGTCGACTGGGACACGCAGGGCGAGACCGACTGGGGTCCCTACGGCGGCGCCGTCGATGCCGAGGGCAACCTGTGGACCTCGGGTCGCGGGCCCGGTCCGCTGGTGTACATCCACGGCGACACGCTGACCTACGAGCGCTGGGACCCGCCCGAGGGCACCAGCCCCTACGGCATCACGGCGGACGCCGACGGTCACCCGTGGATGGGCGACTGGAACGGCGGCGTGCTGCACTTCGATCCCGACACCGAGACCTGGGACGTGATCGAGACGCCCAACACCACGCGCGGTCGCGGCATCATGGTCGACCGCGAGGGCTTCGCGTGGATGGCGAGCAACGACCCGTGCATGCTGGTCAAGGTCGACACCGCCACGCGCACCCTGGTCAGCGACACCATCGCCCTGCCCGGCTGCGACGACCCCGTCGGCATCAGCATCGACGCGCAAGGCTTCGTGTGGGTGCCCGATCAGGGCGCGAGCGTGGCGTTCAAGGTCGATCCGAACAGCTACCAGAGCAGCACGATCACCGGGTTGGTGCAGCCGTACACCTACTCGGACATGACCGGTGCGGGCCTGGGCCTGGTCGTCAATCCGCCCGCCGGATGAGGGACTGTCCGCGGCCGCGGACGGACTCTCGTCGCGCAGCGATCGGTAGCCGGGACCGGCTCGGTCCGCTTCATCCACCGAGCCGCGCGCGTCGCCGCAGCACCAGCAGCAGCGGCAGCCACAGCGCTGCGGCGTGCCGCGCGGGCGTGCCGCAGCCGCAACCGCCCTCGCCCTGCGCGTTCGCGGCCGCACCGTCGTCGCTGCTGCCGGGCGGCGCGCCGCTGCTCGCGTCGCCGCTGCTCGTGCCGCCCTCGCCCTCGGTGCCGCCGCCGTCGGCGACGCCGCTGCTGCTGCCGTCGCCGGTGTCGTCGGCGCCGACCGGCATGCCCACGCCGATCATGATCGGCGTCGAGCTGCCGACGTTGCCGGCCCAGTCCTGCGCGAACGCCTGCAGCGTGTAGACCCCGGCGGGGAACGTCACGCCGGTGAAGCCGTAGGGCGGATACTCGTCGAGGTTGGGCAGCTCGGTGCCGTCGATCGCGATCCACACCTGCTGCACGCCCCAGCCGTCGTCGCTGGCATCGATCGCGAGCTCGAGCTCGACGCCGGGCTCGAGCTCGTCGCCGTCGAGCGGTGCACTGAACGCCACCACCGGCGCCTCGCCGTCGGCGACGGCATCGAAGGGCTCGCCGCAGCTGTCGGACGCCGCGCTGCGCGGCGTGCCCTCGCACCAGTCGGGCCAGGTGCCGTAGGGCGTCTCGCCGCCGGCGTAGAAGCCGGTGCAGGCGCCGGTGGGATTCCACGTGCCGTCGAGGTCGTGGCACGGCGTGATGTCGATCTGTGCCTCCGACTCGATCCACGGGATCGCCGGGTGCATGAGCGCGTGCACCCCGGTCTGGCCGCAGCCGATGCCGGTCGAGGTCATCGAGATCGCGCGGTAGCTGCCGTCGTCGAGCTGGATGAACGCGGAGCTGCCCGAGTCGCCCTCGCAGGTCGAGGTGCCGTCGCCGCCGATGTTCACGGTGTTGCCGAAGCTCGACACGATCGTGGTCTGGGCCCAGCGCTTGGTGCCCGCGCCGCCGGCGTCGGTGTTCTTGCCGAAGCCCGCGATGATCACCGGCTCGCCCGCGGCGATGTGCTCGAGCTCGCAGCCGAACGCCGGCGGCGTCACCGGGATCTCGGTGATGGGCTCCGCGAGGATGCAGAAGGCCCAGTCGTGGGCCTGATCGTTGACGCCGAGGTAGTCGGGGTTGGCGATGCAGCGCTCGACCTCGCGGCTGTAGCCGCCGCTGCTGCTCGACTCCGCGAAGCGGATGGTCTTGTCGTTGCCGCCGCCGCAGTGCGCCGCGAACACGACCACGCGCGGGTGCACCAGCGAGCCGCTGCACAGCCCGCCGCCATCGACGACGGCGACGGTGTCGATCCACGCGCACTCGAGCACCTCGTCGCCACCGGCGATGTGTTGCGATCGCGGCGCGTCGGCCAGCGGTGCATCGGCGTGGACCAGGACCAGCGCGGCGAGCCACGGGGCGAAGGACGCGAGCATCGGGCTCAGCATAGCCAGCGCCGCCGCGCGCGAGCGGCCCACGCCCGCGCGCTCACGTCAGCGGCCGCACGTACGCGTACTTGCCCGAGGCCTCGGCGGCGATGCGCGTGACGCTGCGCGCGCGCACCGGCGCGCCCAGCAGCGCCGACAGCCGCGCCGCCGCGCCCTCGGCGTTGCCGATCGCGCGCAGCTCGAAGCGATCGGGCTCGCGCTGCTGCAGCTGGTAGTGCAGCAGCGCCTGGTCGTCGCCGATCGCACGGTCGATCGCGCGCGAGGTCACCGGCCCCTGCGCGAGCCACAACACGTCGCGCGCGCGGCCCTCGAGCTGCAGCGCCTGCTCGGCCGCGCCGCACGGACACGGCCCCGGCAGCGCGCGCACGAGATCGCCGGTGCGGTAGCGCAGCAGCGGCGCCTCGCGGCGCGCCACCGTCGTCAGCACCAGCTCACCCAGCTCGCCCGGCGCGACCGGTCGATCGTCGCGCGCGGTGCCCGGACGCGTGGGCGTCAGCACCTCGGCGAGCAGCAGCGGCTCGAGCACGTGGTGGTGACCGGCGCTGCACTCGACCGCGACCAGGCCCAGCTCCGACGACGACAACACGTCGATCACCGGACACCCGAACGCGCGGCGCAGCACGCCGCGGTGGATCGCGCAGGTGTCGGCGAAGCCGGTCTGCACGTGACGCACGCGCGGCAGCGTGCGGCCGCGCGCACGCACGTGGTGCACCCACCGGGCGAGGTAGGCCGCGTCGGCGCCGAAGTGTGTGGGCGCGGCGCCGCGGATTGCATCGTCGATCGCGTCGAGCTCCCAGGCCTGCAGGCTCCACGCGTCGTCGCGCAGATCCAGCCACAGCGTGCCCTCGTGCACGCGGTGCCGCGGCCCGCCGGCATCGAGCGAGGGCAGCGGGCACGCGCCGCCGGTGCACTGCCGCGTGGTGAAGCGCACGCCCATCGCACCGCCGACGAACGCGGCCATGGTCCACAGCCGATCGTCTTGCTGCGCGTCCTCGTCGGGCTCGCGGAACGACTGCACGCCCTCGCTGGCGGTGCCCGACGAGCGGCGCACGTACAGCGCCTCGGCGTCGCGACCGTCGGGCAGCAGGCGATCGGGGAACGACGCACGCAGTCCGGCCTTGTCGAAGCTCGGCACCGCCGCGAGCCACTGCCGCGGCTCGTCGATCTCGGCCGCGCGCACCGCCGCGGCGAACGCTGGAATCGTGCAGGCCAGTCGCAGCACCTGCGCCAGCGCGTGATCGAGGGCCTGGTCGAGCGCGCGCCGCCGGCGAGCCCGCCGTGCGGCGACGCGCTCGCCATCGCGGGCAGGGTCGGACTCCGCGAGCAGATCGAGCGCGGCCGCGTCGCGCACCAGCGCCGCGACGTCGTCGACGTCGGCCTCGATGTCCTGCGCCGCCAGGCCGTGCGCCAGCGCGAGCACGTCGCGGGTGCCGTCGAACAGCGCGAAGGCCTGGCGTTGTGCCGCACTGAGGTGCATCCGTCGGCCGGTCGCGGGATCGAGCAGCTGCACCGGCGCGTCGTCGCGCACGTCGCCCACGCCCTCGGACGCGGTCTCGACGATGCGCAGCTCGTCGCGCAGGCGCGGTCGCAGCGGCATCGCGACCGTCATCGCGCGAACCTCCGCGCCAGCTCTGCCGCGGCCTCGAACAACGCGTCGAGCTCGGCGCGCGCGCTCACGACGTGGGCCGAGGCCCGCACCGCGCCGTCGCGCCAGCCCCAGTGCTCGAACGCCGGTTGGGCGCACAGCGTGCCCGCGCGCACGAGCACGCCGTAGCGCTCGTCGAGCGCGCGCGCGACCGCGACGGGCGGAAGGCCGCCCACGCGGAAGCACGTGATCGGCACGACCGGCTCGACCGCACCGAGGCACTCGACGCCGGGGATCGCCGCCAGGCCGCCGCGCAGCGCCCGGGCCAGCGCCGCGGCATGCTCGGCGATCGCGTCGCGCCCGAGTCGATCGAGGTAGCGCACCGCGCGGCCCAGGCCGATCGCCGCCGCGATCGGCGGCGTGCCCGACTCGAGTCGCCACGGCAGCGGCTTGGTCGTCACGCCGTGCACGAGGCTCACGCGCTCGACCGCGCCGCCGCCGATCACGAGCGGATCCAGCCGTTCGAGCGCCTCGCGGCTGCCGGCGAGCACGCCGACGCCGGTGGGACCCAGCAGCTTGTGGCCCGAGCCCACCAGGTAGTCGATGCCCAGCGCGTCGAGCTCGCACGGCAGGTGCGCGAGCGCCTGCGCGGCGTCGACCAGCACCGGCACGCCGGCCGCGTGCGCGAGCGCGACGATCGCCGCGATCGGGTGCGCGCCGCCGTGCAGGTGCGAGACCCAGGCGCACGCGAGCAGGCGCGGCCGCGGCCCGCGGGCCAGGCGGGCCTGCAGCGCCGCGAGATCGATCGCGCCGTCGCGATCGAGCGGCATGGCCTCGAACGCCGCGCCGCGCAGCCACGGCAGCAGGTTGGCGTGGTGCTCGGTCACGGGCGCGAGCACGACGTCGGTCGGGCCCAGCCTCAGCCCAGCGAACACCGTCGCGATCGCAGCGGTGGCGCCGGCGGTGAAGACGACCTGCCGCGCATCGGTGCCCAGGAAATCGGCGACGTGCTCGCGCGCGCGCTCGTACATCGACGTCGCACGCTCGGCGAGGTGGTGGCCGCCGCGGTGCACGTTGGCCGGCGCGGCCGTGAAGGCGTCCATGGCCTCGAGCACCACCCGCGGCGTGGGGCTGCTCGCCGCGTGATCGAGCCGGATCGACGCGCGCACCCCGTCGGGAGGGGACGGGAAATCCGACGCGGGTGCGAGCGCCGACACGACCGTTCCTCAGTCCGCGAACGCCGACGGTGCGATGCGCTTCTCCAGCACCTCGATCTTCGGCTCCAGCTTGCGCCGCGCGCCCGCGGCCGGGGCCTCGGTCGTCTTGGGGGACTGTTCACGCGCGGAGGGCTGCTTCTGTGGCTTGCTCATGTCTCGTCTCCCGGACGGATGGTTCGCCGGCACCTGCGGCCAGCACCGCCCTGCCCCTGGGAGGTGCCGCCGCGACGAAACGGTTGCTCGACCCCCATCACAATTTTTTTTTGGCACCACCAGGGCCCTCGCGGCACCTGAGCAGAGGTGGAAGCCGACGACCTCACGCCGCCCGAGGGCACGCCGGTCGTGCCGCTGCCAGCGCGGCCGCGGCGGCGGTGGGCATGGTGGCTGCTGCTGGCGGCCGTCCTGCTGGCGGCGACGGCGATCGAGTGGCCGCTGCGCGTGACCGAGCCGGCCGAGCTGCGCGCGACCACGCGCGTGGAGCTGCGCACGCCGATCGCAGGGCTGGTCGCACGCGTGCACGTGCGCGAGGGCGATCGCGTCCGCGCCGGCGACGTCATCGCCGAGCTCGACCTGCGTGCGCTCGCGGCCGAGGCCGAGGTCCTGCGCGCGCAGTGGCGCATGCGCACCGCCGAGCTCGCGCGGCTGCACCACGGCGCGCGGCCCGAGGAGCTGCGCCGCGCCGAGCAGCTGGTCGCGCAGCGCAGCGCCGCGGCGCGGTTCGGCCGCGATCACGCGCGGCGCTTGGGTGCGCTGCACCGCTCGGGCCACGCGTCCACCGAGGAGCACGAGCAGGCCCAGCTCGACGCCGACGTCGCGGCGCGCGAGCTCGCGGCCGCGCGCGCCGAGCTCGCGCTGGTGCAGGCGGGCCCGCGCGACGAGGACATCGCGGCCAAGCAGGCCGAGGTCGACGGCGTCGCGGCCGAGCTCGCGTTCGTCACGCTCGAGCTGGGCCGCGGGGTCCTGCGCAGCCCCAGCGACGGCGTGGTGGTGACGCCGCGGATCGAAGAGTCGATCGGGCGCGCGCTCGAGCCCGGCGCGCTGGTCGCCGAGATCGTCGGCGACGCGACCATGCGCGTCGAGGTGCTCGTGCCCGAGCGCGAGCTCGACGCGGTCGCACCGGGGCAAGCCGTCGCACTGCGCGTGCGCAGCCTGCCGGGCCGCGAGTACGTCGGCGTGGTCGAGGCCATCGGCGCCGCGGTCGAGACCGTGGGCGAGCACGAGGAGCTCCGCGCGGTGCGGGTGACCGCGACGGTCGACAACGACGACGGCTTGCTCAAGCAGGGCATGGGTGGCTGGGCCGAGATCGACGCCGGCCCGCGCTCACTGGCGGCGCTGGGGCTGCGCCGCATCGTCCGCTTCGTGCGGGTGCGTTGGCTGATCTGATCCGGACGCCGCGATGGATGCCCTGCTCGACCGTCCTCGCCGCGATCCGGCGCTGCGCCTGGGCCGACGCGACGGCGAGGTCTGGGGCCTGGGCCGCACCGGCGAGCTGGTCGCGCTGGGCGAGCTCGAGTGCGTGCTGCTCGAGCTCGCCGACGGCACGCGCACCGTGCCGCAGATCGCCGCGGCGGCCGGTGAGATCCTCGGCGGTGAGCTCGAGCCGCTGTCCGCGGCGGCGTACTTCGATCAGGCGCGCGCGCTGGGCCTGGTCGCGGGCGGTCGCGCGCGGCCGCCGGGCGCCGCGGGTGGTCGCTTCGCGCTGACGCTGCCGCTGTGGAATCCGGAGCGCTGGCTGACGCGCGTGCGCGTGCCGTTCGCCGCGCTCGCCTCGCGCGGCGGGCTGGCGATGCTGGGCCTGCTGGGGTGGTGGGCGGTGTCGGTCGAGCTCGATCGCCCATGGCCCGCGCCCGAGCGCCTGCTCGAGCCCGCCGCACTCGCGACGTTCTGGCTGGCGTGGGCGATCGCGGTGCTGAGCCACGAGCTCGCGCACGCGCTCACGTCGATGCACCTGGGTGCGCCGGTGCGGCGCATGGGCGTGGGCCTGCTCGCGGGCGTGTTGCCGTTCGCGTGGGCCGACGTGACCCCGTCGTGTCTGTTGCCGCGGCGCCGCGATCGGCTGTGGGTGATCGCCGCCGGTGCGCTCGGCACCGGCGTGGTCGTCGCCCTGGCGTGCGTGCTCGCGACGGCGTGGCCGCCGGGCGACGCGATCGCGGCGGGGCTGCGCCTGTTCGCTGCGACGGCGCTGGTCGGCGCGGCGATCAACGCGGCACCGCTGCTGCGCCTCGATGGCTACTACGCGCTGACCGAGCTGCTCGCGCAGCCGCAGCTGCGCACCGTCGCGTGGCAGTGGTCGCGCGACGTGATCGCATCGCTGCTGCTGGGCGCGGCGCGATCGGTGTCGCTGTCGCCGCGACAGCGCGTGATCGTGCCGGCGTTCGCGTGCGCGTCGCTGCTCGCGGTCGCGTGGCTGCTGGCGTGGGGCGGCGCGTGGTGGTGGCACACCGTGGTGGCGCCGTGGCGCGGCCTGGGCCTGGTCGCGCTGTCGCTCGCGGCGGCGTGGCTGCTGGCGCCGGGCGTGCGCGCGGGCTGGCGGCGGCGGCGACGGCTGCACCGCGAGGGCGCGTGGCGGGGCCGCGTGGCCGCGGCTCGGCTCGCGCTCGCGCTCGTCGCCGTGTCGGCGCTGGGCTCGATCGAGACCGACGAGCGCATCGAGGCCACGTTCACGCTCGAGCCCGCGGCCGCGCAGGTGGTCCGCGCCGCGGTGCCGGGCCTGTTGCCGCCGCTGACGCTGCGCGGCGGTCAAGCCGTCGCGCGCGGACAGGTGCTGGCGCAGCTGCACGATCCCGCGCTGGTGCGCGCGCACGCGGTCGCGCTGGCCGAGCTGCAGCGTGCCGAGCTGGCGCGCGCG
>JAIBBS010000262.1 GCA_019694555.1 Nannocystaceae bacterium
TGCGTCGCGGGCCGCCGCCGCATCGCGTTCGCGATCGATCGCGCGATCGAGCGCCTGCGCACCGGCGAGCGCGCGTGCGAGCGCGGCCGCGAGCGCGGCCTCGGCCTTGCGCAGCGGCTCGCGAGCCGGCCGGTTGGCCGCCGCCTCGTCGGCGGGCGGCGGGGGCAACGGCGCGGTCGGCAGTCCCTGCGCCAGGGCCTCGAAGCCCGGCGGATCGAGGTCCTCCGCGAGGCAGCCCGGTCCCGGCGGTGGCCAGCGCCCCGCGGCCGCGAGCGCCTCGAGCGTCGTCATCACGCGCCGCCGCACCGCGACCGATGCGGCGTGACCGGCCTCGCGCAGCTGCGCGCACGCGCGATCGGTTGCGGCCTGCAGCTGCTGGCGGTGCACCGCGGCGCAGCGCTGTTGGATCGCCGGCTCGGCCGCGCTCGCGAGCGCGGCCCGCAGCTGCGCCGCCGCGTGCAACAGCGCCTCGATGCGCTCGGGCTCGGCCCAGTGCACCGCATCGACCGCCCAGGCGGTCGCCGAGGGCTTGGGCAGGCCCTTGACCGCCTTGGCCATGGCGCCGTCGCCGGCCTTGGCCAGCGCCGCGGCCAGCTGATTGCGCGCCGCCGTGAAGTCGGCCATGGCGCCGCGGTACAGCGGTCCAGCGAGCGCGTCGAGAGCGGCCACGCGCGTGCGATCGTACACTGTGTGGGCGCGGCCGACCGGCGTATGCTCCGGCCGCCGCACGCCCGCTGTAGGCGCGGGCGACGCCGCACGTTTGGAGCCCCGGACCCCATGACGCCGCGAACCATCGTCGCCGTGCTCGCGCTCGCCCTCGTCGGCGGCGCGACGTGGTGGTACCTCGCCGATCCCGGCACCGGCGAGGTGCTCGACGAGCTGCCGCTCGACGAGCAAGGCCGCCCGCTCGACGAGCGCGCTGCACGGGCGCAGCACGACGCGCGGCTGCGGGCCCAGGCCCGCAACACGCAGTTCGAGGATCGCGACGAGGTCCGCGCCGCGGCGCCGCTCGATCCCTACGGCACCGGCGTCATCGATCGCGCGACCGCGGAGAACGGCTTCGACGAGATCATGACCCGCGTCGAGGGCCTGGCGCGCTCGCGCGAGCGACTCGATCGCGCGGCGTGGGACCAGCTGTATCGCGAGGCCAACGATGCCTTCGCCGCGCTGTCGTCGTTGCTCGACGCCCGCGAGCCCAGCGACCTCGAGACCCTCGAGAAGGCGCACCATCGGCTGCAGGAGGGCCTGCGGCGGGTGCGGGTGCGCGGCCGCAAGTTCTCCGACATATAGTCGTGGGCACCCGTGCCGCGCCGCGCCTCGCCGAGCTCGTTCGTCCTCACCGTGGCCCTGATCGCGGCCGCGTGTGATCACGAGAAGAAGGACGACTTTCTCATCGATCTCGGCGTGCGCGACAGCTCGGTCGAGCGGCTGCCGGGCACGCACACGCCGATTCCCCGCGGTGCGCTCGGCGAGATCGGCAACGTCGGGCGCTGGCTCGACGTGTCGCGCCGCGCGCTGCAGCTGGCGTCGAGCGAGGTGCTCGCGAGCATGGGCGAGGTCGATCGCGATCTGGTGTTGCCGCTGGTCGACATCGATCCCGAGGGCACCACCGGCCAGGTCGTGCTGGTGCGCTGGCCCGGTGCGCGCGGCAAGGACACGCCGCCCAAGCTCGACGACGCCGAGCGCTGGGTGCTGGTCTCGATGGGCTTCGAGCCCGATCGTGTCATCGACGTCGAGCTGCTCGAGGGCGAGCTGGCGCCGGGTTCGATCGAGCGGCGCCGCGTGCAGGCGCTGCTGGTCGCCGGCGAGGCGCTGCAGCGTCATGCGCCGGGCCAGGCGTTCTTCACCATCGATCGCTTCCAGACCGAGCCGACCGGACGCAAGCGCAAGCCCGAGCGGGTCGCGACGGTGGTGTTCGCGTTGGCGCAGTCGTCCGCGGGACCGGATCTCGAGCTCGCGGTCGAGGAGCCCAAGCGCGGCAAGCGACATCGCAACGACGTGCCGCCGCTGGTGCGCGAGCTGGTGGTGCACGAGCCCGGCGCGTTCGTCGGCAGCAGCGTCGCGCTGAAGCTGCCCGATCCGCATCCGCTGACGGTCGCGCGGGCGCTGCAGGCCAAGCAGGCGCTCACGGTCCAGGCCGGCTCGGGCACCTACGCGATCGCGCTCGACGGCACCGTCAGCCGCACCGGCGACGGCTCCTGAAGCCCGGCAGGGTGGTCAAGCGCGGGCCGTCCTGCTAGCGTGCACTCGCTCGATGAGCGAGGACGACACACCGCGCGACGCGACCGACCTCGCGGCTGGCACCGTGATCTCGTTCTCGAAGCGGTTCCAGATCGTGGGGCCGCTGGGTGAGGGCGGCATGGGCAAGGTCTTCAAGGCCTTCGACCCGTTCATGAATCGCTACGTCGCGCTCAAGGTGATGAAGACCGACGTGCCCGAGAGCGAGCAGCGTCGCTTCCGGCTCGAGGCGCGGCTGGGCGGCAGCTTCACGCACAACAACCTCGTGCGCGTGCTCGATGTCGGCACCACGCGCGAGCACGGCCTGTTTTGGTTCGCGATGGAGTTCCTCGAGGGCCGCGACATCAGCGATGCGGTCACCGGCGGTCGCACCGTGCCGCTGCACGTGCTGTGCGAGATCTTCCGCCAGGTGCTCGACGCGCTGCGCTACGTGCACCTGCGCGGCGTGGTCCACCGCGACATCAAGCCCGCCAACATCTTCGTCTGTCGCGACCCCCACGACCCCGAGCTGCGCGTGGTCAAGGTGCTCGACTTCGGCGTCGCACGCGATCTCAACGACGCGCGCCCCGACGATCCGACGCTGGTGCTGGGCGACCCGCGCTACATGGCGCCCGAGCAGACCCGGCCGAGCCAGCCGCTCGACGGGCGCGCAGACCTGTACGCGCTGGGCATGACGTTCTTCGAGGCCGTGACCGGGCACCACCCGTTCGAGGACGCGTTCGACGAGCACCCGCGCGAGCTGTTCCGCTGCCACCGCGAGCGGCTGCCGGCGATGCCCAGCTCGTACCTGCCGGCGGAGACGCCCGCGGAGCTGGCCGAGGCCATCGACGGCTTCTTCATGGCCGCCTGCGGCAAGCAGCCCGACGAGCGCTTCGCCGACGCGCGGGTCATGCGCCGTGCGATGGGCGAGCTGATGCGCTTCTCGGACCGCCGCAACGGCTGAAAAAAAATCGCTGCCGCGCATCCTCGGGGCCCGCCGGGCCGTGGTGGGGACACAAGGTCCGCCCCGATGGCTACGCCCCGCAAACCCGCCAAGCCCAAGACCGCCGCAACCGCGCCCGCCGCCCGCACCACCGCCACGCCGGCCAAGGCCGCGGGACGCGGCACCCCGGACGACCCCTGGCAGCTCACCACGCCCTCGGGCGGTTCGAGCTTCACCGCCTGGCGCGACGCCTCGCTCGATCCGCCGGCGCTGGTGTGCCGCGTCGGCACCACCGAGCTGCGCTACCACCTGCGCTGCATCGAGGATCTGCACGCGATGCTGCGCGCGCACGGCGACTGGATGCTGCTGGGCGCCGCCGACGAGCAGAAGCCCGCCGCGCCCGACACCGTCGAGGCCTGGGGACGCGCGAAGGACAACCCCGTCGGTGGTTGGTACGGACTGCGCAAGGGCTACCGCGGCCGCTTCGGCATGTACGTGCCGATGGTGCTCGCCGCCTTGGGCCTCGCCGAGGTCGAGTCGCAACCCCGCAACAACCGCATGCGCGCCCGCTGAGCCCCGCCATGACCACGACGCTGCCCCACGCACCCACGCTCGACGGTCGCTGCCACCGCGACCGCACCACCTTCTCGCTGACCTACGCGGTCGGCACCATCGTCGCCGCGTCGCCCGAGCGGCTGTGGTCGCTGCTCACCGACGCCGCCGGCTTCCCGCGCTGGAACTCCACCGTCGCGTCGATCGACGGCACCATCGCCGCCGGCGAGCGCATCGCCGTGCGCGTGCCGATCGCACCGGGCCGCGTGTTCAAGCTGCGCGTCGGCGACGTGCAGCCGCAGCGCGCGATGACCTGGCGCGACGGCATGCCGCCGATGTTCCGGGGCGTGCGCAGCTTCGTCTTGGTGCCGCGCGACGACGGCCGCACCGAGTTCCACATGGTCGAGCGCTTCGCCGGCCTGATGCTGCCGATGATCGCCAAGGCGCTGCCGGACTTCGGCCCGGTGTTCGAGCGCTATGCCGCCGATCTCGCGCGCGCGGCGGTCGCCTGACGCGCCGCGACGCGACCGCACGCTCCAGGTTGCACGCCCTGGCGCCGCGTCCGTGGTGAGAAGACCGCAACGCTCGCTGCACGCGGGGTGATGCAGCCCCCGCAAGCCCGGGCGATCGACGTCGCGCGCGCCGCCGCGGCCTCGATCGGCCTTTGACCTCGCGCAACGTTCGGGGTAACTGCAGTCCATGTCCCTGACGCGCGCGTCCGTGTCCCCGATCCGCTTCGCCGTGCTGCTGACCCTCGGTGCCGCGGCCTGCTACCACGGCGGCGCCGCCGGGGACGACGGTGGCAGCTCCGGCTCGGGCTCGGACAGCGACTCTGCGAGCTCGGTCGGCAGCGCCAGCAACGGCAGCACCGCGGGCAGCAACAGCACGACCGCGGGCAGCAACAGCACGACCGCGGGCAGCAACAGCACCACCGAGGCCACCAGCGGCGATCCGACCACGAGCGATCCCACGACCGACAGCGCCGACACCACCGGCGGCATGGTCGTGCCCAGCAGCGGCTGCGGCCTCGCGATCGGCGATCTGACGCACCTGACGCAGATCGACGCCGGCAACCACATCTTCTCGGGCAACGCCAACGGCCGCGAGTACCAGGTCGACGTGCACCCGTCGGTGTTCGACGTGGACGGCAACAACACGCCGCAGCCGCTGTTCTTCGGCATCCACGGTTGCTACGAGAACATCGACAACTCGCGCAACAACCTCTTCAAGTTCATGATCAACGGCGGCGGCGATGCCTCGCGGCCGTTCATCGCGGTCTATCCCAAGAGCGAGGGCGACTGTTGGAGCAACAGCCCCACCTCCTCGGATCACGCGTACCTCGAGGAGATCTATGCGCAGGTCTACGAGGACCTGTGCATCGACACGCAGGCGATCTTCTTCGCCGGCCAGAGCTCGGGCGCGTTCGAGGCGAGTTCGCTGCCGATCTGGAACATCTACGGCGAGCTGCCCGGCCGCACCCACGCGGTGGCGATCAACGCCGGCGGGCTGCCGTACCGCGCGCCGCTGCCGAGCCCCGGCGACGTCGACCCGGTGCACTTCTTCGGCATCCACAGCGACATCGATCCGGTGGTGCCGGTCGCCAACGGCCGCCAGGCCCGCGACTTCTACCTGCAGGTCGACGGCTGCAGCAACACCACCGGTCCGCTCGATCCGCCGACCGGCTGCGGTGACAACGGCGGCCAGGGTCAGTTCGCGTGCAACTGCGTCGCGTACGACGACTGCAGCTCGGCCACGCCGGTGTTGTGGTGCGAGCACCACTGGGACGTGCACTACATGCCCGACTGGGGCCCGCAGGCGATCCTCGACTTCTTCTTCGACGTGTACTGAGCCGCGCGGCCGCGCGTCGCTCATGCCCGCGGCAGGCGCACGACGAACGCGGTGCGGCCGGACTCGCTGGTCGCACCGACGCTGCCGCCGTGGGCACGCACGATCGCGGCGACCAGCGCCAGACCCAGGCCGGTGCCGCCGCTGCGTGCGGTGGTGAAGAAGCGCTCGAAGACCTTGGGCAGATCGGCGGCCGGGATGCCGCGGCCGTCGTCGACCACCGTGAAGCCGGCGAGCGCGTCCTCGCGGTGCAGCTCCACGGTCAGGTGCACGTCGTCGCCGCCGTGGCGCACGGCGTTGTCGAGCAGGTTGTCGAGCACGCTCTCGAGCTGGCCTTCGGCCCCGAGCACGATCGCGCCCTCGCCGGTGACGGTGACCGGACGGTCGCGCCGCGCGGCCACGCGGCGCACCAACGCGCCGAGATCGACCTCGCCGCGGGCCGTGGGTCGCTCCGCGCGGGCCAGCGCGAGCAGGCCGTCGATCAGCGACTCGAGTCGGCGCAGCTCGGCCTGGGCGTTGACCAGGAAACGCTCGCGCTGGCCCGCGTCCATGTCGGGCTCGTCGTGCAGCAGCTCGACCGTGCCGCGCAGGGTCGAGATCGGCGTGCGGAACTCGTGCGCGACGTTGCCGGCGAACTCGTCGATGTAGTCGAGCCGGGATTGCAGCTGCTCGTGCATCGCCCGCACCGCGTCGGCGAGGCTGCCGACCTCGCGCACGCGCGAGCGTTCCAGCCGCACCAGCGCGTCGCCATCGCGTGCGCCGGCGGCGATGCGCCGCGCGGCCGCGGCCAGCGCGGCCAGCGAGCGGCTGCCGAGGTGGCCGCTGGTCAGCGACAGCGCCAGCGTCAGCGCGATGCCGACCGCGACCGCGAGCAGCAGGCGCGGGCCCATGTGCACGAACGCCTGCAGCTCTTCGCGCGGCGTGCGGCTCATGACCACGGCGCCCACGACCGCGTCGCCGTGCACGATCGGCAGCGCCACGAACAGCCGGATCGGCGCGAAGCGGCTGGGGCCGTCGAGCTCGGCGTCGCCGCGCGGCGAGACGCGGCTGCGCTCGCGCTGCGCGGTCGCGAGGTCGCCCGCGAGCGCGCGCGCGACCTCGGGGTCACCCGCGAGGTTGTGTCCGGTCGCGGCGCCGGTGCTGGCGAGCACGAGGCCCTGCGCATCGACGATCTGCGTGGCGCACAGCGTGCGGTCGCGCGCGGCCAGCAGATCCTCGCGCACCGCCGCGGCGGCCTCGGCCAGCGACACGTCCTGTTGCGTCATCGTGTGCGCCAGCCGTAGGCGCCACAGCTCGCCCTGCGCGACGAGGTGCTCGAGCGTCTGCCGCCGCAGGTCGTGGGCCAGCGCGCCGCTGCCGATCATCGCCAGCCACGGCAGGCTGAACACCGCCAGGTACGAGAGCAGCAACCACGTCCGCAGCCCCAGGCGTCGCCGCGGGCTCACGGTTCGGCTCCCAGACGGAAGCCGACGCCGTGCACGGTCTCGAACGGGTCGAGCCCCCACGGCCGCAGCTTGGCGCGCACACGACGGATGTGCGAGTCGATGGTGCGATCGCTGACGGTGCGCGCGTCGGCATAGGCGGCGTCGGCGAGCTCCTCGCGCGACAGCGCGCGACGCGGCCGCGACACCAACGCCGCGAGCAGGCGGAACTCGGTCGCGGTCAACACCACCTCGTCGTCGCCGACCCACGCGCGGTGCTCCTGCGGGTCGAGCCGCAGCGGGCCCCAGCGCAGCACCGTGGGCGCGGGCGCGCCCTGGCGTCGCCGCAACAGCGCCTTGACGCGGCTGACCAGCTCGCGCGGCGAGAACGGCTTGGTGACGTAGTCGTCGCCGCCCAGGTCGAGCCCGAGCACGCGATCGACCTCCTCGCCGCGCGCGGACAGGAACAGCACCGGCACGTCGCTGCGCTGTCGCAGCTCGCGGCACAGCGAGAAGCCGTCGAGCCGCGGCATCGCCACGTCGAGCACCAGCAGGTCGTGGGGCTGGGCATCGAACAACCGCAGCGCGGCCTCGCCGTCGCGGGCCTCGTCGACGACGAAGCCCTCGCGGCAGAGCGCGTACCGCACGACCTCGCGCAGGGGATCGTCGTCGTCGACCACGAGGATGCGTGCGGGCGGGGTCATCGGTCGAGTTCGAGCGCGGCGAGCTCGTCGAGCGCCGCGAGGCGGCAGCGGAGGTCGCGGAGGCGTTCTTGCACCGGCACGCCGTTGCCGGCCAGGGATCGCAGTCCGATCTGTAGCCGCAGCTGGACCATGCCGTCGAGCACGGCCTCGATCTCGGCGGCCGTGGTCACGCGCGCGCGCTGCAGCTGCGCCACGCCCTGGGCCACGCCGGGGGTCGGCGCCGCGTCGGCCGCGACCGACGCGAGCATGCGGTCGACCATCGCCAGCCGCTCGTCGGCGCGGGCGAGCGCGGCTGCGAGGCCGTCGAGATCGGCCGGCACGCCGACGGTGTCGACGCCGGGCTCCGCCATGATCTCGCGCAGCGCCGCGACGACCTCGGCGATGCGGTGGTGCAGCGGACCCGCGGGCGGTGCCGCGGTGGTGCGCAGCAGCGGCAGCAGCAGCGGCCAACACGCCACTGCCGACAGCGCGACCGCGGCCGCGTGGCCGCGACGGCTCAGGCCCACCGCGACCGCGAGCCCGCACGCGGCATAGATCGCGCCCACGCTCGACGCGACCGGGTCCAGTGCGATGCGGGCGAGCAACGCCGCGGCGATCATGGGGCCTCCTGCTGCGGCGCATCGCCGCCGCGCCACAGCGGCACGGGCTCCGCGTCCCAGCCGCGGTAGTCGCCCTTGGCCGAGCGATACGACGCCGCGACGCTCGAGAACACGTCGGCCTCGGGCGCGCGCACGAAGGTGATCTCGCCGCGCGGCCGCACCAGGAACGGTCGCAGCAGCCAGCCGCCCTGCGCCAGCACCACCGCCGCGATCGCCAGCGAGCCCAGGTGCGCGGCGGTGCGCAGGTGGCCGCCGCCGGGCAGCAGCGACGCGGTGGTCGACAGCCCGATGCCGCCGGCGACCACCAGCGCGCCGCACATCAGCAGCACCGCGTCGTGGTACGGCAGCGCGATCGAGTACGCCAGCCACAGCGCCGGTGTCATCGCGGCCAGCAGCAGGCTCGCGCGCGCGGTGCCCAGCACCGCCGCCAGCACGACCTGGCCGTGTCGCACGGCCACGCCGGCGACGCGATAGAGCGCGACGCAGGCCGGCAACGCGACCAGCAGCGGCAACAGCAACACCATCGGCAGCTTGATCGCGGCCCACAGGTGCTGCAGCCCGCCGCGGTACGATCCGACCACCAGACCGAACAGGCCCGCGCCGGCGATCACCAGCGTGAGCAGCGACGGCAGCAGGCGCTCGGGTGCGGCGTGCTCGAGCACGCGCTTGGGCTCGCGCAGCACGAGGCCGGTCAGCGCGAGCAGATCGAAGGAACTCCGTGCGCGCGTCATGGCGACACCTCCGTGAGCAGCGGCGCGACCACCGAGGCGGCGATGCGCAGGCCGATGAGCACCACCAACACCGTCCAGCCCAGCAGCAGCAGCGCGAAGCGGGCCGGCATGACCAGCGCGGTGGTCTCGGCGGTGCGCAGCTCGTGCAGCGCGACCGCGGCCATCACGGTGGCGACGCCGAAGCTCGCACCGGCGAGCGCGAGCCACCACAGCCGCGAGCCGATCGCGAAGAACAGCGCCACCGGCACCAGGCCGGCCGCGACGCGTCCGCCGGCCACGACCGCGCGCGACAGCGCCGCGACCATGCGATCGGGCGCGGCCGCGAGGCCCAGGAATTGGTGCACCGCGAGCAACGCGGGCGCCGTGAGCACGAGCGCGCCCAGGGTCGGAGCGACCAGCACGGCGCTGCCGCACACGGTCGCTTCGAGGCTGCCCGAACCCAGCGTCGCGGCGACGCCGACGGCGGCCATGGCACCGAGCGAGGCCAACACCGCGCCCACGCGCGGCGTCGCGCCGGCATCGGAACTCGCGCTGGATCTCGGTGGTCCCGCGGTCGCGTCGGGGGCGTCGAGGACAGCGGGGTGGGGCGGTGGGATCGGGACGGAGGCGGCGTGCATGGCTCGAATGCAGGCGTAGCGCGGGGCTGCGGCGCGGCCGTGCACGCGGCGGCGCGGGCTCGTGCAGCGGCGGTGCAGATTTCGTGCAGCGTCG
>JAIBBS010000263.1 GCA_019694555.1 Nannocystaceae bacterium
CCCTACGTCTCCGAGTTCGACAACCGCGCGGCCAAGCCGACCCAGGCGCCCAACGTGCACCCGCAGCCGGGCAGCCCGCGCTCGCGCAGCGACGGCCGCGACGGCAGCGCGCCGCCGACGAGCCCGGCCACGCCCACGCCCCCGCATGCGCTGCCGCTGCTGCCGGGCACGCAGCCCGACGACGGTCCCGGCGAGCCCGGCGAGGCCGCCGACCAGGACGATCGCGGCGAGCTCGCGCTGCCCGGCGGCCACGTGCCCGCGCCGACGCCCGCGGGCAGCCCGGGCGAGCGCCGCGCGCTGACGCGCTCGCCCGGCAACGCCGGCAGCTTCGACGACATCGAGGGCGCCGACCCCGACGACGAGACCTCGGTCGACTCGAAGCGCTGGAAGTACGCGTCGTTCTTCAACCGCGTGCGCTCGGCCATCGCACAGCACTGGCACCCCGAGGTCGTGCACGCCGCGAACGACCCCGACGGCCACCGCTACGGCACCAAGACCCGGCGCACGCGCCTGGTCATCGCGCTCAACCCCGACGGCTCGCTGCACCGCATCCGCATGGACCAGTCGTGCGACGTCGACTACCTCGACGAAGAGGCCATCCGCGCGGTGCGGGCCGCGGCGCCGTTCACCAACCCACCGCCGGGCCTGGTCGATCCGTCGTCGGGTTTCATCGAGTTCGGCTTCGGCTTCATCTTCGAGTTCGGCGGCGAGAGCCGGATCTTCCGCTACAAGCGCTGACGTAGACTGCAGCGGACATGACCGCCCGCAGCCCGCTGTCGCCCGAGGCCCTCGACGCCGCCCTCGCCGCCCTGCCCCGCTGGACGGTGCGTGACGGCGCGCTGTACCGCTGCTTCCGCTTCGCGGACTTCCCCAGCGCCTTCGCGTTCATGACCCGCTGTGCGTTCGAGGCCGAGCGCCTCGATCACCACCCCGCGTGGACCAACGTCTACGATCGCGTCGAGGTGCTGCTGTCGACCCACGACTGCAACGCGATCACGGCGCTCGACCTCGAGCTGGCCGCGGCGATGGATCGCATCGCCTGAGCCGCGGCCGCCGCGATCACGGCGCGGTCGCGTCGGCCAGCACCGCGGCGTAGAGGTTGGCCGCGCGCGACAGCGCCGCCGGCGGTGCCGACAGCAGCGCGAGCGCCCGCCCCTGGGGCATGGGCCGCTCGACCACCAGCGCCACGTCGACGCCGTTGCGCCGCAGGTGGAACGCGCGCAGCGACTCGACGCGACCACCATGCGCACCGAAGCGGCGTGCGAACGCCGGCGGCACCTCGGTCGGCACCGCGTCGAGCTCGCGCCGCAGCGTCGGATCGAGCGCGAGCGGCAGCGGCTGCTCGTCGGCGGCGCCGCTCTGCAGCAGCACCAGGTCGCCGGCGCGCGCCGCCAGCGTGTCGACGAAGCCGGCACCGATCGGCAGCGGCAGCGCCGGATCGCGCACCGGCTCGGTCGCGACCATCGTCGAGGGCAAGCGCAGCTGCAGCTCGCCGCTGCGCTGCTCGCTGCGACGCGCGACCAGGAACGCCTCGGCGTCCTCGCGTGCGGTCGCGGCGATGCCCCACGGCACCGCCGCCAGCGCCAGCGCACCCGCGATGGCGGCGACGCGTGCGATCGGACCGACCGCCGGCAGCAGCCCCACCGCGATCACGCCGACCAGCGCCGCGATCCACACGCCCGGCAGCGACACGCCCAGCGCGAACACGCCGATCAGCGCGCCGCCGATCTGCACGATCAGCGTGATCGCGAGCGGCAGCAGCAGCCCGCGGCGCGCCGCCGCGGACAGCCCCGGCGTGCGTGCGCGCGGCAGCAGCATCAAGCCGCCGGTCGCGACCGCGATGGCCATCAGCGACGCGCCGCCCAGCGGTGCGTCCTCGCCCGGCAGCACCAGCGACAGCACCAGGCCTGCGGCCGCGCCACCGATCGCGACCAGCAGCAGTCGACCCGCGCCGACGGTGCGCTCGATCATGCGACCGCCGATCCACACCGCATAGGCGTCGAGCAACGCCGCCAGCGGCTGGCCCGCGACGAACACCGCCGCGAGCACGCGGCCGCGCGAGCCCCCGTGCCACAGCTCGGCCGTGATCGCGCCGAGATCGAGCAGGCCCACGCCGCCGCGATCGAGTGCGTTGCGCACCAGCTCGACCGCGAGGATCGCCAGCGCCAGCAGCGGTGCCGCGGCGGCGCGTCCGACCCGGCGCAGCCGCGGCGCGGCCTCGAGGAAGGCCTCGAGCCGGCTCGAGACCAGCTCGGTGTAGCGCGACAGCTCGGGCGCCAGCTCGATGGGCCCCTGCGCACCGCGGGCGATGGCGCTCTTGCTGGCCTCGACGATGCGATCGTCGGCGGCACCGGCGAGCTCGGGCACGCGCGACAGCTGCATGCGCGCGGCCTCGGTCTGGCCCGCGCGCAGCAGCGCGATGCCCCGCAGCAGCGCCGAGCTCGCGGGCGACAGGCCCAGCGCGCGGCGACGCGGCTCGGTCAGCGCCGACTCCACCGTCGTCGCGGCGCCGGCGTAGGCGAGAAACGTCAGCCGCGCCTGCGACACGAAGCCGACCGCGGCGGGATCCGAGCCGACCGGTCCTTCCTCGAGCGCGCGCAGCAGCCCCGCGGCGGTGTCGAGCCGACCCGACTCGCCGTAGGCACGCAGCAGCCCCAGCGCCAGCGCCGGCCGCAGCGCGGCGTGGCGGGGATGGAAGCGCGCCTCGTAGTGCGCGATGCCCTCGTCCCAGCGCTGGCCGTAGAACAGCATCGAGACGATCTGTTCGTGGATGACCATCGACTCGCCGCCCTCGGCGTCGCCGGCGAGCTCGCGGAAGTGGCTCAGCGCGCGGTCGACCCCGTGGGTCTCGAGCAGCGCCAGCCCGCGCAGGATCTCCTGCTGCCGCGCGAGCCCGGCCCCGGGCATCAGCGCCGCACGCACGCCGCACAGCCCCACCGCCATGCGCAACCGACCGCGCGCGAAGGCCCAGCGCGCGACCGACTCGAGCAGCCACGGCACCGCGACCGCGACCACCGAGAAGCCGATGGCGACCGCGCCCAGGAAGCGCGACGGCTGCAGCATCGCGATCAAATCGAGCGCGAGCAGCCCGGCGACCAACGCCGCGTAGCTGCGACCGCGGGTCTCGGAGCGACGCAACGCGCGGACCAGGGCGAAGCCCAGGCACACCGCGCAGATCGTCATCGCATGCTCGAACACCGCGGTCGATCCGGCGTCAGGCCCCGGCGACCCGTTCGACGTGCCCGATGCGGCGGAACTTGTCGTAGCGCGCGGCCAGCAGCGCGTCGGTGCCACGCGCGAGCAAGCCGTCGAGCTCGCCGAGGTGGCGCTGCAACGCCTCGCGCAGGTTGGCCGCGGTCGACGCCAGGCCCCGGTGCGCGCCGCCGGGCGCCTCGGGCACGACCTCGTCGCAGATGCCCAGCCGGTGCACGTCGTGCGCGGTGAGCTTGAGCTGGGTCGCGGCGGCCTGCTCGGCCTCGGGGTCCTTCCACAGGATCGACGCACAGCCGCGCGGCGAGATCACCGAGTAGACCGCGTGCTCGAGCATGAGGATGCGATCGGTCAGACCGATCGCGAGCGCACCGCCGCTGCCGCCTTCGCCGATCACGACCGAGATCGTCGGCACGCGCAGGGTCGAGAGCACCTCGAGGCAGGTCGCGATGGCCTCGGACTGGCCGCGCTCCTCGGCGCCGATGCCCGGGTACGCGCCGGCGGTGTCGATGAAGGCCAACAGCGGCAGGTGGAACTGCTCCGCCATGCGGAACATCCGCTGGGCCTTGCGGTAGCCCTCGGGCCGCGCCATGCCGAAGTTGCGGAACAGGTTCTCCTTGGTGTTGCGGCCCTTCTGGTGGCCCAGCGTCAGCACCGGCCGACCGCCGATGCGGCACATCCCGGCGACGATGGCGGGATCGTCGGCGTAGGCCCGATCGCCGCGCAGCTCGAGGAACTCGGTCGCGATCTCGGCGAGGTAGTCGAGCGTGTACGGCCGGTCGGGATGCTTGGCCAGCTGCACCTGCTCCCAGGGCGTGAGCGCGGCGAAGCGCTCGCGCTGCAGCTGCCGCGCCTTCTCCTCGAGGCGCTCGATCTCCTCGGCCATCTCCTGGCTGCCGCTCGACAGCAGCTTGAGCTCGCGGATCTTGCCCTCGAGCTCGACGATCGGTCGCTCGAACTCGAGCACCTTGCTGGTCATGGTCCGACTCCACGGCGGGGCGCGGCGTCGAGGAACTCCTCGATCGCGTGCCACGGGCACGCCTCGGGGCTCGCGATCGCGTGCACGATCGCCCCGGGGAACTGGTGGCGGAAGTACGTCCGCTGGCGCTTCGCGAGCTGGCGCGTCGCCGTGAGGATGTCCGCACGCGCGCTCGCGAGGTCGGTCCGCCCCGCGACGACGTCGAGCAGCTGGCGATAGCCGAGGCTCTGCATGGCCTTGTGGCCGCCATGATAGCCGCTGGCGAGCAGCCGCTCCACCTCGTCGAGGAAGCCCGCGGCGAGCATGGCGTCGAGCCGCCGTTCGATGCGGCGCGCGAGCGCCTCGGGGCCGGGATCGAGCAGCACCAGCATCAGCGACAGCCGCGGCGTCGGCGGGGCCGCGGCGCGCACGGCCGCGACCGGGCGGCCGTGCGCGTGGCACAGCCACAGCGCCCGCACCACCCGCACGACGTTGGCGGGATGGATCGTCGCGGCGGTGTCGGGGTCGCGCTGCTGCAGCGCGCGCCACGGCGCGCCGGGCTCGTCGGCCTGCGCGGCGTGCCAGCGGGCCTCGAACGCGGCGCGCTCGGGATGCTCGCGCGGCGCATCGACGCCGCCGTCGTCGGGCTCGCTCGACGACCACGCGAGCTGGCGCAGGTAGAAGCCGGTGCCGCCGACGAAGATGCCGCGCGTGCGCGAGAACGTCGGCCACGCGGCGTCGGCGTAGTCGCCGGCGGAGAAGCCTTGATCGGGATCGACCAGGTCGAGCAGGTGGTGCTCGATGCCGGCCCGCACGCCCGCGTCGGGCTTGCCGGTGCCGATGTCGAGCCCGCGGTAGACCTTGACCGAGTCGCACACCAGCAGCGCGCGTCCCAACGTGGTCGCGATGGTCCGCGCCAGCGCGCCCTTGCCGGCCGCGGTGGGTCCGACCACCGCGAGCGCGCGCGGCGGGCTCACGACGCCCCCGGGCCGCGGCCCAGCGCCGCGGCGCTCCAGCACTGGACCCCGGGCACCTCGTGCAGCGGCACGCCGAGCTCGAACAGCTCGCGCACGAAGCTGCGCGCGAAGCGGGGCGCGACCGCGGCCGCGGCGTACTCGGCCAGCGCCCCCGCGAGCGGACGCTCGCCGCCGGCACGACGCGCGCGCAGGTACGGCAGCACGCGCTGCAACAGCGCGGCCGCGTCGAGCTCGTCGATGCAGCGCCGCAACGACGCCGGCACCGCGCGCACGATCACGCTGGCCTCACCGAAGCGCTCGACCACCAGGCCCAGCGTCGCGAGCTCGTCGTGGGCGGCGTCGCACAGCGCCAGCGACTCGGCGTCCAGCGGCACCACCGCGGGCACCAGCAGCGCCTGCGCCACGACCTCGCCGCCGCCGAGCTCCTGCAACAGCCGGCGCTGCAGCAGGTAGCCCCGCAGCGCCCGCAGATCGATCGCGAGCAGCGCGTCGCCGTGACGCACCAGCGCCAGCGGGCCCGGCAGCACGTCGAGCAACACCGGCTCGTCGCGCGCGGGCACGAGCGGTCGCACCGGCGCGGCGGCCTCGTCGGCGGCGGGCTCGGGCGTGGGCTCGGGCAGGCGATTGCGGGCCGACAGCGCCTCGGCCATCACGCGTCGCTCGTCGCGCGCGCGGGCATAGTCGGCCGAGGCCGCCGCGGTGCGCAGCGCGTAGCTGTGGCCGGTCGCCGGCGACGACGACAGCGGCAGCGGCAGCGTGTCCTGCGGCAGTGCGATCGCCGGTGGTGCCGCCACGATCGGCGACGCTGCGGTGGCCGACGGCGCCGGCGCCTGGCGCGGTTCGTCGGCCGCGGCCGCGCGCGCGCACAGCCGCCGCACCGCGGCGTAGACGTGCTGCGGATCGGCGAAGCGCACCTCGGCCTTCTGCGGATGCACGTTGACGTCGACGTCGCCGCGACCGGGCTCGACCACCAGGCACGCGACCAACGCGGGATCGTCGAAGGCCTCGCGCACGATCCTCGCGATCGCGCGCTCGCGCACGACCCGGCGGCGCACGATGATGGTGAGCTCGCCGCGCTCGGCGGTGCCGCGTCCCAGCCACGCCTGCAGCGACACGCCGTCGATGTCCTCGACCATGCGGCGCAGCGCACCCGCGCCGCGGCGCGCGAGGATGCGTTCGACGCGGGCATCGATCGACTCGCGCGGCGCTTCGAACACCACGCGGCCCTCGTGGCGCACGCGCAGCGCCAGCTGCGGGTGCACGATCGCGATGCGCAGCACGGTCTCGAGGCAGTGCGAGAACTCGGTCGCGGGCGCGCGCAGGAACTTGCGCCGCGCGGGCACGTTGGCGAAAAGGCCCGCGATCTCGACCCGCGTGCCCGGCGGCCCCGCGCAGGGTTCCAGCGTCGGCGCCAGGCCAGCGGGCGCCCGCAGCCGCGTGGCCGTGGCCGCGCCCGCGGGCCGCGACTCGAGCGTCACGTGCGCGACCGCGGCGATGCTCGCGAGCGCCTCGCCGCGAAAGCCCAGCCACGCCGGCTCGACCAGATCCGCGGCGCTGGCGAGCTTGCTGGTGGCGTGGCGCGTGAGCGCGAGGATCAGCTGCTCGGCTGCGATGCCGCGGCCGTCGTCGACCACGGCGATGCGCGCGGTGCCGCCGGCGACCAGCTCCAGCTCGACCCGTGTCGCGTCGGCGTCGATGGCGTTGTCGAGCAGCTCCTTGACGATCGACGCCGGGCGCTCGACGACCTCGCCGGCCGCGATCTGATCCGCGATGTCGGCGGGCAGCAGCCGGATCGGCGCTTGCTCGCCACGTGCCGCCGCGCCGTCCACGGCCTCAGCCGTCGTCGGCGACCACGCGGTTGCGACCGCTCTGCTTGGCGCGGTACAGCCGGGCGTCGGCCTTCTTGATGAGATCGTCGGCGCTGGCGATCGCGGGATCGAGATCGGCGACACCGACCGAGACCGCCAGCGGGATGCGGCGGCCCTCGAACACGAACTCCTCCTCCTCGACCATCTTGCGCAGGCTCTCGCCGAACTGCGCGGCGCCGGCGAGATCGATCTCGGGCAGCACGACCGCGAACTCCTCGCCGCCGTAGCGCGCGATCACGTCGACCTTGCGCGCCCGCTGCCGCACCAGGTCGGCCATGTGACGCAGCACGTGGTCACCGGCGCGGTGGCCGTAGGTGTCGTTGCACTTCTTGAAGTGATCGATGTCGAACATCATGAGCGCCAGCGGCCGGTCGTAGCGACGGGCACGGCTGAGCTCGCGCTCGAGCGTCTCGATGAAGTAGCGCTTGTTGAAGATCTGCGTGAGACCGTCGACCGTCGACAGGCGATAGATCTCCTCGTGGTAGGAGCTCTCGATGTTGTCGCCGGTCAGGAACTTGAAGATGGAGCGGCCGACCTTGATGAGGTCGCCGTCCTTCAGATAGACCTCGTGGATCTTGTGGTCGTTGACGTAGGTGCCGTTGGTCGACACGTTGTCGCGGATCTTCACGCCGTGCTCGTCGACCAAGATGGTCGCGTGCGTGCGCGAGACGGAATCCTGGCTCACGCAGATGTCATTGACCGTCGCGCGCCCGATGGTCATCTCGCGACCCTCGATGGCGTACTTGCGACCGAGCTCCGCGCCGTAGATCACGACGATGCACGCGTCCTTCTTCCGGCGCTGCATGCCGGTGTCTTCCACCTTGTGGATGACGGTGACGATCGTTTCGTCGCGCATGATCCCGCGTTCGGGGCCTTCAGGCTTCGTGCACAGGGTAGCAGAGCTCGAAGCATTCCCGGAGACGTGACGAACGTACGGTGATCGACCGGCACACATTGTGGTCGTGCCCTCGCGGGCCCGCGCACCCGGCTGCGCGGCCGTGGCCGGCGCGACCGCGCTCGCGCTCGGGCGCGCCCGGGCGCCCGGGGGCCCCGCGGGGCCGGGCCCGTTCGCGACAACGGCCACGAAACGCCGGGTCTGAGCCCGCGACGGCAGTTCCGCGCCGCGGCGCCGGTCCCCGGACGCCCCGGCTTTTTGACCGCGCGGGCCGCGGTTGCTATAGGCGGCGGTGGTGCGCAGCGGGAGATCCACACGTGGCGGGCTTGGCGGCCTGGGCGCGCTGTTCTTCCTCGGCACGCTCGGCGCGATCGCGATCTACGTCCAGCGTCAGTCGGGCCCGCACGACACCGAGCTGCCGCGGACGGCCGCGACCGCGGTCGCGCAGCCGCCGACCCCCGACGCGCCGCCGCCGTTGCCGTGGGCCGACCGGCTCGATCTCGCCGCCGCGAAGCTGGTGCCGTACCTCGCGGGCGCGCCCGCGGCGATGCCGGCGAGCAAGCCCGCAGCCGCGGCCAAGGGCGACAAGGCGCGCGCGGCCGGCGTGGCCGAGGGCCGCCTCGTGCAGGACCTCGGCGATGGCCACCGGATCATGCTGACGATCGATCCGGTGCTGCAGGACGCGGCGCTGCAGATCTTCCGCAACCGCGAGGTGCCCTACGCCGCCGCGGTCATGCTCGATCTGCGCGACAACGGCGTGCTCGTGCTCGCGGGCCACTCGAGCATGGACCCGCAGGTCGATCCGCTGGAGGTGCTCGCGACCGCGTGGGCACCGGCGGCGTCGGTGTTCAAGCTCGTCACCGCGGCGGGCCTGCTCGAGCAAGGTGGTGTCACGCCCGGCACGCAGGTCTGCTTCAACGGCGGCCTGCACGGCATCACCGACGACGAGCTGCGCGACGATCCGGCCCGCGACACGCAGTGCGAGAGCCTCTCGTCCGCGGTCGCGCACAGCTACAACCTCGTCATCGCCAAGCTCGCGCTGGCCCACCTCGATCAGTCGCAGCTGGCCCAGATCGCGCGCACGTTCCTGTTCGAGACCGAGATCCCGTTCGAGTTCAACGTCGAGCGCTCGCCCGCGCACATCCCCAGCGAGCCGCTCGAGCGCGCCAAGGTCGCGGCGGGCTTCTGGAACATCGACATGAGCCCGATCCACGGCGCGCTGCTGGCCAGCATCTTCGCGCGCGGCGGGCTGTACCAGCCGCCGCACGTCATCGCGCAGGTGCTCGGGCCCGACGGCTCGGACCTGACGCCGGCGCAGCCGAAGTCGGACCGCATCATCAGCCGCGAGATCTCCGACGCGGTCGCCACCATGATGGAGGCGACCACGACCGAGGGCACCGCGCGCATCAGCTTCCGCGACGGCGCGGGCAACGACTACATCCAAGGCGTGCGCGTGGCCGGCAAGACCGGCAGCCTCACCGGCCGTCGCGCGCCCTCGCTCAACTACAACTGGTTCATCGGCTTCGCGCCCGCCGATCGCCCCGAGATCGCGTTCGCGGTGTTGCTGGCGAACGAGCCCGCGTGGCGGATCAAGGCCCACTACGCGGCGCGGCGGTTGGTGCAGCTGTACCTCGAGCGTCGCGACGACATCACGCGCGGCCGCGATGCGCGGCTGACCGCGACCGGCGTCGTGCTGCCCGAGCGCGATCCTTCGGGCGTGCTCGTGGCCGGCACACCGGCGCCGGCGCCCGCGAGCGACGCTGTCGCGCCCGCACCGAGCGTGCCGGCGCCC
>JAIBBS010000054.1 GCA_019694555.1 Nannocystaceae bacterium
TGGGCACGTACGGCGTGACCACGGGCGGCAACATGCCGCCGGTCGTCACGGTGCCGCCGGTGGTGCCGCCGGTCTTGCCCGGTTCGGTCTTGCCCGGTTCGGTCTTGCCCGGTTCGGTCTTGCCCGGTTCGGTCTTGCCCGGCTCGGTCTCGCTGCCCGGTGCCACGACCTCGGGCTCGCCGACGCCGGCCTCGGGCACGACGTCCTTGGGTCCGTCGTACACGCGCGCCGGTGCGCTCGGTGCAGGGGTCGTCGACGCGCCGGCTGGGGCCGCGGCGGGTGCCACCATCGCGAGGACGAGACAGGCGCTGACGAACATGCGCGCGGAGGCTATCCCGGCTGGCCCCAGCGCTCAAGCGCACGGGCGTGCACGAGCGGCCGTGTCCTGGCGCACGTGCCGATGCCGGTCGCGTCGCGCCACCGAGGTCCGCGCGGCAGCCTTGCTATGCTGAAGCGATGCGCACCTGTGTGCTCGTGGTGTTGGCCTGCGCGACCGCGTTGCCATGCGGTTGCGGCAGCAGCCGCGACGACGACGATGCCACGGTCTGGCACGCCGTCACGCTGCCCGAGGGGGTGGTGTCGCTGCAGTCGGTCTGGTCCTTCGCGCCCGACGACGTGTGGCTCGCGGCCGACAGCGGCAAGCTGCTGCACTTCGACGGCAGCGCGTGGACCACGACCACGCTCAACCCCGCGGTGACGGTGGTGTCGCTGATGGGCTTCGCGCCCGACTCGCTGGTGGGCGTGGGCGGCGCGAGCCTGGCGCGCTACGACGGCAGCGCGTGGACGGTCGAGGATCTCACGGCCGCGAACGTCGGCATCGAGGGGGTCTCGTCGGTGTGGGGCACGGGACCGAGCGACCTGTGGGTCGGCGGCGATCAGTCGACCGCGGCGCACTTCGACGGCACCACCTGGACGCGCACGATCGCCGGCAGCACCGACAACGTCGCGCTGTGGGGCACCGCCAGCGACGACGTGTGGATCGGCGGTGTGTTCGACGTCGGTCACTTCGACGGCACCACGTGGACCACGATCGAGGACCTCGGCCACGGCGCCGACGCGATCTGGGCCAGCGCCGCCGACGACGTGTGGATCACCGCCGACGACGAGCTGTCGCACTTCGACGGCAGCAGCTGGACCGAGACCGAGCTCGACGGCGTCGGCGGCGTTTCGGCGATGTGGGGCTTCGCCAGCGACGACGTGTGGGGCGTCGGCGACTTCGCCACCGTCGCGCACTACGACGGCACGCAGTGGGACGTGCTCGATCGCCAGCACGCGGGCAGCCCGTACCTGCGACAGCTGCTCGACGTGCACGGCAGCGGCCCGGGGGATCTGTGGGCGGTGGGTGCGGAGCTGGGCGAGAGCGGCTCGACGCCGCTGCTGTGGCAGATCGACGGGTGATCGCGATCGCGCGCAGGCGCTCGTGTACCCTCGTCGCGATGAACATCGCAGCCAGGCTCGCGTGGGGGATCGGTGCGACCGTGATGCTCGCGAGCCCGAGCGCGCGCGCCGAGCAGGTCGTGGTGTTCGACCGCACGTGGGTGCACACGCCGGAGCTGCCGGACTCGCACTACCGCGAGATGCCCGATGTCGGCACGCCGGCGGACTGGACCAGCCCGGTCGACTACTCGCAGGGCTCGGCGTGGGTCTACCTCGAGGTGCACACCAAGCCGACCGAGCAGGAGACCAAGTTCCAGGTCTGCTTCGAGGCCACGCCGACCTATGCCTGCACCGACCAGTCGCCGACGTACACCGACGTCGGCACGTACGAGTGGGAGACGCCGTTCGCCAACTTCTGGTCGCCGCCGGGCGAGTTCGTCGACTGGACGCAGGGCGTGACCAACATCGCGTGCATCCTCAAGGACACGATGAACGGCAAGCCCTCGGCCGACAACGTCGGGCCGCGAACCGCGGCCCTGTACACGCCGACCGAGGTACGCATGGTCGTCACGCTGGTCGAGGCCGGCGGCGTCTACGAACCGCCCACGCCGACCGGTGCGACCACCGGCGGCAGCGACAGCGGCGGTGGCGAGACGCTCGGCGACGCGAGCACCAGCTTCGGCAGCGATGGCGGTGGCAGCAGCGGCACGACCGGCGCGGGCAGCAGCGGGCCGGCCTCGAGCAGCGGCGCGGGCGAGGCCGACGGCGTTGCCGACGGCAGCGGCGGCAACGCCTCGAGCAGCACCGATGCAGCGGCGGACGAGGGCACTGCCGGCTGCGGCTGCAGCAGCGAGCGACCACGGCCCGCCGCGGCGCTGCTGTGGCTGCCGGTGTGGCTGGCGATCCGGCGTCGGCGTTGAGCTTGCGCGCGTGGGCGTGGGCGTGGGCGCGCGATCACAGGCGCGTCCAGTGGTACTGCGGGTAGTGATAGCCGTCGTCGCGCAGCACCGACCAGCGCGCGCCGCAGGCGGTGCATCGCGCCGTGATCTCGCAACAGCACCGCTGCGCGTCGACCGTCTCCGCCTCGACCTCCCACAGCGGGCCCCACACCGGCGCGCCGCTGCCCGACTCCGCGAGGCAGGCGCAGCGGCCCAGCACACGGCCCTCGATCACCGCGATCGCACGATCGGCATCGCGTCGCCAGTCACGCAGGCCCGGGCGCGGCGGCAGCGAGGCTCGTGCGAGACGCAGACGCTCCAGCTCCGGCGCGCCGCCGAAGTGCCGCAATGCTTCGCACGCGAGCATGCCGAACGACGTCGGCTCGTCGGCGCCCATGCGCTCGAGCCCGAGCATCGCCGCGCGCGCGAGCGCGGACGCGGCCGCGGCGTCGCCGTCGGCGACGGTGCGCGCTTGCTGCCAGCAGCGGTTGCCGTGCTCGATCGACTCGGCGTAGGCGCGCAGCACCAGCGCGATCCAGGCTTCGGCATCGGCGGGGGTGGGCTCGGCGGCTTCCGGCATGCTGCGGCGGGCGATCGTAGCACGTGGCCGCTGAGCGCTGCGGGCACCGCCGGCTAGGCGAACGCGCGGAAGTGGAGCCGCAGCACGTAGTCGCCGTCGTCCTTGTCCTTGCCGCGGAACTCGAACTTCTTCATGTCGCTGGCCCACGTGCCCTTGGGCGTGGGTAGCGGGTCGTCCCACCGCGTCGCGAGGTACGACTGCGTACGCTCGGTCAGCTCGATGGTCCACGTCCACGAGCCGATGTAGTCGTCTTGGTTGTTGATGACCTCGTTGATGAGCCAGCCGAAGAACGCCCCCAGGGCCTTGCCGAGCACCACACCGAGGAACTCGCCGATCGGGCCGAGGTAGGTCGACAGCAACGCACCCACGGCGATGCCGAGGTCGTCGAGCGCCGCCTGGATCTCGCGTGACAGTGCGTCGTAGACATCCGCGATCAGCTGCGTGAAACCGCCACCGATGTCCTGCTCGCCGACCACCAGCACCAACGCGTAGGTCCCGGGTCCTTCGAGATCGGCGCCGATGATCTTCCTGCCTGCGTACAGGTCACCGGGCCCGCCGTGCGGGCAGGCGTCGGAGAGGAACGGGTTCGAGTCGACCAGATCGCGCGAGTACGCGGCACAGGGTTCGTAGTCCTTGTAACGCTTGTCGCCCGACTCGAAGCCTTCGTACTTGATGCGATCGATGGTCGAGACCTTGGTCCGGTGCAGCAGCGTGCCGCCGATGAGCAGCTCATCGGCTCCGCTGACCCAGCTGTCGTTCTTGACCTTGCACTTGACGGAGTTGAGCTGGAACTCGAACCGCGTGCACTTGGGTTCCGCTTTGTCCTGCGCCTTGTCGGTGTTGGGCGCCTGGGTCGTGCCCGACTTGATCGGCAACTCGCGCAGCACGCGGGTGAGCTCGAGATCGGTACCGGCCTTGACCGTTGCCGCGGCGAGGCCGGCGTCCTTGTAGGGACCCAGGCTGCTCGCGCGCACGACCTCGGACGCCGACAGCAGCCCGCCCAAGCTCGCACGCACGCGACTCGCCCGTTGGCTCGACATCGCCGCGATGCCGGCAGCGGCGGCAGCGTGCAGCGAGCCCTTGGCGAATTTGCCGCTGGGGTTGGCGGCCGCGACCGCGAACGCCGAGCGGGTCTTGTGCACGAGCAGCTTCATCAACGCCTGACCGTGCTTGTCGAGCTTGGCGTCGTCGCTGCTGGTGCCTGCGGGTGCAGTGGTCTCGAGCTGCACGATGCGCCTGGACAGGTCCTTGGGCGTGGGCTTGGCCGGCGCGCCCCAGGCGAGCGGGTCGAGAGCGGCGCCCAGGCCCAGGCCGCAGAGGCCTCCGGCGGTCGATCGCAACAGGTGTCGGCGGCTGAGTCGGTTGAGGTCGGTCATGGCGGGGTCCTCGCGATTGCCGGTGGACGAAACTCCCCCCCGCACTGTGACCACGGCTCAGCGATGTTCTTCGAGCCAACGTCGACAGGTCTCGACGCCGGCGTCGTCCTGCAGCGTCGCGAACTCGGCCTGGGCATCCCGGGCCTGACGTCGCGCGCTCGCGTGGTGCCCCTGGGCCCAGCTCGTGCGCGCGAGGCCGAGCAACGCATCGGCGGCTCGGGCCGCCGCGCCCTGCTCGCGTGCGAGCGCGCGGGCGTGGTCGAAGCCTTCGCGCGCCGCGGCCAGCTCGCCCAGCGCGAGATCGTCGTAGGCCAGGTACAATACGGCGCGTCCCTCCGTGAGCGGGTCGACGCCGTGCAGGAGCGCGACCGCGGTGCGCTGCAGCTGACGCGCGGCGGCGACATCGTGTCGCGCACGCTCGACGTCGGCGCGGCTGAGCGCGACGAAGGCTCGCATCTGCGGATCGCCCGCGGCCGCGGCGATGCCCTCGGCGAGCGCGAGCTCCGATCCCGCGAGCTCGAGCCGCCCGGTCTCGGTCGCGATCTGGGCGAGGTTGAGGTGCGTGATGGCCAGCACGGGATGCTGGGGACCGTACGCGGGCTCGAGGATCGCGAGCCCGCGACGGAGCTCGGCCTCGGCCTCGACGATGCGGCCCGCCTGCGACAGCAAGGATCCGAGGTTGATGCGGGCCTTGCCGGTGTCGGGGTGCGTGGGGCCGGCGGCCGTCTCCGACATCGCCACCGCCTCGGCCAGCAGCGCGAGGCCTTGGTCGAGGCGACCGGCGGTGTGCAGATCCGAGGCTTGGTTGGCCAGCAGGACCACCAGGCTCCGCGCCTGATCGGCGCGCGTGCGCGCGATCGCGATGCCCGCGTCGCGGTACGCCATCGCCTGCGGCAGCGCGCCCAGTGCATCGAGCACGTCGGCGATGCGACCGTAGTCGGCAACGAGCTGCGGACTGCGGGGGTCACCGCGTGCGAGCCGCGATTGCAACACCTCGAGCTCGATCGACAGCGCCGCGCCGGCGCGACCCAGGCGCAGCAGGTCGCCGGCGAGGTTGCCCCGCGCCGCGAGCACGAGCGGATGCTCGGGCCCGCGTAGCGCGGTCGCCAGCTCGATCGCGCGCTGGTGCTCCTGCGCGGCCTCGGCATGACGCTCGATGCTGGCCAACAACGAACCCAGCCGGTCGTACAGCTGTGGCACGGCAGCGCTGTCGGGCACCGCGGCGGCCTCCGCGATCGCGCCGCGGTAGACCGCCTCGGCCTCGGCGTAGCGCCCTGCCGCGAAGAGCGACCAGCCCTCGCAGGCACGTCGCTCGAGTCGCAGCTCGATGCCCTCGCCCGCGCGGGCGGCGATCGACGCCGCCATCGCCGCCCACCACTGCGCGCGCGCGGTGCTGTCGGGGACCTGGCCCAGCGTGCACAGCAGCTCGCGGGCCGCGGCCGCGGCGGTCTCGTCGTCGCCACTGGCGATCGCGCCGTGGAACGCCTCGGTGAGCGCGGCCTCGCCCGCAGCGTTCTCCTGCGCGCGCCACTGCGCGATGCCCAGGACCAGCGAGGCCTCCGCGCGCAGCGGCGGATACTCGCGCGCGGTGCCGCCGTCGCGCACGCGCGTGGCCTGCTCGGCGGCCTCGGCGAAGCGACCGAAGTCGCCGGCGACCCATGCATCGCCAAGCACGCGGCGCTCGTCTTCCACCGCTTGCGCGAGCGCAGGGTCGCCGGGTGGCGCGATCTGGGCCAGCAATCGGTCGACGTCGCCGCAGGCCGCGGGATCGGGCAACGCCGCGACGACATCGGGCGCGCGCGCGACGAGGTCGCGGTCGGCGGCCTCGAGCACGGCCAGCGCGGCGTCGAGTCGTGCACGCATGCGGTCGAGGCACCGCATGCGCCGATCGAGCAGCAGGTCGGATTGCGCGCCGCGGACGCGCGTGGCCTCGCACGCATCGATCCGCTGCGCGCGCCAGCGGTCGGTCCAGTCGTCGAGCCCCTGTGCCAGCTGGGCATGGGTCTGCGCCGCAATCGGCGAACCGCTGGCGCGAAGTTGCTCGCGCAGCGCGGCCTCGCGCTGCGCGCCCCAGCTCCCGTCGAGCCCCTCGTCGGCGCGGTCGCACCCTGGTGCGCGTGGCCACGTCAGCGCCAGCGCGGCGGTGCCCACCAGCGTGACCGCACCGAACCCGATCCGCGCCCGCCAGCGCGAGGGATCGCGGGTGAGCGCCAGGATCAGCGCGTCGAGGCTGGCGAAGCGAGCCGCGGGATCGAGCGACAACCCCCGGGCCAACGCCTGATGGATGCGCGCGGGCACGGCCGCGGCCGGCCGTGCCCGCATGCGTCCATGCGACATCGCGCGTCGCCGCGCGTCGTCGTCGTCGCCCTCGAACGGGTGCAGACCGAACAGGGCTTCGTACAGCGCGACGCAGAACGAGAACTGATCGCAGCGCTCATCGACTGCGGCGCCGCGCTCGAGCTCCGGCGCCGCGTAGCCGCGGGTGCCGACGACCTGCCCGCTGGTCCGCGCGGTGGTCGTCCCGCGATCGGTCGACGGTCCGCCTTCGCCTCCACCGCGCTCCCAGGCCCCGCCGATGCCGTGCGCGAGCCCGAAGTCGGCGACCCGCGGACGACCATCGCTGCCGACCAGCACGTTGTCAGGCTTGAAGTCGCCGTGCGCGAGCCCGACCGCGTGGGCGGCCGCGAGCCCGCGCGCGCACGCGACGAACATCGCCAGCACCTCCGGCCAGGGCCGCCGGGCCTGCGCCAACCACCCCCGCAGCGTCTGCCCGGCGACGAATTCCATCGCCAGGAACACGCGGCCTCGATGCGCACCGATGCCGTGCACCACCACGACGTTGGGATGGGACAGCTGGGCCATCGCCCGGGCCTCGCGCCAGATCCGTGACAACGACAGCTCTCGAGCATCGACGTCGTAGAGCTTGAGCGCCACGCGCCGGTCGAGCTGGAGATCGTGCGCGAGGTAGACCACCGCCATGCCGCCGGCGCCCAGCGGGCGCTCGACTCGGTAGCTGTCGTCGACGATCGTGCCGCTGGCGATCCACGCCGAGGCACGGGTGCTCGCGGCACCGAGCGCGCCAGCGACCGAGTGCAGCCACGCGTCGGATGGCGCAATCGATCCGCTGCCTTCGGACAACGCGTCGCCCATCGCGTTGCCAGCGTAGCTCGGCCGCGCTCGCTATACTTCCGGCGTGACCACCACGGGGGATCACCCAGACTCGGCGCTCGAGGTGGAAATCCGCGCCCACGCCGAGGCCGAGCGCTGGGCCGATGCGGCGACGGTGGCGATCCTCGGCTACGGCCCGGAGCTGCTGGGATTCCTGCGCGCTGCGGCGCCGTCGAACGCCGAGGCCGAGGAGGCCTTCGCGGAGCTGTCGGAACGACTGTGGCGCAAACTGCCCGAGTTCGCGTGGCGCAGCAGCTTTCGTACGTGGGCCTACGTCATCGCCCGCCGTCTGCTGGTCGACCGCCAGCGTCAGCTGCAGGCCCGCGCGCGACGGGAGGTACCGTGGTCCGACGTTCCCGCGCCGCAGATCGCCGCCGCAATCCGATCCACGCTCGACAGCACGCCGTGGCGCCACGACGAACGCGTCGCGATGGTACGCGCACTGCTCGACGAAGAGGAGCGCGCGCTGCTGGTGCTGCGGGTCGAACGGCGCATGCGGTGGCCGGAGATCGTGCGCATCCTCGCCGATGTCGGCGACGACACCGAGCGCATCGATCGCGAGGCCGCGCGGCTGCGCAAGCAGTTCGCTCGCATCAAGGATCGGCTACGCCGCGGCGTGGCCGATCGCGAGCCTGGATCGTGATCGCGATCAATCCTCGCACATGCGCTGCCAGTCGACGCCATGCCGCGTCACCGCAGCGGTGCCACCGCCTGCGCGGGTCAGCGTCGCGCGCACGCTGAAGGGCACCTCCGTGCTGGCCATCGCGATCATGTGATACGGCCCCGGCGTGACCGGCAGCTCGAGCCGCTCGCGTCGCACGGTCTCGCCGTTGCGCTGCGCCGCGCTCTCGCTGCGCGTGGGCGTGACGAGTCTGGACATGCCGCTGTTGTGCTCGGAGATCCGCAGCGTGCAATCGCTGCAGCGCTGCGGCCAATCGAGCTCGAGCACCAGCGTGCCCGCGTGCGCCGGCGCGATGACCAGCTGCGGCGTGGTCCCGACCATGCGCGTCGCGGTGTGCCCCTGCGCGACGCCGTCGGCCTCGAGGTTGGTCTCGCGGAAGTCCCAGCACGTCGACGTCGCCGGCGATCGGCCGGCCACGCAGCGCCCCGCGTCGCAGCGCGCCATCGGCAGCTCGATCGGCGGCTCGCACTCGGGCAAAGAACACGACTGCTCGATCGCACGCTCCATCGCCACCACCGCCGCGACCTCGCGCTCGCGGTGCACGTAGTACGGTCCGTGCGGGCACAGCCCCGGCCACATCTGCGCGCAATCGGAGTCGCGCGTGCACGTCCCGAGCTCCGCGCGCGCGGCGAGGTACGCCTCGATGCGGCCCTCGCAGCTGCTCGCGGTCGACGGCGCCGCGGCCGGGTCGCGCGGCGGCGTGTGGGCCGGCGGCGATGCGGCGGCCGCGGGCGGCGGCGCCGCGAGCGGCGCGGGCGACGACGGTGTCGGCTCGCTGCGGGTGCAGCCGGCCAGTGCGATCGCGGCGAGGACGGTGCGCGCGCGCGGCATGCCGCGAGGATCGCACGACCGCGGGCTCCGAGCGCGCGAACGCGGTGCCTGCTACGCTGCGCAGGCCCACGATGCCCGACGCGGTCGCCATCGCACCGACGCGCTCGCTCGCATTGCCCGAGTCCGCCATGGTCGAGCTCGCGGGCTGGGGCGCGAACGCACGGGTGCCGTGTCGGCTGGTCACGGCCGACAGCCCCGCCGAGCTGGCGCGGCGGCTCGATCGGCGCGGCACGATCGCGCGCGGGCTCGGCCGCAGCTACGGCGACGCGGCGACCAACCGCGGGGGCCAGGTGCTGGGCATCACCGGGCTCGATCGCTACCTCGGCTTCGACGAGGCCACCGCGACGCTGCGGTGCGAGGCCGGCGTCAGCCTGGCGCAGATCATCGCCGACTTCGCGCCGCGCGGGCTGTTCCCGATGATCACGCCGGGAACCAAGTACGTCACCGTCGGCGGCTGCATCGCCAACGACATCCACGGCAAGGCCCACCACGCGCAGGGCAGCTTCGCCAGCTGCGTCGATGCCATCACCGTGCTGCTCGCCAGCGGCGACATCGTCGAGGCCTCGCGCACCGAGCACCCGGATCTGTTCTGGGGCTGCTTCGGTGGCATGGGCTTGCTGGGCGTGATCCTGACCGCGACGATCCGGCTGCGCCGCATCGAGACCTGCTACTTCACGCAACGCGCATTCGTGCTGCCGCACCTCGACGCGATGCTCGACGCGCTCGACGAGCACGACCGCGAGTTCCCCTACTCGGTCGCGACCATCGACGTCGTCGCCCACGGCGCGCAGCTGGGCCGCGGTGTGCTGGTGGTCGGCGACCATGCCACGCGCGAGCAGCTGCCGCCGGGCCTGCGCGACGATCCGCTGCGCGTCTCGGGCCCGCCGCGGGTCACGGTGCCTTTCGATCTGCCGCAGCTGTCGCTCAATCGCGTGACCGTGCGCGCGGTCAATGCCGTGATCCAGGGCATGCTGCGCCGGACCGCGCCGGTGGGCCACTACGAGGGCTTCTTCTACCCGCTCGACAAGATCGGCCACTGGAATCGCGGCTACGGCCGCCGCGGATTCACGCAGTATCAATTCGTGATCCCGTTCGAGCGCGGACGCGAGGCCATGCGGCGAATCCTCGACACCATCATCGGTGCCGGGCAGCTGCCATTTCTGAATGTGCTCAAGCGCATGGGCCCCGCCAGCGACGGCGTGCTGTCGTTTCCCGCGCCCGGCTACACCCTGGCGATCGACTTTCCCATCCGCGACGGCACCGTCGAGCTGCTGCACCGGCTCGACGCGCTCGTGCTCGACGCCGGCGGCCGCATCTACCTCGGCAAGGACAGCTTCGTGCAGGCCGAGATGTTCGCGCGCATGGTTCCCGCGATCGAGCGCTGGCGCGCGATCAAGCGCCGCTACGATCCCCAGGGCGTGTTCACCTCGGATCTGGCGCGCCGCGTGGGCTTGGTCGAGCCGGCGTAGCCGCGCGTGGGCGTGACCTCGACCGCGTCCTTGCCCGCGGTGCGGGGGCGCTTCGGGTGAGGTCCTACCGACGCGATCACGGCCGCTGCTCGCATCCGCGACGGCTCAGGACGCGCAGCACAGATCGAGCGCGGTCGCGGTCGACGGTTCGCGGTGGCAACCCAACCGCCCCGGCATCACCGTCGCCGAGCTGATCCCCGCGACCTGTCCGCACTCCTGCGACAGCGAGATCTCGCCGGCGGGATACACGGCGTTGCAATTCGTAGCGGCGAACAACGCGACGCGCGCGTCGCTGCACCAATCGAACATCGTGCAGTTGCACGCGTCGCATGCGAGCTCGACCAGGCTCTGACGCAGGACCGTGCCCTCGGGGCAACCCGACGGCGAGAGCACGCAGGCCTGTAGCGCCGCGTCGATGCACTGCGTCTGAGCCGGGGGACGGCACAACGTCCATTGCTGGGTCTGCTCCGACAGCCCCAGCACGCTCTCGCCGTTGCAGATCTCCTCGTTCGCGGTGGGTGCAGTCCCGGCGCGATCGGTGCCCGAGTGCTCGATCACCGGAATGCCGCACGGACCGGCGCCGAAGGTCAGATTCTCCGTCGCGCACGCGGGCCCGTCCACGAACAGCGTGCCGGAGCAATCCGTCGACTGCTCGCCGCAATCGCACGAGCAGCGCGCGGCCTCGTCGACGTCGTACAGCGTGCGCGCCACCGACCAGCCTTCGGGACACGCGGCGTCTTGCCCTTGGGGTCCGGGCACGGCCACGAACCATTCCGAGTACGGCTCGGTCAGCGGCGCCGGCAGCACCACGTCGGCACCGCACTCGGGGCCACCGGTGCCCGACGACGACGTGCCGGGCGACGAATCGTCCTGGCTTGCGGCGCCGCTCTCGTTGAAACATCCACCCGCGAGGGCCAGCGCGCACACCAGCGCACGCAAGGAACGCGGCTCGAGCTGTGACGACACGTAGCGCTCAGCCTACGGGACACGCCGTCGCGCGGTCAAGCGCGGGGGGATGCAGCGCGCGTCAACGCGTCCGCAGCAGTCGCATCGTGCACAGCACCAGCGCGGCATAGCAGCCCGCACCGATCGTCAGCGTCGCCGGGATGCCCCACGCCATCGATGTCGTCAGCGCCAGGCCGCTCGCGACCACGCCGCACGCACCGTTGAGGCCCCACATCCACGGACCCAGCGCGGGCTTGTCCCCGCCGCCGATGCGCTCGCACAGCCGCAGGCCCAGCGGGAAACCCAGGCCCATGCCCAGCGCCGCGATCGCGACCAGCCCCACGCCGGTGATCACACGCACCGGCGTGCCCGCGCCCGACAGCGCCGCCATCATCGGATCGAGCGCGAAGCCGACGCCGATGATCGCGATCGCGGGCAACAGCGGGAACCATCGCGCCCGCGTCGGGCGGCCGGCGTCGTCGACCAGCTGCAGGCGCGCCGATGCGAGGCTGCGAGCGATCTCACGGTGCGTGCGGCCCAGGCCCCACTTCTGGCGAAGAATTTTCTCGGATGCGATGCATGGGCAGTCTCGGGGTCGTCACGGCCATGAGGGGGTGCGACGGCCGCGACGTCCGCGACCAGATCCGCCTGTCGCTCCCATCTTCGTGTTCAAGACCGACCGATCTCCGCGTTCCTGAGCGATTTGCATTTGACCAGACCGACGAACGAATCGGCGCGGGCGCATGTCGGCCGCGGTCGAACCGTAGCCGACATGGTCGCACCACGGGCGGCTCCTCTCCGCGCTGGCCGTTCGGTCGCGCGAACCTCGGCGCTTGACGACGCCAGCGAGACGTGTAGCGTAGTGAGGTTCCAGGAGGAGGTTCGCGGCGTGCGAGCTCCGTCGTCGACAAGGTGCCGCTGCGGAATCGGGGTCTGTGCCGCGATCATCGGCTCTGCTTGTTCTCCGCGCGGAGATTCTGCGGTGACGACCACCGGCGCCGAGTCGAACACCTCGTCGATGTCGACTGTCTCGACGTCGACCTCGAGCGAGAGCGAGGCGACCACCGCGAGCACCTCGTCCGCGGCGACGACCGGTTCGAGCTCGGCCACGGGCGGGCTCCCCGTCGGATGCGACGATGGCGTCGTCGATCCGGGCCAGTATTGCTTCAAGTCAGTCTGGCTCCCTGACCTCGGCGAGCCCGCCACTTCGAAGACCGGGAGCGCGGCGGCGCTCGACATCGACGGTGATGGTCGAGACGAGCTCATCGTCGAGACACTCGGGACCCCGGCCGGCGTCAACACACCGATCTGGTACGACGATGGCGAGCTACAACCGGGGCTCGGAGTCGTCGGAGCCGAGGACTTCAACGAGTGGCTGCCCTGGGATTGGGATTCGGACGATCGCGTCGACCTCGTCGCCCTGCCGAAGCAGAGTTCGGGCGAGGCGCTGGTGATGCGCAACGCGAGCGATGGGCTAGTAGATGCCGAGCACGTCGTCGTCTCCGATCAGGACGAGTTCCTCGTCAACGGATCGATCGTACCGATCGACGCCGATGGGGACGGGGTGCTGGAGTTCCTCGTCGCTGTCGAGTTTCCGCTCGACGCCAAGGGTGCTCACCTCAGGAAACTGGTCGGAGAGTCTTGGATCGATCACGGTTCCATCCTGCCTCTTCCCGGTTGCGGCGCCTCCGGTCGTCGCGTTTACGCCGACTTCGATGAGGACGGGCACGTCGACGTGGCGATCCACGACAACGTTACCGCGTGCAAGCCCTACCCCGAGGAGTACGATCCGGAGTTCCATCGCTTCACCTCGCTGCGCGCCGATTCTGCCGATGGACAGGTCGCGCTTGTCGGGAGCTTCCCAACCGGCGGCTACGGGGAGGCCGGGATGTGGGCCGCGGACTTCGACGGGGACGAGCACGTCGACGTCGCGATCCAGCTTCAGGCGACGGTTGCGGTCGCCATCCATCACGGCGGCGGCGATGGGAGCTTCGCCGCGCCCGAGCTCGTCGCTCAGCTTCCCGGCGTGGACGGGAACTGGCGGCTCGACGACCTGGCCGATTTCGACGGGGACGGAGACATCGAGTTTCTCGGCGGCGCGGGAGAGCGGCGCTTCATCGTCGAGGATCTCGGCGGCTCTCCAAACCTCGTTGACGTTCCCAGTTCCACGCCGGCAGTCATGGTGCACGCCGACCTCAACGGCGATGGCATAGCCGACTTCCTCGATGCTGGGATCGCGCGGACGGGCGACAAGTTCGTCATGTTGTCGATCCCTTGACGCTCGCTTCACCTAAGCCTGACAACCCGGTCGTGAAGGAGGAGTGCCGTGCACAGGATCCGTACGGCAGTTCTGCGTTCGTCAACCGCCGTAGTCGCGATCTCGGCGATCGCTTGTGGGGACGACGTCGCCCTCGGCGAGGGAGGATCGGGTGTGTTCACGACGGGTGAAGCGACGGCGACCGAGGGGTCGACATCGACGAGCAGCACCACCGAAGTCGATTCGGGCGCCGACGAGACAGGTGGCATGAGTGGTGGTGGCGGCGGATTCCCTTGCTCGATGCAAGGCATGTTCGACGTGTACGAGCCCCACCTTCCCGACACGCTCGTCGCCGAGGATTTCGCGGAGGACGTCGACCCCAGCGTCGTATGCGACTTCGACGAGATCGTCGACGGTGACGGCATCGATAGCGACAGGCTCGACACGAACGCGTCCGGAGGGGTCGACACTTTCGACGTCTTTGTCTACCGGCCGGCGGACAACCTCGGCGATTGGCCCGACGCGCCACCGCACCCCGCGATCTTCTTCGCGCCGGGTCGCGGTCTCAATCTCGTGAACCGCGGCGGTGACCTCACGAACTCCAACAACCACCTGTACTGGCCGTTCTTCGAATCGCTCACCGAGGCGGGCTTCGTCGTGGTTGCGATCGAACCGAGCAACAACGACTGGAGCGGGGGGAAGCGGAAGGCCGCCCTCGCGTGCGCGATGCTCTGGGCGCGCGACGAAACCAACGGCTGGGCAGGAGCTGGCGCCGCCCACCTGGCAGACGCCGCAGTGATCATGGGCCACAGTCGCGGCGGTTCCGGGGCGAATCGCCTGTCGAAAGCGCTGGGCTGTCTGGCTTCGCAGGATCCGGAGGGCGACGGCTGCTGCTTCGCACCGGACACCTGCGATGCGTACGACGATCTGCCGGCGTCGACGACCCTCGATAGCTACGAGCTGTGCTCAACGGTCGCGATCGCACCCCGATGGAACGGCGGCGATGAGACGCGTGTGCTCGACGCAGACGCTGCCCCCTACCTCGCGGTGCAAGGCAGCATCGACGACGACGTCTTGGGACAGGGCATGCCGGCCTACGACGCGAATGTGAGCGAGGACGACGTCGTCGCCAACGATCCGTCGACGCTGCGAAGTACCGACAAGGTCGCCATCTGGGTGTACGGTCCGACGCACCGCGCGTGGGGCGGCACGATGAGTTCGCTCGGAGTGCGAGGGCGCGATCAGGCGCTCGCGACGGGCCCCTACTACGTCGAGCAGTTCCTTCGATGGCAGCTCTTCCGCGACATGGACGCGCGTGAGTCCGTCCTCGCGCCGATGCTCCCGTTCCCGGGTCAGTCCGATTTCCCGGCCGGCATTTGGTCGTCGGGGTTGTGGACGGTGGACGGCACGAGCTCGGCCGACCCCGACCTCGCGGTGTACTACGAGGGCGATGGCGACGAGCTCGTCGGCGCCGGCCGGCCGCTCGTCTTCGGCAACTACACGCAGGGGACCATCGCCGAGGGCGCTGATCGCTTGGTTGTCGATAGCCTCGCGCGGGGCAATGACACCGACGATTGCGATGGCGTCTTCGGCGACTCGACCCTCGGCGGCGCTCTGACGTTCGCGCCCCTGGCGGGAGGCGGCGGATCGACCGTGTGCCAGGGCCCGGCCTCGGTCACGGTGGGCGCCGCTGGGCTCGGCTCGGTGCATGACACAGAGGCGCTGGAGCTCGCATGGGGCGACGGCGCGCCCGGACTCCAGGCGGACTGGTCGCTGCTCGACGCGCAGGCCGATCCGTTGTCGACCGTCCGCAACTTCACCCACCTGAGCATCCGACTCGCCAACCTCGCGGATGATTGCCCGACGGTCCCCGACGAATTCACGGTCGAAGTCGAACTGGAGTTCGAGAACGGCGGGCAGCTCGAGCAGCGATTCGTCACCACGAACGTCATCGTCGACGAGCACGGCGAAGATGTTCTGTCAGCGGACCTGATCAACACGATCTGCGCAAGCAGCCAGTTCATGCCGGCGATCCGCATCCCGCTCGTCGAGTTCTGCGACCAGGGCATGACCGCGATCGACTCGATCACGGCAGTGCGCGTTCGCTTCCCGAATTCCGACGTCCGTCACCACGCGATGATCGACTCCACCGAGTTCACGAGGGACCCGAGCGCGGCCGGGACGGAGACCTGTCCGCAAGCGCGCCACGACTGGAACTGCGAAGCGACGAACACCCTGGTCGCAACGGAGACCTCGTGCGCCGGTGAGCCGACGCCGACCTGCTCGCCGGGCGACGTGAGCACCAATCCGGCCCCGCTTCCTGTTGTGCCTGCGATGGGCGAGCAGGAGGCGTTCGACGGATGGGTCGTTCACTCGCCGCGCGGATGGATCGTGGACGCGGAATCGCCGACTGGGGACGAGCTCGACGCGATCATCTCGCTCTGTGTCGTGGCGTGCGAGCTGGAATGGTCCGACAACCCGTTCGTCGAGCCGAACTGTTCGGATGAGGGCGCGTTCGAGACGCCGACGGTCCGTGCCACACCCGGCCGAGGCGCGGTGCACAGGATCCCCGCGGCCTACGAGGACGGCACTGACCTGTTCGTCGGCCAGTCGCTCGACTGCAACCTCGAGTCCGACTGCTGCGAGAGCTTCGACGAGGGGCTCTGTGCCGCGAGCCCGCGGAGGACTTCTGCAGCGCAGGAGCCGGTGGGTCGCGGTGAGGAGTGGCTCCTTACGGTCGCCGGCGCCGTCGGAGCCGACTCCTCGTTCGCGGAGTCGCCCGTGTACGCCTCGCTTGAGGGAGTCGTGGGCTACTCGGAGTGCGTCGAGGGCAACGTCGAGGGGCCGTGTCCGTTCTATCTGGGCTCACTTGAGCTCGAGCTCGCCGAGCCGCTCACCATCGTGCTCGACTGCGGCTCGCCTGCGACGCACGTGCTCGAGTCGTTGACGATCAGCCTCGTGCAGCCCGCGTTCGGCATGGCAGAAGAAGATACGGACTGGAAAGCATTCCCTCCCGGAGCGCTCGTGTTCGAAGGACAGGGCGAGGTGGACGGGATGCCCTTCCACGTCGTGCGCTCGAACGAAGAGCCGATCTACGTGTACGGGAGCGAAGGGTGGATCCAGCTGCAGGGGATCAACGGGTCGTTCATCCAGTTCAACGTACCTTGCGGCGAGGAGCTGGCGGATCTGCTCGCGTGGGTCGAGTTCGACGCCATCGATTGGCCGGGCGAGCCGCCGGCGATCTTCATCGACGTTCCGTCCGAGGTGGAATGCCCCGGAACCGTCCCGCTCGAACACACGACGTGGGATGAGGAAAGCGACTTTGCGAGCCTGCGCTGGCTCGTCGACGGCGTCCTCTTGGAGGACGAGACGACCAGCGTCGACTTCACCACCGGTCATGAGCTGACCGCGATCGTCCGCGATGAACGCGGCGCGACGAAGACAGCAACGAAGCTGATCACCTGCGAGTGAGCGCCGTGCGCCTCACCGCGCGGCCAACGAGGCGCACTCGTCCGGGGTCGCGATCTGCAGCTGCTTGCTTCTTGTGCAGCCTCATCTGGCTGAGATCGGGTCCGCCGGCGGCGGCGACGCGGCGTCTTGCCCTTGGGGTCCGGGCACGGCCACGAACCATTCCGAGTACGGCTCGGTCAGCGGCGCCGGCAGCACCACGTCGGCACCGCACTCGGGGCCACCGGTGCCCGACGACGACGTGCCGGGCGACGAATCGTCCTGGCTTGCGGCGCCGCTCTCGTTGAAACATCCACCCGCGAGGGCCAGCGCGCACACCAGCGCACGCAAGGAACGCGGCTCGAGCTGTGACGACACGTAGCGCTCAGCCTACGGGACACGCCGTCGCGCGGTCAAGCGCGGGGGGATGCAGCGCGCGTCAACGCGTCCGCAGCAGTCGCATCGTGCACAGCACCAGCGCGGCATAGCAGCCCGCACCGATCGTCAGCGTCGCCGGGATGCCCCACGCCATCGATGTCGTCAGCGCCAGGCCGCTCGCGACCACGCCGCACGCACCGTTGAGGCCCCACATCCACGGACCCAGCGCGGGCTTGTCCCCGCCGCCGATGCGCTCGCACAGCCGCAGGCCCAGCGGGAAACCCAGGCCCATGCCCAGCGCCGCGATCGCGACCAGCCCCACGCCGGTGATCACACGCACCGGCGTGCCCGCGCCCGACAGCGCCGCCATCATCGGATCGAGCGCGAAGCCGACGCCGATGATCGCGATCGCGGGCAACAGCGGGAACCATCGCGCCCGCGTCGGGCGGCCGGCGTCGTCGACCAGCTGCACGCGCGCCGATGCGAGGCTGCCCAGGCCGGTGAAGAGGATGATGCCGCCCAGCAGCACCGCCAGCGCCAGCGTGGGATGGCCCAGGAACACGTTGAGCCGCGACAGCAGGCCCATCTCCACGAACATGAAGCCCAGGCCGATGAGGCCGAAGTAGGCACACGCCGCCAGCAGATCGCCGCGGGGGTAGCCCGCGAGCGCGCGCCGGCGCGACCACAGCGGGATGACCACCGCGAGCAGCGTCAGCAAGGCGCTCGCCGCGGTGGCGTAGACCAGGGTCTGCGTGGCGTGGAGGTTGCCGAGGAAGCCCAGGTCGAGCTCGTCGATCTCCGGCGGCGGTGCGAACCACGTGCCCGGCCGCAGCATGTTGAAGAAGAACGGCCGCGCGTCGGTCGGGGCGCTGAGATCGAGCACCTGCGCGGCGGCCCACCGCGCCAGCGTGGCCGAGTCCGGCAGCTCCGCGACCTCGCGCAGCAGCGGGTTCGCCGGCAGCTTGCGCGGCGTCAGCATCATGTTGAAGCCGCGCTCGACCGCGACCTTCTGCATGCGATCGAGATCCCTGGCCGACAGCGGCGTCGGCGACACCAGCAGCGTCGCGATGTGCTGGTTCTGCAGCAGGATCACGTGCTGCCGCGGCGCGCTCGCACCCAGCCGCCACAGCGTCTCGTAGGCCAGCGCGAGCATGCGCGCGGTCTCGCCGGGCGAGTCGGGCTTGTACCAGCGCGAGACCGTGAAGATGCCGTCGGGCTGCAGCCGCTTCAGGAAGATCGTCCAGCCCTCGACGGTGTACAGGCCGTTCTCCGACAGCGCGTAGGCACCCGCGCCGGTCGCCGCCCAGGTGTCGATCAGCGACATCGTGATGACCGAGTACTGGCGGTTGTCGCGTGCGAGGTACGAGCGCGCCTCGTCCTCGACCAGCTCGACGCCCTTCAGATCGGCCAGGCCCGAGAACTCGCGCATGACCTGGGTGTGCAGCGAGACGATGAGGCCGTTGAGCTCGATGCCCACGACCGGCTCGTGACCGACCCGCGCGGCCTCGAGCACGTCGCGACCACCACCGACCCCGATGACCGCCGCGGGGCCCTTGGGCCGCAGCGAGTGCGCGAACGCGGTGACGTCCCACGACAGGTACTCGTGATCCGCGGGCGAGCCCGGCCGCGCGTCGTTGGGGTCGGTGTCGAGCCCCGCCATCGACGTGCCCGCGGCGCCGTCGATCAGCAGCCATCGCTGCGGGATCGGCCGCATCATCTCCTTGGGGATCGTGCGGCCCGCGGCCCAGAACGTCGGCGGGAACTCGACCTGCTGATCCACCGTCACGCGGCTGTAGGTGTTCCAACCGACGAAGCTGTAGCGCGCGGGATCCTCCGGGAAGCCCTTGATCCACTGCGGTCGCAGCAGCGCGCCGCCACCCAACAGGTTGATCGCGGCGCACACCGCCCCCAGCGTGGTCGCGGCCGCGGCGATGCGGCGCAGCCTCGGCGAGGCATCGGCACCGCGCGCGAACGCCCAGCCCGACAGTGCCGCGACCGCGGACGCGACGAACACCGCCGAGGGCGCGTCGACCCACGCGAGCAGCGGCACGACCGCGGCGCAGCCGAACGCGGCGCCGCACAGATCGACGCCGTACACGCGCCCCTCGGGCAGGCCCGCGCGTGTCAGCGCCAGCGTCAGCACCACGCCGCCGACCAGGAACGGCAGCGCGAGCAGACAGCCGTACAGCAGCATCGACACGAAGCCGTCGAGGTCGGCGATCGGGCGCAGCGTGAGCGACAGCGCCATGCGCATCGCCAGCGGCATCACGATCGAGAACGCGACCGCGAACTGGGCCATGCGCTCGCCGACGCGCTCGTCGGGGAACCACTGCGGGCGCATGAACACCAGCACCGCGCCGGCGGTCATGCCCAGCATCGCCAGCGAGATGACGAAGAACGCCAGGTGGTACCACGCGACCACCGAGGTGATGCGCGTCAGCAGGATCTCGAGCACCAGCGTGGCGGCGGCCACGAGGAACACGGCGACGTAGGTATGGCTGCGCGACATCGGGCCAAGGACGCGGGCGACGGTGCGGGCGCGAGCATACGGCAGTTGCGGGCCTGGGCCGGGCTCCGCGGACAACTCGCCCGTGCGTGGCCGGGAACCCCGGGCGCGCGCGGTTGTCGGGAACGACCGTGATGCTGCCGTGGCTGCTGGGGACCCTGCTCGGCGCAGCCGTCCCGACCGCGGCGTCCGCGGGGACCGCCGCAGACGCCGAGGTCACCGTGCGCGCGGCCGCGGCCGATGCCGACTGGATCGTGCTCGGCGGCGGCGCGCCGCTGCCGAGCACGGTCGCGGTGTCGCGCCTGGGCGCGGTGCGCTTCGATGCGGACGAGCCGCCGCGCATCACGGCGCGCGGCGACGCGTACACCTGGGAGCTGCTGCCGGTGGTGGCGCACGACGAGACGCGTGCGCGCGTGCGCTTCGATCGTGGCGACGTGGCGCTGCTGCTGTGGATCGATCTCGCCGACGTCGCGCCGCAGCTGCAGCGGCCGGTGGTGCTCGGCCGCGCACCGGGACGACCACCGGCAGCCGGCGACGGTGCCGTCGAGCTCGCGCCGGGCGTGGCGCTGCGCGTGGTCGAGCGTCGCGGTGCGTGGTCCAAGGTGGCGTTGCGCGGGGCCGATCGCGTCGACTGGATCGCGCAGGCCGAGGGCTGGATCGACAGCGACGCCCTGGGACCGCTGCGCACCGAGGCGCCGTTCGTCGCCCCCGACGCCAGCGCCGCGAGCGACGCAGGTCTACGCGTGCATCGACGCGCCCACGTCCGCGGTCGCGGCACGGACGTGCTCGCGACCCTGCCGATCCCGGCGTCGCCCGCAGGCGCGATGCGTCTGCGCGTGCTCGCGCGTGACGGCGACGTCGCCTCGGTCGAAGCCATCCACCTGTGCCAACGCTTCGTGCGCGTGCGCGGCTACGGCGACAGCCGCTCGATCGTCGCCGCGATCTCGCGGCACGGCGGCTTCGGCTGCGCCAAGGCCCCGCGGATCCGCGTCGGCGCGGCCGAGCCCGCCGCGCCCCACCCCACGAGCCAGGTGCGGGCGCACGAGGGCGTGGAGCTGCTCGACGAGCACGCGCGCGTGCGTGGACGCGTGCTGCGAACCGTCGATCTGCGCACCGATGGCGCGATCACGCCGCCGGGCACGCCGACGCCGGTGATCGTGGACACGCCGTGGGGGCCGCTGCGGCTGTGGGCCAACCTGCGCAAGCCCACGGCCCGACCCGCGGCCGCAGCCCATGACCCCGACGCCGCGGCCCCCGGCCACGCCCCGCCACGCGATCGCTTTTGACTTGCCCGCGGCCGCGGTTCGCGAAACGATCGGCCCACGATGCGGTGGTCTGTCTGCGCCGTGGCTTCGATGGCGGTGGCGTCGCTGGGTGCGTGCGCCGGTGGGCTCGATCCCGGCGCGCCGACGGGCTCGATCTCCAGCACCTTCGGCCAGGTCACGCTCGGCAGCGCCAGCGACGGCTCCGACGACGGCCTCGATCCCAGCACCGGCGACACCGACGGCCACACCAGCGCGCAGCCGACCACCGACGACCCGACGCTGTCGAGCACCGCGAGCGTGAGCGACAGCGCCAGCGCCAGCGACAGCGACACCAGTGGCGACGCGACCACCGGCACACCGCCGGGCTGTGGTGACGGCGTCATCGATCCCGGCGAAGCCTGCGACGACGGTCCCGCCAACGCCGACACCGCCAGCTGCAAGAGCGACTGTACGCCGCAGATCTGCGGCGACGGCTTCGTCGGCCCCGGCGAGGGCTGCGACGACGGCAACGTCGACGAGAGCGACGAGTGCAACAACCAGTGCGTGCCCACCAGCTGTGGCGACGGCGTGATGAACGGCGTCGAGAGCTGCGACGACGGCAACGCCGACGACAGCGACGGCTGCCCGACCACGTGTCAGAACGCCAGCTGCGGCGACGGCTTCGTGCACGCCGGCGTCGAGCAGTGCGACACCGGTGGGCAGTCGGCCGCCTGCGACGCCGACTGCAGCAACGCCACGTGTGGCGATGGCTACGTCAACGGCGCAGCCGGCGAGGCCTGCGACGACGGCAACGGCAGCAACGGCGACGGCTGCGTCAACTGTCAGACCGCGTTCTGCGGCGATGGCTTCGTGTGGTCGGGCAACGAGCAGTGCGACGACGGCAACGGCAACTCCGGCGACGGCTGCTCGGCGGGCTGCACCAACGAGTTCCCCGCGGTCTGCGACGGCGGCCTCGACCCCGGCACCGGCTCGGCCTACGTGGTGTGCGCGGCCGATGGCACCACCGCGTGGGTCTCGGCCAACTCCGCAGGCACCTACCACCCCGATCTGATCTGCCAGGCGCTCGGCTACACCACTGCGGATCAGTGGGGCGGCACGTGCGGCAACGTCTGCGGCTACTGCGAGGGACCGACCTCGTGCGACGCGACCGGCTCGTACCTGTTCGATCTCGGCGCGTGGAACGGCCAGGCCTACTGCGGCAACGACGGCCTGGGCCCGCTCATCTGCTACACGGTCATGTGGACCTGCGTGTAGCGGGCAGCTGCTATCGTCGCGGCAGATGTACAAACCGCCGGAGCGCATCAAGCACGCGCTGCCCGAGGGCGGCTGGCCTGACGCCGCGCAGGCCGCGGGTGCGCGGTGGTTCCAGCCCATCGCGCTCGGCCCGGTCCGCCTGCGCACGCGCACGTGGGTGCCGGCGATGGTGCCGTGGCGCGCCAGCGAGCACGGCGAGGTCACGCCGGAGGTGCTCGACTGGTACGGCCGCTTCGCCGAGGGCCGACCCGGCGCGATCGTGGTCGAGGCCACCGGCGTGCGCGACGTGCCCAGTGGTCCGCTGCTGCGCATCGGCCACGATCGCTTCGTGCCGGGGCTGCGGCGCCTGACCCAGACCGTGCGCGAGCGCAGCGACGGCAACACGCGGCTGTTCGTGCAGCTGATCGACTTCCTCGCGATCAAGCGGCGCCCCGACCCCGCGACGTTCTTCCGCCGCCACCTGGTGCTGCGCGAGCGCCATCGCATGGCCGTGCCCGACGCGCGCGACGACGACGCGGTGCGCGAGGGCCTGCTGGCGATGGACGACGCGCGGCTGGCCGAGGTGCTCGACGAGCGCGAGCTCGAGGCACTGCGCATGGGCCTGCGCGAACGCGTGACCGATCTGCACCTGCCGCACGTGCGCGCGCTGCCGCAGACGCTGCCGGCCAGCTTCGCGCAGGCCGCCGCGCGGGCGCAGGCCGCCGGCTTCGACGGCGTCGAGCTGCACTACGCCCACGCGTACACGATGGCGTCGCTGCTGTCGGCCCGCAACGATCGCGACGACGGCTACGGCGGCAGTCGCGAGCAGCGACTGCGGCTGCCGCTCGAGGTCTTCGCCGCGGTGCGAGCCGCGACCGCCCCGGAGTTCGCGGTCGGGTGCCGCTTCCTCGCGCAGGAGTGCATTCCCGGCGGCAGCGAGCTCGACGACGCCATCGCGTACGGCCTGGCGTTCGCGCGCGCGGGCATGGACTTTCTCTCGCTGTCGCGCGGCGGCAAGTTCGAGGACGCGCAGCAGCCGAAGATCGGTGCGGCCGCGTATCCCTACACCGGGCCCAGCGGGCACGAGTGCATGCCGACCACGCTGTCGGACGCGCGCGGACCCTTCGGTCGCAACGTCGCGGCCGTCTCCGCCATCACCGCGGCGCTGCGTCGCGAGGGCCTGGCCACGCCGGTCGTCGTCACCGGCGGCATCTGCAGCTTCACGCAGGCCGAGGCGATCCTCGAACGCGGCGACGCGGACGTGGTCGGCGCGGCACGGCAGTCGTTGGCGGATCCGGACTGGTTCCTCAAGCTCGAGCGCGGCCACGGCGACGCGGTGCGCCGCTGCAAGTTCACCAACTACTGCGAGGCGCTCGACCAGCAGCACAAGCAGGTGACCTGCCAGCTGTGGGATCGCGAGGCGCTCGAGCAACCCGACGTGCCGCTGTCGAGCGACGGCCGGCGGCGGCTGGTCGCGCCGCGGTGGCCGGGACGCGACGCCGCACCGCGCTGACGTCAGTTGTCCGCCGCGACGTGCCGTTGCACGATCGCAGCGATGCGATCGGCCAGGAACGGCTTGGGCAGCACGCCGCTGACGCGGGGATTGTCGGCGACCCACTGCGCCGCGTCGAGGTCGCCCGAGACCACGTAGAACGGCGTCGTGCCCGGCAACGCCTCGAGCAGCTGCAGACCGTTCATGCGCGGCATGCGGTAGTCGCAGAAGATCACCGTCGCGTCGTGCGAGCACAGGTACGCCAGCGCGAGTGCGGGATCGGTGAAGGTCTCGACCTCGACGGACGTGCGGCGCATCAGCAGGCGGAAGGCGCGGCACAGCATCGCCTCGTCGTCGACGTAGACCACGCGCGCGGTCACGGCTGCACCTCCGGCAGGCGCACGACGAAGCGGGTGCAGTCGGCGCTGCGGTCGAGCGTCAGCGTGCCGTCGTGCGCGTCGATGATGGTGCGGCTGACGCTGAGACCCAGGCCGGTGCCCTCACCGACCCGCTTGGTCGTGAAGAACGGCTCGAAGATCCGCTCCTCGGCGCCGGCAGGCAGCGGCGGGCCCGAGTCCTCGACCGCGATGCGGACGAACGGCGCGTCGGCCTCGCGTTCGACGCGGACGCGGACCCACGGCTGGGGCGTGTCGCGGGCGGCGTCGACGGCGTTGTTGACCAGGTTCACCAGCACCTGCGACAGCTGGATCGCGTCGCCCGACACCACGGCCACGCGCGGCGCGTCGACGCCGACCGTCACGCCCGCGGCCGCGATGCGTGGGCGGCACAGACCCAGCGCTTCCTCGACCAGGCTGCGCGTGTCCACCAGCGCGCGCTCGCCGTGCGAGCGGCGGCTGAAGCGGCTGAGCCCGCGCACGATCTGGCCCGCACGCACGGCGGCCTCGCGGATGCCGTGGATCGCCTCGCGCACCGCGTCCATGTCCCCGGCGTCGATCGAGTCCTCGAGCGTGGCCACGTACAGCTCGACGATCCCCAGCGGGTTGTTGATCTCGTGGGCGAAGCCGGCGGCCATCTCACCCAGCGTCGCCAGCTTCGAGGCCTGGATCGCGTGCAGTCGCTGCTCCTCGCGATCACGCTGCAGCGCACGCTGCTCGGTCATGTCCTCGATCACCGACCAGATGAGGTCCTCGCCGTCGCGCTCGATGAGGAATCCGTGCAGGCGCACCGGCACCAGCGTGCCGTCCTTGCGGATGAACTCCTTCTCGTAGGGACCGTAGCGCCGGGTCGTGCGCAGCGTCTCCAGCTGCACCGCCTCGTCGGCGTCGTACTTGCGCGGCGTCAGCTGCCAGTAGGTCAGGCCACCGTCGGCCTCCGCCGCGGAGTAGCCGATGATGCGCAAGAACGCCTCGTTGGAGTGCAGCCACAACCCGTCCATGCGGCACAGGTTGAGCCCCAGCGGCGACGACGCGAACAGGTCGCGGAATGCCGCCTCGTGCTCGCCCAGTCGCTTGCGCGTCTGCTCTTGCTCGGTCCGGTCCTCGGCCGAGACGACCAGGCCGGCGATCTGGCCGCCGGCATCGCGCCACGGCGCGACCAGCCAGCGCAGGTGGCGGCGCGTGCCGTCGCCATCGACGCTCGCGACGTCGCGCGACTGCGTCGCGCCCTCGAGGCATGCGGCGAACAGCGGCGCCCAGCCCTCGCGAAGCGCTGGGACCACGTCGAGGTGCACGCGCCCGCTCAGATCGGAGTCCGCGGGCGCGCCGTGGGCCGCGGGCCACGTCGGCGTGTGCGCGAGACATCGGAGCTCGCGATCCAACACCGCGGCTGCGATCGGCAGGTGCCGCAGGAGCTCGATGAAGCCATGCGAGGCCGTGTTCCGATCCGGCGCCACCGTGGCCGCGAGGATACCCCGAGCGGCGCCGGCAGTCGCGGCGACGAGCGGCCGCGCGCCGACGTCAGGGCAGCGGCTCGAACCGCAGGCCCAGGTGCTCGGCGTCGAAACTGATGCGTACGCGGCGGTGCGGTGCGTCGATCAGCGTTCGGTGGCCGCACACCACGACGACGCAGCCGGCGTGGATCGTGCCGCGGACGTCGATGTGGGCGGCGTGGAGCAGCTCGGGCGGCGGTTCGGGCTCGCCGTGGCCGCGGGCGCGCTCCCGCGCGCGCGTGTGCGAGACCTCGCCGCCGAGGCGCTCGACCGCGTGACGTTCGTGGCGCTCGGCCTCGAAGCGGCGTCGCAGCGGCCGCGCCACCGCGACGCCGACCGCGAGCTCGACCTCGCCGCCCATGCGCGCGCCGGCGTCACCGACCACGAGCTCGCGCTCGGCGTGCACGTGACCGCCACGGACCGCGCCCTCGATCACGATCCGTTGCGCGACCAGGGCGCTGTGCAGCGCGCCGCGCCGCAGGTGCAGCGTGCCGCCGCACCCGATCGTGGCCGCCTGCGCGTGCTCGGCCTCGACGTCGTGCTCGGCCAGCACCACACCGCCGCCGGTCCCGACGATGCCGCCGCGCACGCGCACGCTGCCGCCGGCATAGACGCTGCCGCCCAGCACGCCCTTGCCGATCTCGACGTCCTCGCTGGCCTGGGCCTCGAACTTGCTCGTGACGCTGCCCAGGATCGTGAGGCTGCCGAGCATGTCCAGGTGTCCCGAGTGCAGATCGACGTCGTGCTCGTGCACCACGTGATCGCCGATGGTGAGCCGGCCGCCGCGCTGGCGACGGATGACACCGTCGCGCAGCGCGAGCACGTTGCCGCGGCGGTCCTGCTCGAATCCTTCGCCGAACTGCGGTGCGTCGGCGTCGACCGGCGCCTCGCTGGGGATCGCCCGACCGGTGACGGTACAGCCGTCGCGTCCGGGCTGCGCCGGCGTGCAGCTCGCGACCCGCTGGCCGCGATGGACCGCGGTGAGCAGGCCGCGATCGCGGTAGTCGAAGCTGCCGTCGGCCAGGGCGTGGCCGGCCTGCAGGCCCAGCGGCACCGCGAGGACGCACACGCTGCCGACACCGCGCAGCATCGTGCGCCCGCTCGCGATCGCGAGCGCTTCGCACGCGAAGCTCGGATCCGCGAGGTTGCTGGCCGCGCCGGCGAAGACCTCGTCGTCGACGCCGAAGCACACGCCCGCGTGGTCCAGCGCCTCGCGCAACGCGACGCCGTCGCACGCGGGACCGGGTTGCACGCGCAACCACGCCCGCATCTCGTCGGGGCTCACGTCGATGATCAGGCGCGCGGCGGACATCGCAGTGCGGCCGCAATGCGGCCACCTGCGATCATCGACCGCCGCGCACGCGCGCTGAAGCGCGACGCCGGCGCGCGAACGCGGCGCCGAGCAACAACCACGCCCAGCCGGCCCCGCGGGGGGCCGCGCTGGCGCACGCGCAGCCGCGACCCAGCAGCCCGCCGTCGTCGGCCTCGCCGGCACCACCGTCGCTCGAGCCGTCCTCGCCCTCGGTGTCCTCCCCGCCCGAGTCCTGGCCGCTGCCGCCGTCGCTGCTACCGGGCGCCTCGACCATGCACGTCGCACCGCAGCCATCGCCGTCGGCGAGGTTGCCGTCGTCGCACTGCTCCGCGGCATCGAGCACGCCATCGCCACAGCTGCTGGCGGTGTCGTCGACCGCGACGATGCAGAACCCGTCCAGGTTCCAGCCGCCGAACTCGAGCCCACCGTCGGACTGCAGCGTGAAGCCGACCGCGACGCTGCCGTCGGCGGCGGCGGCCGACAGATCGACGTCGTGGAATCGCCACTCGCGATCGACGTGGTGTCGCGTCGCGAGGTAGTCCTCGGGCGACGCGAACTGGTTCCACACCGGCGTGCCGTCGGCGGTGATGCCGGCCTGGTCGAAGAACCCGTCCTCGACCGTGAGCCAGCGGTGGTACTGCAGCCGCACGGTCGTGTAGCCCACCGTCGACACCGTCGGCGTGGTCGCGATCGCGACGCTGCTGGACGCATACAGGCCGCCGGTGTCGACGTGGTTGCCCAGCACGACGCCGTCGTCGTCCCAGCCCACCAGCGGATCGCGGTTGCCGGCGTTGCCCGCGGGTGCGCCCACGTTCCAGTCGCCCTGCAGCGTCCAGTCCAGCGCACCGTCGGCGAAGCCGGTGCAGTACAGCGGCACGATCTCACCGACGTAGGCCTCGTACCAGGGGTCGGCGATGTTGTCCGGCAGCGAGCGCAGCGTGCCGTTGTCGTAGTTCATCCGCACCTGGTACTGCACCACCGTGCCCGCCGCCTGCGCGGGGATCAGCGCCGACCACAGGCCCGGGCCCGCGGTCATGTCGATCACGGTCTCCTGCTCTTCGCCCTCGCGCCGCCACGCCAGCGTCGGCGCGGCCGCGACCGGACACTGGGGATGGTTGGGCAGCGCCGCCTGCACCGAGACCGCGATGCCGTCGGCGGTGACGTCGGCGGTCACGGTCTCGGCGACCTCGCCGATGCTGAACAGCCCGTGCGGGCCGTACGCGGCATCGATCTCGCAGGTGTTGGGCGTGCCGTTGGCGAGGTTGCCGTCGTCGTCGTCGACCACCAGCGCCTCGACGTACATCGACGGGATGTCGACCGCGCGCCGGGTCGACTCGTACCAGATGCGATCGGTGGCGTAGACGCCGAGCGACTGGCCGTACTTCGCGATCATGGCCTTGCGCAGGTCCCACAGCGCGCCGCCGATGATGCGGCCCTCGTCGTGGACCTCGCCGCGGTCCTCGGGCCAGCGGTACTCGTAGTCCGGCGGATCGAGCTCGCGCAGCGGCGTGTCGTCGTAGAAGAACCCGCGCGCGAGCCCGGACTCTCCGATGATGGTCATCGACAGGTAGTCCGAGGTGCCCTCGGACAGCGCGTTGTCGAAGAAGCCGACACCCGGGATGATCGACTGGTGGTGCACCGAGTGACCGAACTCGTGATAGACCACGTCGGCGATGCGACCGGTGTTCTCGCAGGTCTCGCTCGCGCGGTAGAAGAACACCGAGTCGCCGTCCGACATCGCGTTGCACTGGTCGTTGACGTTGACGTGACCCTGGATCTGCGTGTCCAGCCACGCGAGATCCGGCGCGATGCCGCGGACGTAGCCCTTGACCGCGGACAGGTGCACGAACGTCGCCAGCTGCGCGTCGAGCTCGGCGTCGTCGCCGGCCGCCCAGACCGAGCCGCTGCCCGGCGACGCGACGAAGCTCTGGCTCGCCAGCGGCCCGGCTTCGTTGACGATGTTCACGAACGGCCCGGTCGGTGAGTTGCTGCCGGCACCGGGCTGGGTCGCGAACTGGAACACGCCGGCACCGTCGGTCACCAGCGGCACGCCGTCGACCTCGAGCTCCACGAACGGCGCACCGAAGTCGCCGGGGGGATTCTGCGGCGAGCGCACGGGCACGCGGTACACCAGCCCGGCGTTGTCGAAGTGGAGCTCCTGCTGTCGGGCCAGCGGCGCGCCGGTCTGCGCGTCGAGCCACACGCGCCAGCGACTGCGCGGCGCGTCGACCTCGACCACCACCGGCTGCGTCAACGCGTAGTCGATGCGGCCATCGGCGCGCTGCAGCGGCAGGATCTCGAGCGGCTCGTGGCGGCTGCGGCTGTGCGCGACCGCGAGGTCGGCCTCGATCCAGCTGCGCGCGCGCGCGTGTGCCTGGGCCGTCGTGACGGTGGTCGTGGTCGCAGGCAGCGACACGTGCGGCAGCGCGTCGGACCCGATCATCACGAGGCGATCGTGTTTGAAGCGCACGTGCAGCTGGCCGCCGCGCACCGGCACGCCGTCGACGTGCTGCGCAAAGCCGATCGAACGGATGCCCGCGGACAGATCGTTGGCGACGACCACGAAGTCGGACGCGCGGCTGCCGGGTGCCAACAGCGACAGGTGCCGCTGCAGCACGTCCCATGCGGCGGCCTCGGCGATGGCGGCCGAGGCCATCGCGCCGGGGACCGGCACGCCGGCCAGCGCGATGCGATGCGGCTGCCCGGTTCGCTCGTCCCACGCGATCCACACCGGTCCGAGCTCGGCCCGCAGCGCGTCGAGCTTGGTCGCGCTGGCGCGGCTGGTCGCCGCGCCCCATCGCACCACGCGTTCGCGCTGCACGGACTCGCCCGCGGGTGTGCGCACGCGCTGACCCGCCTCGAGCAGCGGTGTGCGGGTGGCGGCCGCCGACGATCCCGGCAAGGCGAGCGCGGCGAGCAGGCTGCAGGAGGCCAGGGCGCGGACGGTCACAAAACGACGATAGCCGACAATCGACGCCCGCACGACGGCCTTGCCACGGCCGGCCCGCAGCGCGCGGCGGCGGTGGGCCCGCCGTTGCGAAGGGGCCGGCCCGCGTGCGACAGCTGCCGGCGATGATCGAGCCGCTCGCCGCCGACGCCGACGACCATGCCCGCCGCGAGCACCACGCGCAGGTGCGGGCCAGCATCGAGTCGCTGCTCGAGGGCGAGGACGACTGGGTCGCCGCGATGGCGACGGTCGCGTGCGAGCTGCATCACGGCTTCGCGTATCACCACTGGACCGGCTTCTACCGCGTGATCGCGCCCGAGCTGCTCGCGGTCGGACCGTACCAGGGTGGCCACGGCTGCCTGCGGATCCCGTTCGCGCGCGGGGTCTGCGGTGCCGCGGCCCGCAGTCGACGCAGCCAGCGGGTCGACGACGTCGAGGCTTTCGCCGGCCACATCGCGTGTTCGTCGACGACGCGTTCGGAGCTGGTCGTGCCGGTGCTCGACGAGCGCGGCGAGTGCATCGCGGTGCTGGACCTCGACTCGGATCTGCCGGCAGCGTTCGGCGCGGTCGATCAGGCGGCGATCGAGTCGCTGTGCGCGATGCTCGGTGCGCGCTACGGTGCGGCGGCGCGCGCGACCATGCGCGCGCGCTGACGCTTCGCGCGGGTTCAGCCGTCGAGCGGGTCGCACGCGAGGCCGACGGTGGTGCCGTCGTCCTCGGTGAAGCCGCCCTCGAGCGCGTCGAAGGGCTCGTCGACGCCGGGCTCGGGCATCGACATCGCGATCGCGCCGGACTGCTCGAGGATCGGCTCGGGGCACAGCGGGCCGCCGAAGCCATCGGGCACGTCGCACGCGGGCGCCTCGAGGCTGGTCGCGTCGCGGCTCGCCGCGCGCGCGAGCACGGGCGAGTCGGTGCCGATCATGCCGCCGAGATCGATCCACCGCGACGGCAGGCCCAGGCCCAGCACCAGCGAGGCCGCGAGCGCGAGGCCAGCGGGGCGCGAGCGCGTGCGGCGAGGCTCGGACCGGCGCAGCGGCACCGGCGTGCTCGCGACGCCGCCGGCGGCCTCGGTCATCGCGACCTCGAGCCACGCGTGGTGCCGCAGACGTTCGGCGCAGGGCGGGCACGCGGCGACGTGGCGCTCGAGCCCGAGCGTGTCGGCGTCGCCGAGCTCGCCGCGCACGAACGCGAACAGCTGCGCGTCGTCGAGGTGACGGTCAGCCATCGGCCGGGCCCCCCAACGCGGCGCGGATGCGCTTGCGCAGCTCGCAGGTGATCTGGCGGACGCGCTGCAACGAGATGCCGATCTCGGAGGCGACCTCTTCGGCGCTCTTGTTCGCGTCACCCCACGACAGCTCGAACACGCGGCGCGCGGTGGGCGATGCGGCCTCGACCACCTTCTCGATGCGGCGCAGCTGCTCGCGCGCGAGCAGCTGGTGCTCGACGTCGGGCGTCTCGCCGTGGATGCCGAGATCGCCGCCGAGGCGGGTCTCGACGTTGGCGCGGCGCATCGCCACGCGCTGGGCGTCGCGCGCGAGGAACAGCGCCTGCATGATCACGATGCCGGGGATCTTGAGCTCGGGCAGGCGACCCGCGCGGTGCTGCTGGATGATCCGGACCCACGCGTCGTCGGCCAGATCCTTGGCGCGCTCGAGCGGCACGCCGCGGGCGAGCAGCGCGACCACGACCCGACGCGAGTGCTGCTCGATCAGCTGATCCCACGGCACGCTCGCGGGCGCGGCGGCGTCGGTACGCTCCTCGAGGAGGCCACTCCAGGCGGTGGCGCCGTGCAGAACGCGGACGGACATCGGGGACGGACGCGACAACGTCGCGTCGGCTCGGAGCATATCGGTCGTGCGCGGCCGCGGCCACGGCGCGGGGCGCGACCGCGAGGGCCGGACATGGGGGAGCCCGCGCCCCCTCGCATCGCAACGATGCGAGAAGACGCGGGCTTTTTGGGGATGGTGATCGAAGCACGCCGAGCGGTGGGGCCCCAACACGAGCCCCGCTGTTCGCCGTACTCGGAGGGACCGTGCCGCGGCGGCGCGGAAGGTTCCGCGCCGAAAACGGTGCGGATCTTCACATCTGGGATCAGCCGCCGCCGACCATCGCGAGCCGACGCGCGGCGAGCTTGTGCCCCAGCTTTGCGGCCTTGTCGTACTGCGCCTGGGCGTCCTCGCGGCGGCCGAGCTTGAAGTACGCGTCGCCGAGCGCGATGCGGACACGACCGCTGCCCGGCGCGACCGCGGCCGCGCGCTTGCCCCATCGCACGGCCTGCGCGAAGTCGGCGCGATCGAACGCGAGCCGCGTGAGGGCCTCGAGCGCCTGCAGGTTGTCGGGGTCGAGCGCGGCAACCTCTTTGTAGGCGCTGATCGCCTCGGCGCGACGACCCTCGCGGCGCGCCGTCTGGGCGCCGGCGAGCAGCTCGGCCACGCGCGCGGGCGAGTCACCGGCGGGCGCGACCGCCTCGAGCTCGGCCCCGTCGTCGATCTCGGCAAGGGGATCGCTCGGGGGCGGCGCCGCGGTGTCGCCCACGGCGGGCGCCGGCGCTGCGACGGGCGCCGCGACCTGCGAGCTCGCCAGCGGTGCGACGTCACCGACCGGTGACGGCGTCGGCTTCGAGGCGATCGCGTCCTGCGGCGCCGGGTCGCCGGGCTCGCGCTGTGACAGCGCGAGCGCGATCTCGGGTTCGCCGTTGCGCGCGACCGCGTCGTCCTGGGCGGGGCGGGTCGCGAGCCACGCGATGCCGCCGGCGATCAGCAGCAGCGCGGCGGCTGCGATCGCGCGCGTGCGCGTGCTCGGACCGCGCGACACCACGATCGGCGCCGAGATGAACGAGGTCTGCGCCGTGACGCGATCGGTCCCGGCCTTGCTCGTGCCGGCGACGATCGCCGACGACTCGGCTTCCGACTCCGGCAGTGGCTGCAGCGACGACGGAGCCGAGGAGGGCGCTGCGCTCGTCGGTGGATCGCTGGGCGATGCGTCGGTCGACGGCAGCTCCGCGCGCACCTGCGCGAGGGCACCCGCCGCGGTCTGCACGACCTGCTGCGGACCCGTGGGCACGCGCGTGGCGCTGCGCATCGCTCGCGCGCGCAGCAGATCCGAGGTCTCCGACACGCCGCGCGGTCGCGTGGCAGCGGACGGCGAGACCTCGGCGGCGGGCGGCGTCGCGGCGATCGCAGCCGCCGGCGCGACCGCGGGCGACGAGCGCTCCGATGCGGGCTTGTCCGTGATCGCGACCGCGGGGGACGAGCGCTCCGACGCAGGCTTGTCCGTGATCGCGACCGCCGGCGACGAACGCTCCGACGCAGGCTTGTCCGCGATCGCCGGCTTGCTCACCGCCGGCGACGAGCGCTCCGACGCAGGCTTGTCCGCCACCGGCGGCGCGACCGGCTTGCTCACCGCCGGCGACGAGCGCTCCGACGCAGGCTTGTCCGCCACCGGCGGCGCGACCGGCTTGCTCACCGCCGGCGACGAGCGCTCCGATGCAGGCTTGTCCGCCACCGCGGGCTTCGCCGTGGGCGGCGGCGGGGGCACGCGCGCGGCGGTGCCCAGCAGCGGCGCGACCGCGGCGGTGGGCAAAGGCGGCAGCTCGGCGATCAGCGCGTCGATCGACTCGAAGCGATCCTCGGGATCCTTCGCGAGGCAGCGATCGATCAGCTTCGCCAGCGACGAGGGGATCGCGAGGTTGGGCGTCCGCGCCAGCCGCGGTGGATCCTCGATCGCGTGGCGCCGTCGCAGGCGCGCAGCATCGTCGTCGACCAGCGGCGGCTCGCCGGTGGCGAGCACGTAGCCCAGACAACCCAGCAGGTAGACGTCGTCCGCGGGCGTCGGTGGCAGGCCGAACACGCGCTCGGGCGTCAGCGGATCGAGCTTGAGCGCGCGGGCGGGCGAGTCCTGCTTGAGCAGCAGACCCACGCCGAAGTCGAGCACGCGGACCTCGTCCTTCGCGCCGACCAGCACGCTCGCGGGCGACAGTCCGCGATGCAGCGCGCCCTCGCGGTGCGCGGCCGCGAGCGCGCGCGCGACCCCGTGCACGATCGCGATCACGCGTGCCGCGGCCGGGCGACCGCCACCGATGAGCTCGGAGATCGGCGTGCCGGCGAACGCATCGAAGCGCAGCACCACGCGGCCGCCGTCGCTGCGGACGCTGCGGAGCTGCGCGACCTCGGGCGCGCGCACGCGCGACAGTGTCTGCTGCAGCTCGAGCAGACGCGCCTCGTCGCGGCTCGGATCCGCGATGGCAGGATCGAGACGCAGCTCGATCGCCTTGGGCACGCCACCGACGACGACGTCGCCGAACGGATGTGACCATCCCGCCCGCGCAGCGTCCGTCGTCACGCCGCGTCCCGCTGGGCTGACGGGTTGCACCACCTTGGCATGATGGCAGATCGCGGCGCGGGGATCATCGCGCGCGTCGAGCACGGTCGCTTCGGTCGCAGCTCGGCGCAACGTGCCGTGCTCGCGATCGCGGTGGCCCATCGTCGGCCGCATGCGTCGTTGGATCGGCGCACGCGTGCGCGCAGGTAGGCCGAGCCCCGACGCGAACGTCGCCGCGCACCTGGGATCGCGCGCGCCGATCGACCCGAAACCGTGAGCGCGACCACCGGGCGGACGCGCCGACGCTTGTGCCGCGCAGTCGCCCCCGCGCGGCGGGCCGACGACCCCGTCGCACTCGCGCCCCCCGAATTCACGCCTGCGCGCCGCCGCCACCGCATTTTCACTGGCGAGGGCGCACGACGCCCCCTACGCTCAATTCGTGCTGGCAGCGTGGCTGCTCTCGACCCTCGCCTACTCCGGGGCGCCCGACGCCTCGGCGGTGGCGCTGGAGCCGGTCGAGCCGCAGGGCGAGGTCGGCGAGCGGCTGGCCTCCAGCTTCGAGGCCGCGCTGCGCAGCGAGTTGAGCACGCGCCTGGGCGCACGCGACGCCCAGCTGCGCACCTGTACATCGCCCGAGTGCACCGAGGCCGACGCCGCCACGTCGCGGATCCACGTGCGCTTCGCCGAGCGCGAGCGCGACTACGACCTCGCGGTGTCGGTGCGCGACGCGGCCGGTGAAGTGATCGCCGCGCGCGAGCTGACCTGCGAGGTGTGCACGCCCAAGGAAGCCGGCGCACGCGCAGCCGAGGCCGCGGTCGAGCTGTGGGCATCGCCGCCGGATCGCGACGCGAGCCTGATCGTGATGAGTCAGCCGCCGGGCGCGGAGGTGTGGGTCGACGGTCGCCTCGTCGGCGTCTCGCCGCTGGAGACGCGCGTCGACCCCGGCCCGCACTCGGTGCAGCTGCGCAAGCGCGGCCACCACAGCCGCGGCCGCGAGATCGAGCTCGCCGCGGGCGAGCACGAGACGCTGCGGCTCGAGCTCAACCCCGATCGTCGCGCCGCGGGCATGCGCATCGCCGGTTGGTCGCTGCTGGGCGTCGGTGCCGGCGCGGTCGTCGGCGGCATCGCGATGCTGGCGATGGACGAGCGCCCGGTGAAGCGCGATTGCTCCGGCGCCAACATCGATCGCTTCGGCAACTGCGCGTTCCGTTGGAACACCACCGCGGGTGGCGCCTCGCTGCTGGTCACCGGCCTCGCGGCCGCCGGCAGCGGCATCGCGTTGGTCGTGATCGGCACCCGCAAGAGCCGCATCGAGCTGCGCGGCAGCCCCACGCGCGCCAGCGTCACGGTTCGCTTCTAGCGCGTTCCGTCGATGGAGAGCTCGCCCCGCGACGAGCGACCGTCAGCATCCGCTGGCGTCGGTCAGCCGTCGAAGCGCCGCACGGCCTCGCGCTTGTCCTCGACCGGCGCGTCGCCCTTGCGGATGCGCACCGTGGTCCCGAGCGCGCGCTCGCCCTCGAACGCGTGCAGCCAGCCCGCGCGCGCGTGCGGCGTGGTCATCTCGTAGACGCGACGGGCGTCGCGCGGCGAGAGGTTCACGCAGCCGTGCGAGATGCGGTGACCGAAGCGGTAGTGCCAGAACGCGCCGTGCAACGCGAAGTTGCCGGAGAAGTACTGCACGAACGGCACCGCCTCGACGTTGTAGCTCTCCTCGGCGTCGGGCCGCGACTGCATCTGGCCGATGGCCTGCTTCATCCAGATGCGAAACAGGCCCTTGGGCGTGGGGCCCTTGAAGCCGGTCGACACCAGCGTCGAGAACAGCGGCGTGCTGCCGCGCAGCACGGTGAGCACCTGCTCCTCGAGCTCGACGTCGATCCAGACCTCGTCGTCGGCGACGTCCGCCGGCGGCGCGACCAGGACCATGCGCCCGACGTGCTTGTCGTGCACGAAGCCGCCACCGACCACCGCGAACCACTCCGGATCCGCGGTCGGCTGCAGCAGCAGCTCCGCCTGGTAGTCCTGCTGCAGCTGCACGGTCGCGTCCTCGGCGGCCGCGGCCATGATCGGCGTGCTCGGCCACGTCACGGTCCACGCCAGCATCTGGCCCTCGGGCACCGGATCGGCGGCGAGATCGCGGCCCTCGAAGCGGCTGGGCCGGTAGCGCGTGACCTCCTTCTCGAGCACGACGCGATCGTCGGCGTCGATGAGCACGAGCTCGCCCTTGCTGCGCCGTCGCGACACGAACGCGTAGTCGTGCTCCGGCTCGAGCACGTCGACGTTGGGCTCGCCCGACTGCCACGCCGACAGCGAGGCCCAGCGGCGCGCGACCTGGCCGCTTCGGACCTTGGCATAGAAGAACGGCGCGAGATCGCCGTCGCGCAGCTCCGGCAACATCCGCGGCGGCGCATCCTGTCCCCGTCGCGTCGGCTCGAGGCACACGAACGCGCCCTCGCCGACGTCGCCCCAACCCTTGCCACCGCAATCGGGGCCGTCGACGTACGCGAAGACGTCGAAGGCCTCGCCGATCGGGATGCGCCCGCGGATCGGCGCGCCGTGATCGGGCGCGTCGCGCAGGATCAACATCTGCCGAGCGATGCGCACTGCCACCGGCACGCGCACCGGCGGCGGCGCGGCCTCGGACGGCGCGTGGTGTTGCTCGACCGCCGCGGGCACCGCCGCGGGGTCGCTGGCCGGCGTGTGCTCGGGTGCTCGTTCGGTCGCGACGTACTCGATCGCCTCGAGCGCGCCGGTCTGGTGCTCGTCGCGCGTGACGTCGGGCGGCGCGTCGCACGACGGCAACGCGAACAGGGCGAACGCGAACAGGCTACGGCGACGCACGGGGGTGTCGGATCAGGTAGCGCATCGGGCCCGGGTTGGGGAAGAAACCGTCGCGGGTGGCTGCCCCGACGCGGGTGCCCACGCGGGCGCGCGCGAACCGGCTATGGTGCACGGGCCGCGCCTGGGCGCGGCGCCCGAGGTCCACGCGTGCCCGTGCCGCCCCGTCCGCCCACGTTCGTGCTCGCCCTGCTGCCGTGGCTCGCGTGCAACCGCGCGCCCGAGCCCGCCCCCGCGGCCGCGTCCGCACCGCAGAGCAAGCGCGAGCGCTGCGACGAGCTCGTGACGCAGTCGCTGCAGGCGGGCGTGCTCGCCGCGCGAGGCCTCGCCGCCGGCCTCGAGGGTGGTGGCGTCGACGAAGCCAGCCTCACGCAGGAGCTCGCCGCGCAGAAGCAGGGGATGATCGAGCAGTGCATGGCGTGGCCCGACGAGGCGCTCGACTGCATGGGCGCCGGTGCGTTGCTGCGCGGTGATCGCTGCGAACGGATCCTCGCCGAGGCCTTCGGCGAGCCGGTGCTGCCCGAGTCGGTGCCCGCCGGGCCCGCACCGCGGTGGCGCGCGTCGCTGCCGGGCGAGATCGGCAACCTCGTGGGCACGCAAGACGGTCTGGTGGTCATCGAGTCGGTGATCGAATCGCCCGCGCCCGACGACCCACCGGTGCAGCTGATCGCGCTCGCGCAGGGCACCTCGCGCTGGAAGCACGGTCTGCCGGCGCAGGGCGCCGGGCTCGAGCTCGTCGGCGACACCGTGGTGGTCGCCGTCGGCGATCGCGTGTTCGCGCTGGCGCTGGCCGACGGCAGCGAGCGCTGGCAGACGCGGCTGCCAGCGCTGGACGGCGACGACGGCGGCGAGGTCTCGATCCGCGCGATGACGGGCGATGGCGAGACCCTCGCGATGGTCGACGATCGCGGCCGCATCGTGCGCGTGAACCCGGCCGCGTGCGCGAGCAAGACGCCGCCGCGCGGCGCCCCGCCGTGCATCGGCGCGGGGCCGCCGATCGCCGCGCTGGGCGAGCTCGCGCCGGAGGTCATCACGCACGGGCCCGGCCGCACGCTCGCGCTCGTGGATCCGCAGGCCTCGGTCGCGGTCGTGGTCGACGACGACGCGACGGTTCGCACGACGCTCGCGGCCCACGTCACGCTGTCGTGGGCGCAGCGCCACGGCGATGCCCTGGTGGTCGCGGCCGACGGCGACGTCGTGGGGCTGGCACCGGCCCAGTGCAGCGGCACGATCGCGCCGGCGACGTGGCCGATCACGCCGCCACCGCAGTGGCTGCGCGACACCGAGATCGCAGCGCTGCCGGACGCGACCGCGCCCGCCGGCTGCGTGCTGTGGCACCGGCCGCTGGTCGTGTCCGATGCCACCGATCCTCCGTTCGCGCTCGCGGTGGGCGAGCACAGCGACGCCTGGATCACCAGCGCGTCGGGCTTCACCTACGCGCTGTCGCCCCGCGACGAGCTGTGGCGCAGCCCCACGCGCGCGCAGAGTCTGGCGGTCGCGACCGGTCGCAACCTCGCCATCATCGGCGACACCGGCAGCGACGACACCGTGCTCACGATGATGTGGCTCGCCGCCGAGGACGGTCGCCACCTGTGTCACGCGCCGCTGGGCCTGGCCCAGGGCAAGCTGCTGCTGTGGTCGGACGCGGTGCTCGTGCGCGCCGGCACCGAGGTGATCGCCGGCTTCGAACGCGACCTGGTGGCGTTCGACGCCGAACCGGAGGGCTGCCGAGGATGACCCACGTGATCGTGACCGGAGCATCGAGCGGCATCGGCCGCGCGCTGGTGCGCGAGTACATCGGCGCCGGCGCGGCCGTCACCGCGGTCGCGCGCCGCGCCGCGCTGCTGCAGGAGCTCGTCGACGAGCTCGGCAGCGCCGTGCATCCGGTGGTCGCGGACCTCTCGGATCCCGCGCAGGCGACCGCGTGGTTGCCGGCCGCGGTGGCCGCGTGCGGCCCGGTCGACGTGCTGGTCAACAACGCGGGCGTGCAGATCGTCGCGCGCACGATCGACGTCTCGATCGCACAGATGCGCGCGCTGTTCGAGGTCGACCTGCTCACGCCGCTGGCGCTGATCCAGGCGGTGCTGCCCGAGATGCTCGCGCGCGACCGCGGCGCGATCGTGAACCTCGCCTCGGTCGCCGCGCTCGCGCCGACCCCGGGCATGACGCACTACAGCGGCGCCAAGGCCGGGCTCGGCGCCGCGTCGGAGGTGCTGCGCGGCGAGCTGCGCGACACCGGCGTCACCGTGGTCACGGTGTACCCCGGCCCGGTCGACACGCCGATGGCGCGCGCGGCCTACGACATCGTGCCGCCGACCGCGGCGGTGAAGCTGCTGCCCGAGGGCGTACCGGCGGTGCTCGCCCACCGCATCCGCCGCGCGGTCGAGCGCCGACGGGCGCGCATCATCTATCCGTGGGTCTACACGCTGACGCGGCACACCCCCGCGATCACGCGCTTCATGATGGACCGCTTCACGCCGCTGCCGCCGCCGCGCGCGCCCGCGGCCTGACGCGCAGACCGAACCAGCGGGCCACGGCGGCTACCAACGCGAGGTGGGATCGCGAGCGCAGCTGTGGCCGGTGCTGGTGCTCGCCGCGGGCTGCCATGGCGAGACCGCCAAGGGCCACGGCCACAGCCACGGCGAGGGCGACCTCGACGAGACCCCGCTGCCCCCGCTGGTGATCAACGAGGTCCGCTGCGACGGCGAGGACTTCGTCGAGGTCGTGAACCTCGGCGACGCGCCGGTCGAGCTCGACACGCTGTGGGTCACCGACGCGCCCGAGCGCGCCGATCACCGCGCAGACTTCGACCAGGACACGGTCGAACCCGGGGGCTTCGCGCTCGCGCGGCTGCAGGACTTCGGGCTGCGCTGCGCCGACGAGACCGCGGTGCTGATGGACGAGGGCGCGCGGCGGATCGACACCATGCAACCGCCCGCGCCCACGGGGCTGCAGCAGAGCTGGGGCCGCCTGCCCGACGGCACCGGTGCGCCGACCGTGACCGCGCCGACCCCGGGTGCGCCCAACCAGCCCGCGCCCGCGACCGCGGCGCTGTTCGACAACGCGGTCATCCACGAGATCGCGGTCGAGCTGTCGCCCGAGAGCCGCGCGGCCATCGACGCGGAGGCGGTCACGCCGATCATCTGTGTCCCGCACGAGCGCAACACCTACGCCGGCACCGTCACCATCGACGGCGTACGGCTCGAGCACGTCGGCGTGCGCGCGCGCGGCAACGCCACCGCCGAGACGCTGGCAGGCAAGCCCAGCTTGCGGCTCGACTTCGCGTGGGACGACCCCGCGGTCGAGGGCTGCGCCGAGCCGCGCACGGTCGCGGGGCAGAAGCGACTCAACCTGCTCAACATGCGGCAGGACCCCTCGTTCGTGCGCATCCCGCTGGCGGGCGAGCTGTACCGCGCGCTCGACGTGCCGCAGCCGCGCACGTCGTGGGCGCGCCTGACCATCGACGGCGAGTACACCGGCATCGTCGTCGTGGCCGAGACCATCGACCGTCAGTTCCTGTCGCAGTGGTTCGACTCGAACGACGGCATGATGTACGAGTCCGGCTGCCACTGCGATGTGGTGCCCGGCAGCATCCCGCCCGACGGCGTGACCTCGCCGCCGCCCGACGCCGGCGTCGATCATGCCTGCTTCGGCCAGGAGTTCGCGCCGCCCGACGCGTGCAGCGAGCCCGCGACCGATCGCGACCCGACCGACTGGGCGCTGTTGCACGACTTCGTCGATCGCGTGCAGGCGCTGCCGACCGGCGGCTTCTACCCGGAGATCGAGACCTTCTTCGATTTCGACGGCTTCCTGTCGCTGTGGGCCGCGACGATGTTCCTGGGCTCGGGCGATGGCTACTTCATGAACCAAAACAGCTATCGCATCTATCACGATCCCAGCGACGGCCGCTTCGCGCTCGTCGACCACGGCTCGGCCGACGGCATCCTGCGAACGTTCGCGGACACCTGCGACGCCGACCTCGTGCTGCAGCTCGGGCCCGCGCCCGACGTGTTCGCCAGCACCTCGCTGCTGCCGCAGCGCTGCATGGCCGAGCCCGCGTGCAAGGCCGCGTTCGCCGAGCGACTGTGGCAGGTGCACGATCGCTTCGCCGACCTGGGCCTGCGCGAGCGCGCGGTCGCGCTGCACGATTTCATCATCGACGAGATGCGCGACGATCCGCGCTACCACTACAACGGCTGCGGCGTCGACTACAGCTGGCCGCAGATCGAGGCCCACTTCGACGACTACGTGCTGCCGTGGATCGATCGCCGCTTCGACGAGGTCGCGTCGCAGCTGCAGGCCGCCGGCTACGGCCGCTGATCACGATCGCACCGCGGCCAGCGCGGCGAACCGCCGGCGTCACGCGCCGTCGCGGCCCTGGCTGCGGCAGCGCGGCTCGTCGGCGCCGCAGCGGATGCGGATGTGCACGTGGGTGTCGTGGCCGTCGCTGTGGCGCACGACCACGTCGCCGTTCCAGTTGCCCCACCGCAGCAGCCCGTGCAGCCGCTCGCGCTCGACCCCGAGCGCACGCGCGGCGGTGTAGAGCTTCTCGTGGCGGCCCAGCTCGAGGAAGATCGCCTCGACCTCGCCGGTGCGCAAGAACGCGTCGATGATGGCCCAGGCGGCGTACCAGTCGATGTCGTCGGCGCGCGGGTGACGGACGTCCTCGAGGCCCGGCCGCAGCGGCAGACGCACGTCGATGTCGCGGCCCGACTGGTGCGAGCGATGCGGCGGGAAGCGACCGCCGTGCGGACGACTCAGCGCACCGATGGTGACCCCGCCGCGGTAGCCGATGTCGTTGCGCAGGATCGCGAACGCGCGGCGCACGGTCTCGATGGTGTGGCTGCTGCCGAACGCGCGCGTGGGGTGCATCTGCGTCCACAGCGGGCTGTCGGGCAGGCGCACGCCCTGCTCCAGTCGGCCGCGCTGCGGCAGGCCGACGCTGCGCCCGCCGGCGGCGATGTCCATCGCGGCGTCGATGTCGGGTGCGTCGGGCTCGAAGCTGGGGCCCTCGAGCGGATCGATCCACGCGAGCACGTGCGAGCCGGCCGCGAGCGTGGTGCGGCGCGGCGCGCTGGCCCGCAGTGCCCGCGCCGAAAGCCGCAGCTTGGCCGCGACGTCGTCCCAGTCCTCGCCCGCCTGCACCACGTACGCGATGCGCCGCGGCGGCGGCGGCGTGCGATCCGAGAGCACCGCGAGCGTGCGGCGGTGGCTCGCGGGCTCCTCGCCGGCGTCGAGTCGATTCCACCGCCGCAGCGCCGTGGCACTCACGCCGTAGCGCGCGGCCACGCGGGCGATCGAGTCGCGCGGCCGCAGCGGGTGCACCTGCCAGGTCGGCGCCGCCAGCTGGGGCACGTCGTGGCGCGCGACGAACAGGCTCGCGGCATCGTGCACGATGGGAATCGCGGTCGTCGCCTCCGCGGTGGCGGAGGTCGCGAGCAGCAGCAACGCGCGGCAGAGCACGATCGACACGGCGGATCGGACCAGCAGGCATTGTCGCAGGCGCGGGTGCGCGGCGAAAGCCGCCGCCGTGCGCGTTCGAGTGTCGCGAATGCGATCGTGACAACATTCCGATCGCGAGCGAGGCGCCCGGCGTGCGTCAGCCCTCGCGCGTCGCGGTCAGCTCGAGCACACCCGTGCACGCGGGCACGCGCACCACCGGCGCGTCGCCGTCGCAGCCGTCGACGCAGGCGTAGCGCGCGTCGGCGGTCACGACCCCGACCGCGCGGCGCAGCGCCGTGCCGCGCAGGATCGTGCCGCGCGTGAGCGCGACGCTGGGACCGTCGCCCGCGAGATCGGCGGCCGAGATCACCGGCGCGCGCACGCCCGTGGTCGCCAACGGCAGCGTCTCGGGTCCCAGCGACGCGCTCGCGATCCAGCCGATGACGTGCGCGTCGGCGAGCTCGAGCCGCACCAGCGCCTGCTCGCCGACCGGGGAGCCCAGCGCGAACACCTGCACCGCGCCGCCAGCGGGCGACAGCTCGGCCAGCGGCACACCGCCGGGCATCGCCGCCAGCGTCGCGCGGCCGCTGACGCTGCGGGCCATCGCGCCGTGCTGCGCAGGTGGCAACGCGCCGGGCGCGAACGCGAAGTCCACGCGATCGCGACGCACCCAGCCGCCGCCGTGCAGGCCCGGTCGCTCGAGCTCGACGTGCACGAGCTCGCCGTCGAGCGCACTCGAGGGACGCAGCACCGCACCGGGCGCGAGCACGATGCCCGCCATCGCCTGCGGCAGGCTCTCGGGCGGCGTGCCGCCGGAGACCGCGACCGCGCCGGCGGTGGCGACCAGCGCGAGGTCGTCGACATCGACGTGCACCGCGACGCGCTCGGTCGCGCTCTCGCACAGCACCCGCGGCCGGATGGGGTCGCTCGTGCGATCGGGATCGATCACGCGCACCTCGACCATGGCGCTGCGGTTGCTCGGCTCGACGACCGGACCGCCCGCATGCTCGAGATAGAGGTTGCCGGCGCGAACGATCTTCGCATGCAACGGGTAGCGCGCGTCGAGGTCGACGTCGAGCCGCAGGAACTCGCTGCCCTCCCGCATCGGCGCGGCACCATCGGGCACGATCGGACCGCCATCGGTCGCGGTGCCGCCGCCGCCGCGGCGACACGAGGCCGCGCTGCAGGCTGCGAGCGCGAGGGCGAGGACACGGCGCAGACGCGGGCGCGGCAGGGTCACACCCGACAGTGTCGCCGCGGCGGCAGCGGTTCCGCAGCGCGCTGGCGCGCGGTGGAGCATTTTTTCCGCCGCCCGGGGAACCTTCGGGCCGCGTGGGCGAGAACCCCGGCGTGCCCCATGTTGCGCACCTGCGGCCGGTCCCGCCCGCCGACGCCGAGCTCGACCGCGCGACGCTCGCGGCCGCCTGCGCCGGCGAGGACTGGGCCCGGCACGCAGTCCTGCGCCGCTACGAGCGACCGGTGTGGTCGCTGGTCTGCCGCATCCTCGGTCGCGCGGGCCGCCACGGCGTCGCGCAGGACGTGGCCCAGGACGCGCTGCTGGGCGTGCTGCGCGGCCTGCCGCGCT
>JAIBBS010000055.1 GCA_019694555.1 Nannocystaceae bacterium
TAGCGCAGCAGTGCGTCGACGCTCTGCTGCGTGATGGGGTGGTAGCCCGCGCGCGCACGCTCGTAGATCCGCCGCGCATCCGCGCTGCGATCGGCCTCGAGCAGCGCGCGGTACAGCGGCATCACGAACTTGCGCCGGCCGACGTGGCGCAGGAAGCCCTCGAGCGCGTCGTCGGCCTCGCGCACGCCGTGGCGCACGCACAGCTCGAGCCACTGCGCGAGGATCTCGGCGTTGCCGCTGCGCGACAGCGTGAAGCTGTGCTCGAGCGCGACCAGGCGCTCGTGCGACACGTCGCGCGGCAGCCCACGCAGGAACCGCAGCCACTGCTGCGGTGTCCAGCCCGCCGGCAGCAACGCATCGCCGGCGGTGGTGCCGGCGGCGTAGCCGGCCGCGAGCGCGTCGATGCGATCGAACGCGCCGGAGTGGGGCAGCGCCGCGTCGGGCGGCAGGCCCGGGCGGTCGAGCCACGCGTCGAGCGAGACCGCCGCGCGGCCGGGCAGGGGGCGATGGCGCTCGAACAGCTCGCGCTGCGCGAAGTCGATGAACTCCGCGGTCGTGACCGAGCCGAACGCATGCGACTCGAACCACTGCAGCAGGAACGGATCGAACACCTCGCGGCCGTAGGCCTGCTCGAGCGCGACCAGCAGCAGCGCCCCCTTCTCGTAGGCCACGTCCGAGAGGCCCTCGTCGGGATCGCGGCCCACGAGCTCGACCCGCAGGCGCTGGTCGGCGGGCGCCAGCTCGCCGAAGGCCTCCTCGAGGTCGCCGTGGCCGAGCACCGATTCCATCTCGGCGCGCTCGCGGCCGAACAGCGCCTCCACGATGCGCCGCTCGATGTACACCGTGAAGCCTTCGTTGAGCCACAGATCGGCCCAGGTCGCGTTGGTCACGAGGTTGCCCGACCAGCTGTGCGCGAGCTCGTGCGCCACCAGTGACACCAGCGAGCGATCGCCGGCGATGATGGTCGGCGTCGCGAAGGTGAGCTTGGGGTTCTCCATGCCGCCGAACGGGAACGACGGCGGCAGCACCAACAGGTCGTAGCGACCCCAGCGGTAGGGCCCGTAGAGCGTCTCGACCGCGGCGAGCATCCGCTCCATGTCGGCGAACTCGTGCGCCGCACCGGGCAACATCGACGGCTCGGCCCACACGCCGGTGCGGGGGCCCAGCTCGCGGAACTCGAGCGCACCGACCGCGAGCGCGACCAGGTACGCGGGCACGCCCTGGGTCATGGTGAAGCGATGCGCACCGCTGTGCTCGTCACGCGCCACCGCATCGGCCGACATCAGCGCGCGCAACGGCACCGGTGCGGTCACGATCGCATCCCACGGCGTGCGCACGCCCGGCGAGTCCTGCGACGGGAACCACGAGCGGGCATGGATCGCCTGCGACTGGCTGTACAGAAACGGCGCGCGTCCGTCGGCGGTCTGCGCCGGCGTGAGCCACTGCAGCCCGCTCGCCTCGGGCGTGGTCCGGTAGTGCACGCGCACGACCGTCGTCGCCGCGGTCAGCTCGACGCGCAGGCCCGCACCCAGGATCGCGTCGGGCTCGGCCAGCTGCCACGTCGTCTCGGTGAACGCGGCCTCGAGGTCGGCCAGCGGTCGATCGCCAGGGCGCGCATCGGCGATCTCGACGCGATCGATCTGCAGCGCGCGGGTGTCGAGCCACAGCGGTGCGCTGCGATCGTGCCGCTGCAGCGAGAAGGTCGCGGTGCCTGCGAGCACGCGCGCATCGAAGTCGACCGCGAGCTGCAGTCCGACGGCACCGACGCGCACCGCCTCGGGATGAGAGAAGGAATGGACGTCGGGTCCCACGCTCGCGCGCACGGTCGGCTCCGGGGCTTTCGTCTGGCTGCGAGCGGGGTGGCACGCGGTCATCGCGAGCGCGAGGGCGGTGCAGAGGCGCAGCACGACCGCGGGGTATCCGGATGCCGCGAAGCGAGCAACCCTGTTCGAGTTGGTAGTTATTCGCCCAGCTGTGGACAGCGATCGCGGACGTCGCGGAATCACGTCTGAAAACCTCGAAATTGGCCAACAGAACGCAGTCCACGTGCGACTCGGCGTCGCGACCGCCGAATTTCTGTTGACCATTCTTATGTAATCCAACTTAATGACGATGCCTTGTCCGAAGGAGGAACCCCGATGAACCGGCTCGCCCCCACCGCGCTCATCCTTGCCCTCGCCACCGTCGCGCCGGGTTGCGACCTCGTCGACATGTTCGACGACCTCGAGCACCCGCGCACGCTGGTCAGCGTCTCGGTCACGCACCACGCGACCGCGCAAGACGGCAGCTTCCCGTACCGCGGTGGCGACGGCGAGATGCGGGTGTTCGACACCGACGAGGGTTGGAGCGTCACGCTGCTGGGGGCGTACGTGACGACGACCGCGGTGGTGCTGCACCGCTGCGACGACGCGCAGGTCGATCTCGAGCTGTACCGCGGGCCGTTCGCGGAGGACTTCCGCCGCGAGGACCTCGACATGTTCACGCTGGGCGGCGTCGATCTGGGCGCGAGCAGCTACTGCAGCGCCACGGTGACCTACGGCCCGTATCCCCAGGGTTCGGCGATGAACGGGCTCGACCCCGAGGTCGAGGGCGCGACGTTCTACGTCGACGGCGGTGCGACCAAGGGCGGCGTGACGGTGCCCTTCACGCTGCGCTCGGACGCGGTGATCGAGGTCGAGGTCGACCTCTCGCAGGTCCAAGGCGGCGGGCCGCTGGTGGTCCACGGCGGCGAGGACTTCCCCATCGAGCTGGTGGTGTCGAAGACCTACGATCGGTTCTTCGACGCGGTCGACTTCGAGGTCGCGACCACCGAGGAGCTGACGGCCCAGGTCGCGGCGGCGCTCGAGCTCGAGACCCGCGCGGATCTCGACGCCGTCTCGCCGTGAACGCGACGCCGCGCGCTCGGGCGCGCCCGGGCCGCGCAGCGGCGCGGCCGTGGTATCCTCCGACGCTGTGACGAGCTGCGCGCAGTGCCGCGCGCCCCTGCCTGCGGGTGCGCGCAACTGTCCCCGCTGCGGCATCACCCTGAGCGGCGCCGAGCTCGAGACGCAGCCGGGCACCGGCGTGCACATGGGCCTGCCGGCCGGCGACGCGATGATCGGTCGCTCGGTCATCGACCAGTACGTCGTGCGCGCCAAGCTCGGCGAGGGCGGCATGGGTGCGGTCTACCTCGCCGACCAGCCCGCGATCGGACGCCAGGCCGTCATCAAGGTCATCCACCCGTGGCTGTCGCGCGATGCCACCATCGCGCAGCGCTTCGCCACCGAGGCGAAGGCGGCGGCGCGGCTGCAGAACCCGCACATCGTCGCGATCTACAACTACGGCCGCATGCCCGACGGCACGCTGTTCCTCGCGATGGAGCACCTCGCCGGGCGCACGCTGGCGCAGGCGCTGCGCGCCGAAGGGCGGCTCGATCCCACCCGCGCGGTCGGCATCGCCACGCAGGTGTGCGAGGCGCTGGGTCACGCGCACGCGCGCGGCGTGGTCCATCGCGATCTCAAGCCGTCCAACATCATGCTGGTCGCGCGCGACCGCGGGCCCGACTTCGTGAAGGTGCTCGACTTCGGCATCGCCAAGCTCGATGGCGGCGAGGGCACGGCCGCTGGCGTGATGCTCGGGACACCGCAGTACATGTCGCCCGAGCAGCTGACCGGCAAGCCGGTCGACGGCCGCAGCGATCTCTACGCGCTCGCGGTCGTGCTCTACGAGATGTTGACCGGGCGTCCGCCGTTTTCCGCCGACAACGCGATGGCGTACATCCACAAGCACACCACCGAGCTGCCGGTGCCGCTGTCGCAGGCCTGTCCGGGGCTGCGCGTGCCGCCGGCGCTCGAGGCGTGCCTGGTGCGGGCGCTGGCCAAGGCGCCGCACCAGCGGCCGCAGACCGCAGAGATCTTCGCCGACGAGCTGTGGTCGGCGTTGATGGCCACCGTCGACTCGTCGCACGTGCCGATGCCGCGCATCCGGCCGGCGCGTCCGCCCGCGGCCGCGGTTGCGGTCGCGGTCGTCGGCGGCATCGCGGTCGTCGGCGCGATCGTGGCGGCGGGCTACTTCACGCTGCTGCGCAAGGACGAGCCCGCGCCGGCGTCGACGTCGACGACACCCGCGGGCCCGCCCAGCGCACCCGCAGCCGCGGGGACACCGACGCCGGCGGTGGCGCCCGCTGCTGCGCCCGAGCCCTCGCCGCGCGATCGGCAGCGTGCCGCGCTCATGGCCCGCCCAGTCAGCGAGCTCGAGGCCGAGTTCCAGCGCCAGGCCGTGCTGTCGGGCATGCCGCTCGAGCGCGTCGAGCTCGCGATGCGGCAATACCAGAGCTCGGTCGAGCACCCGCCGCCGGGCGTGGATCCCGGCGAGCACCGCAAGGCGCTGCTCGCCGATCTCATCCTGACGTGGCGCGAGCTCGGCGAGGGCGCGCCCGCGCGTGCCGCCGCGGCCGCGGGCGTGCGCGAGCGACCGTTGCTCGAGCTCGAGGCGGTATTCCTGACCATGAGCAGCGGCTACAGCGTCGACGATCGACGCCGCATGCTGCTGCAGCTGAAGAACGCGACCGCAGGCGATCCCCAGGCCGACGCGCTGGTGTACACCACGCTGCTGCAGTGGATCGACGAGTACGGCGAAGCCGACGAACCGATCGAGATCATCACCGATGACGACCCATACTGACGAGCACGGACCCCTCGAGTCGATGGAATCGCTGGCCACGCGCGGTGGCGGTGGCGGTGGCCAGCCGCAGATCGTGGTGGAGGACGACCGCACCGGCATGCATCCGGTCACGCTGGAGCGCGCGGTCCTCGACCACCTCTACTACACGTGCATGAAGGACCCGCCGTCGGCGACGTTGCTCAACGTCTACGAGGCGGTCGCCCACGCCACGCGCGATCGCCTGGTGCAGCGGTGGATCCGGACCCAGCGCGCGTACTACGAGCAGAACGTCAAGCGCGTCTACTACCTCTCGGCCGAGTTCCTCATGGGCCGCGCGCTGGGCCACAACCTCATGAGCCTGGGCGCCTACGACACCGCGCGCGAGCTGCTGGGCGCGTATGGCCTCGAGCTGTCGCACATCCTCGAGGAGGAGAACGACCCCGGCCTCGGCAACGGCGGCCTCGGCCGACTCGCGGCGTGTTTCCTCGATTCGATGGCGACGCTGGGCTACCCCGGCTACGGCTACGGCATCCGCTACGAGTTCGGCATCTTCGAGCAGCAGATCCGCGACGGCTGGCAGGTCGAGCGCGGCGACGCGTGGCTGCGCTACGGCAACCCGTGGGAGATCGCGCGGCCCGAGTACACCGTCACGGTCAACATGTACGGTCGCATCGAGGAAAAGCTCGACGACCACGGCCGCCTGCGCGTGCACTGGGTCGACACCACGCGGCTGCTGGGCGTGCCCTACGACACGCCCATCGCCGGCTACGGCAACAACACCGTCAACACCTTGCGGCTGTGGCGGGCCCGCGCGAGCAAGGAGTTCAACTTCGACGTCTTCAACGACGGCGACTACCGCCGCGCGGTCGAGGACAAGGCCGACAGCGAGACCATCTCGAAGGTGCTCTACCCCAACGACGAGTCGGCCGAGGGCCGCGAGCTGCGGCTCAAGCAGCAGTACTTCTTCGTGTGCTGCGCCATCCACGACATCATCCGGCGCTTCCGCAAGACCGAGTCCGATTTCGACCTGTTCCCGGACAAGGCTGCGATCCAGCTCAACGACACGCACCCGGCCATCGCGGTGGCCGAGCTCATGCGCGTGCTCATCGACGTCGAGGCGCTGGAGTGGGAGCGCGCCTGGGACATCACCCAGCGGACCATCGCGTACACCAACCACACGTTGCTGCCCGAGGCGCTCGAGTGCTGGCCGGTGGCGATGTTCCAGCGGCTGCTGCCGCGCCACCTCTCGATCATCACCGAGATCAACCGCCGCTTCCTGCGGCAGGTGCAGATCTCCGCGCCGACCGACGAGGGCCGGCGGCGGCGCATGGGCATCATCGACGCGGATCAGATCCGCATGGCCCACCTGGCCGTGGTCGGCTCGCACAGCGTCAACGGCGTCGCGCAGCTGCACACCGATCTGCTGCGCTCGCACGTGCTCAAGGACTTCGCCGACATGTTCGGCCACAAGTTCAACAACAAGACCAACGGCGTGACCCCGCGGCGATGGCTGCTGCTGGCGAACCGCCGCCTGGCCGCGGCCATCACCGCGCGCATCGGCACGGCGTGGATCACCGACCTGCCGCAGCTCGCGGCGCTCGAGCGCTACGCCGACGACGCCGAGTTCCACGGTGAGCTCGCCGCGATCAAGCGCGAGAACAAGGCCGAGCTGGCGCAGCTCATCCGCGAGCGCAACCGCGTCGACGTCAACCTCGACTCGATCTTCGACACGCAGATCAAGCGCCTGCACCAGTACAAGCGGCAGCTGCTCAACTGCCTGCACATCATCGCGCTGTACCAGGCGATGAAGGCCGACCCCGGCGCGCCGTGGGTGCCGCGCACGTTCATCTTCGGAGGCAAGGCCGCGCCCGGCTACGCCATGGCGAAGCTGCACATCAAGCTCATCAACGACGTCGCCACCACCATCAACGACGATCCGGCGATGCGCGGCCGCCTCAACGTGGTGTTCCTGGCCAACTACAGCGTGTCGCTGGCCGAGCGCGCGATCCCGGCGACCGACGTCTCGGAGCAGATCTCGCTCGCGGGCAAGGAAGCCTCGGGCACCGGCAACATGAAGTTCGCGATGAACGGCGCGCTCACGGTCGGCACGCTCGACGGCGCCAACATCGAGATCCGCGAGGCGGTCGGCGCGGACAACTTCTTCCTCTTCGGCATGAACGCGCAGCAGGCCCAGGAGCTCAAGGACCGCGGCTACCACTCGGGCGAGTTCATCGAGCGCAGCCCGCGGCTGCGCAGCGCGCTCGAGCTGATCGCATCCGGCTTCTTCAGCCCCGACGATCCCAAGCGCTTCGATCCGGTGCTGCACGACATGTGGCACAACGATCCCTTCATGGTCTGCGCCGACTTCGACGCCTACGTCGCGTGTCAGGAGGCGGTCGGCGTGGCCTATCGCGATCCCACGCGCTGGGCGCGGATGGTCGTGCACAACCTCGCGCACGTCGGCCGCTTCTCCAGCGACCGCACCATCCGCGAGTACGCCGAGGAGATCTGGGGCGTGAAGCCGGTCCAGATCTCGATGCGTTGAGGCGCGCCGTGGCACGACCCGCCTGGTTCGAGGCCCTGCGCGCGATCCCTCGCGTGGACAAGCCCACCTGGGATCGCCTGGGACCGGTGACGCGGTGGCTCATCGCCACGCGCGCCGCGGTGCTGATCATGACGTTGGTGTCGGTGACGATCGCGGGCGTGCTCGCGTTCCGCGATGCCCGGCTCGACGTGGGGCTGTGGCTGCTGACCGCGGTGGGCCTGGTCTTCGCGCACGCGACCAACAACCTCGTCAACGATCTGACCGATCACCTCAAGGGCGTCGATGCCGGCGACTACTTCCGCGCGCAGTACGGGCCGCAGCCGCTCGAGCACGGCATGCTCACGCGCGGCCAGATGCTGCGCTGGATCGCCGGCACCGGTGCGGTCGCGCTGCTCGCCGGTGCGGTGCTGGTGTGGCTGCGCGGTGGTGCGACCGCGGCGCTGCTGGCGAGCGGCGTGTTCTTCGTGCTCTTCTACACCTGGCCGCTCAAGTACTACGGCTTCGGCGAGCTCGCGGTGGTGGTGGTGTGGGGGCCGCTGATGGTCGGCGGCGGCTACTACGTCGTGACCGGCACGATCCACGACACCGTGCTGTGGACCAGCCTGCCGTTTTCGCTCGGCGCGACCACGGTGATCTTCGGCAAGCACATCGACAAGCTGCCGCAGGACCGGGCCAAGCGCATCCGCACGCTGCCGGTGTGGCTCGGCGATCGACTCTCGCGCACGGCCGTGGTCGCGATGCTGCTGTCGCAGTACGCGCTCGTGCTGTGGTTGGTCGCGAGCGGCCGGCTGGGCCCGGCGCTGTTGGCCGTGGTCGCGGCGGTGCCCGCGGCGCGGCGCGCGATCGCATGCTTCCGCGAGCCGCGGCCCGAGACCCCGCCGCCGTGGTTCCCCGCGCGGGTGTGGCCGCTGTGGTTCGTCGCGTTCGCGTTCGATCACAACCGCCGCTTCGGCGTGCTCTTCGTGCTCGGCCTGGTGCTCGACGCGTTGTGGGTGCGCTGGGGTCAGGCGCCGGCGTTCGCGTGAATCACGACGGCAGGTCGGGCTCGTCGGGGATGTCGGGCAGATCCGGATCGCCGCGCGTCGCCCACGGATCCTCGATGCCGGCGTCGTTGAGGATCACGCCGAGCAACGCGTTGCGGGTCTTCGCGCGGGTGCGCGAGAGCACCGCGGCGACGTGGTACTTCGCGGTGCGCTCGCTGCAGCCCAGCAGCTGCGCGATGCGCTTGTTGGAGTCGCCCCACATCAGGCGCCACGCGACCAGCGTCTCCATGTGCGAGAGCCCGAAGACGTGGCCCACGCGCGACATCGCCTTCTGCAGATCGAAGCCGACCGGCTGCGGCACCGGCGAGCCCGGGCCCGCGGCCGGCTGCAGCTGACCCAGCGCGCGGCGCCACTCGAGCGTCGAGTTCACGGTCGCTGCGAGCGTCGACAGCAGGTTCGGGAAGGTCTCGGGCTTGCGCACGTAGGCATGCGCGCCGCAGCGTGCGCTCTCGAGTGCGGTCTCTTCGTCGACCGCGCCGGTGACGACCGCAGAGCGGCACAGCGGGTTGCGGTCGAGCAGCTCTTGCACGAGCACCGCAGCGGTGCCGTCGGGCAGGCGGTAGTCGAGCAGGGCACCGTGGACATCGAGCTCGGGATCGGCGAACGCAGCGCGAGCACGCGCGACCGTGTCGGCGGCGAGCACGTCGTAGCCCGCCTCGGTGAACGTGCGTTCGTAGGTCTTGCGCAGCGGCTCGTAGTCTTCGACCAAGAGGATGCGGTATCGGCTCGGCGCTTCCATCCGCGACCGAGGCTAGCAGCCCGTGCGCCGCCGCGAACCTGGCCAAACGGCCACGCACGGTTTCCCCGAGGTGTTCGCCGCCAGGACCACCGCAGCGCGTGCGTGGGCGCGCGCGCGCGTCCGCACACCACCCCTTGTCCGCGGTCCAGGGGCGAGGCGCGACGCGTTGCAGCGCGCAACGGCGGGCGGCCACGGCGGCAGTGGCCAGATGGCAGCGACGCCGCCGGCACGGGCCTCGCAATGACAGCGCCCATGCCACGACTGCTCCGCCTGTTGCCCCTGGCCCTCGCGCTCGCCACCGCTTGTCGAGACGACGCGGACGACGACGGGTGCGATGGACCCGACTGTGGTGCGACCGACGGCGGCAGCGCGGCCGACAGCGACGGCGCCAGCGCTGCCGACGGCGAAGGAAGTGCCGACAGCGACGGCGGCGGCGGCAACGATGGACGCGCGCTGCCCTGCGACGTGCAGGACGTCATCGATCGCCACTGCACGAGCTGCCACGATGCCGAGCCGATCTTCGGCGCGCCGATGTCGTTGTGGCGAGTCGACGACTGGAAGGTGCCCGCGATCAGCGACCCCGCTGCGAGCGTGGCCGCGGTCGCGGCGGAGCGCATCGTCGACCCGGTGCGGCCGATGCCGGCGTCGGGTCCCATGCCGGCCGAGGATCTCGCGGTGCTGCAGGCGTGGATCGATGCCGGCACGCCCAGTGACGACGCCGCCTGCGGCGGCAACGAGCCCACGCCCGATCCGGTCGGACCCGAGGCGCTGCCGTGCGAGCCCACCGTCGAGTTCGTCGCCGGCGAAGCCGACGCGCCCTTCCACGTGCCCGCCGAGGGTGCGGACAACCTCTACCAGTGCTTCACCTTCGCCTCGCCGGTCGGTGCGACCACGCAGGCGACGGCGTGGGCGCCCATCGTCGACGACGAGCGGGTGCTGCACCACTGGATCCTCTTCCGCACCGCCACGCCGCAGACCGACGGTGGCTCGGGGCCGTGCAACATGCCGCAGGACGCTGCGTTCGTCGCGGGCTGGGCCCCCGGCGGCGGCAACTACGAGCTACCCGACGACGTCGGCCTCGAGCTCGGCGGCACCGACGTGTGGTTCATCCTGCAGGTGCACTACCACAACGTCGCGCATCATCCCGACGCCTACGATCGCAGCGGCGTGGCGCTGTGCACGGTGGAGGATCCGCGCGAGCACACCGCGGGCATCGTGACGCTGGGGACGCTGGGCATCGCGATCCCGCCGGGCGCGGTCGGCCACGAGGCCGAGGGCATGTGTCCCAGCTGGATCACGAGCTACCTGACCGAGCCGCTGCACGCGATCGCCAGCTTCCCGCACATGCACCAACTCGGTCGCAAGTTCCGCACCGAGGTCTTGCGCGGTGGCGAGGACGGCCCCGCCGACGTGCTCGTCGACGTGCCGGCGTTCAACTTCGAGAACCAGACCTACTACCCCAACGACCCCGAGGTGCTGATCCAGCCCGGCGATGCGCTGCGCACCACCTGCACGTGGGACAACCCCGGCGACACCACCGTGCACATCGGCGAGGCCACCGAGGACGAGATGTGCTTCAACTTCGTGATGGTGTGGCCGATCGAGGCCGTGGGTCAGGCACGGCAGTGCGGCCTGCTGTGAGCGGACCGTGGGGACGGGCACGCCGCCCGTCCCCCGCGGCGTGGTCACCACCGGCCGTCGGTCACGGCAGCGCCGCGCCCTCGCGCGGCGTGGGCTTGGTCGGGATCGCGTTGCACGGATCCTTCTCGTAGCAGCCCAGCGCCCACGGCTCCTCGTCGGGGTTGAGCAGGAACTTGCCGAAGGTGTGGAACATGAACCAACCCACGTCGTAGATCTCGCCCGTGATGGCATCCGCGTCGCACTGCGGCGCGCTGCTGCCGTAGGTCTCGCGGCAGATCTGGATCGCCGAGTCGGTCATCTCGCCCGGCAGCGCGAAGCCGTGCTGCCCCTGCGGCACCGGGTAGGGGAACGCTGCGCCGGACATGCCGCCGAGATCGTTGCCCCACATGTCCGTGCGTGCGACCGCCCGCACCGGTGGATCGAGCCGCGGGATGTTGTCGCCCCAGATGTCGTTGCCCTCGGAGAAGTTCTCGATGTCGACGTGGGCCCCGAAGGTCTCGTCGAGACCGAGGTAGCCGCGGATGGTCTCGCTCGCGGGCACGTTGCGGTAGGGGTAGCGCCGCAGCTTGTTGACCGCCTCGGCGGTGTGCGTGTCGATGAGCACTTGGTTGATCGGCTTGCCGTGATCGGGGTGCGGGTGCAGGTAGTCGATCACGCCGGCCGCGCGGCCGACGGTCACGCCCGAGCTCGCGGGCACGTTCATGTCGCCGACGCTGGTGACGATGAGGAAGCGTGCGCCGGTGCGCTCGTCCAGCGTGGGGTAGTGCAGCGGCTCGGACGCGAGGTAGCGCGACAGCACGCCGGGATCGGTCGGATCGACGACCATCTGCGCCAGGCTCATGAAGCGCCGCAGCGACGGCGTGTTGCGCTCGAGCCCGAAGCCCTCGGCCAGCGCCACCAGCTCACCGCCGGGGATGGGGTCGCCCAGGATCGTCATGGGCATGCCCTCGGCGTCGAGCGGCGTCTCCATGCGGTTGACCACCTGGATCGCCTCGGCCTCGGGGTCGACCGAGCAATCGCCGGTGCCGGTCACGAGCACGTCGCCGCGGTAGACGCGGATCTCGGTCGCGTCACCGACGTCGGACGCCACCGACACGCGCGCGCGCGCAGCCACGCCGTCGTCGGGGATCGCGTCGGGCACGAGGTAGCCGCAGCCGACCTCGCCGTTGGTGGTGTTCTCGACCACGATGGTGTCGCCCGGCAGCAGCCCGGCGACCTTGGTGATCGGCACGGTCTTCATGTCGTTGAGCTCGGTGACCTGGGTCGCCAGCTGGGTGCTGCCGTCGTCCGCGAGCGTCGCGAGGTACAGCGGGCCCATCACGCGCACCAGCACCGCGTCGGGCACACCGCCCTGCAGCGAGCGGTTGCCGATGTCGGTCAGACGACCGCCGCCGGCGATCGGGATGATGGCGTCGACCTCGGGCTCGACGCCGCCGAGCGTGGTCGACATGATGCCGCCGAGCGAGCCGCCCATCACGAACAGCGGCGAGTCCTTGCCGATGTCGACCACGCCGTCGCAGTCGAAGTCACCCGCGAGATCGACGACGCCGTCGCCGTTGAGATCGACCGGCTCGGGCTTGCCGTCGCCGTCGACGTCGAACTCCCACTTCTTCTTGCCGTCCCACGAGCGCAGGATCCGGATCAGCTGCATGTAGTCGACCGCCGACTGCCGCACGACGTCGCGCATGTGGAAGAGGTAGGCGGTCCAGAAGTCGGCGCCCGAGTCGATGGTGCCGTCCTTGTTGAGGTCCTGATCGTGGAAGCCGTCGTGGTTCTGATCACCACCGCGGTTGAACGTGATGGCTTCGCCGGCGGGACCCAGGCCCGCCGAGTCGAGCAGGCCACGCAGCAGGTCGAGGTCCGACGGCGCCAGCGGCAGGCCGTGCGAGACGTTGTCGGTCGACAGCGACGCGATGCCGAACTGCGCGAGGAAGCCCGCGAAGCCCAGCAGCTCGCCGGCGCGGTTGCCGGTGTAGCCGTGGCCCAGCAGCATCACCGGCGCCATCTTGCCCTGGCCGCGGCTGGAGACCTCCTTGCGCGGCACCACCACCCAGAACGGAATTTCTTCGGCGCGGGTCTTGGCCGGCCGGCGCTCGAGGTCGGTCGGCCACGACTGATCGTCGAGCGAGAGGAACTTGCCGTCGGCGTCGAAGCGATCGAACAGCTGCGGCGAGGTGTAGGTGCCCTGGACGTGGAAGTCGACGTACTCGTGGCCTTCGATGATCGACTTGTACGCCTGCGTGTTCGGGTCGCCGCCCTGGAACATCTGCACGATGAGCGCCAGCGGGTTGCGCCAGTCCTCCTGCGCGATGAGGTAGCGGTTGGTGCGGTCGGGGAACTTCGTGCCCGGCCCGATCTCCTTGAGCGGGAACAGCCGCGTGATCTCGGCCGGGAACTCCTCGGCGAAGTGGGCCTGCGGACCGTGGCCGTAGAGGCCCTCGCGCACGGCGATCCAGTCCTTGGACACCGACTCGGTGGTGTACGAGAACGCGAACGCGATGTCCTCGGCCGCGAGCCCGTCGGGCAGCACCTCGAACAGCGGCTGGAGATCGTCGGTCTGTGCGGTGTGGTTGATGAACGCGAACGGCGAACCGACCGGGTCGCCGTCGGTGTCGAGCACGCGGCGCGTGACCACGACGGCGTAGCGCGTCTCCTCGCGCAGCGGCGCCAGCGGCGAGACCAGCAGCGTGTTGGTCTCGCGCTCGTAGAAGCTCATCAGCGCGTCGGCGCGACCGGCGAGGTCCTCGCGCGCGGGGGAGCGGCCGGGCAGGTAGTTGGGCTTGTCGAGCACGCCGTCGGCGTCGTTGTCCTCGGCGTGGTCGAGCACGCCGTCGCCATCGAGGTCCTCGCCGGCGTCGAGCATGCCGTTGCGGTTGGCGTCCTCGCTGGGGTCGAGCACGCCGTTGCCGTTTTGGTCCTCGTCGCTCTCGTCGAACACGACGTTCTGGTTCCACTCGCGGGGCGAGTTGTCGCCGTACTTGTCCAGCCGCTCGATCACGATGGGGTAGTTGCCGTTGCCGACGTCGAGGTGGTGGATGCGGCCGAAGTCGGGCGAGTCGCGGTCGATGTCGATGAGGTAGATCGCGTCGTCGCTGGTCTCGTAGTCGGTGTCGTCGTGGCGCTCGCGCACGCTGAGCACGTCGATGGGCCCGGTGAACGGCACCGTGATCGGCTGGTAGACGCCCCAACCGTCGAGGCCGTCGATGAGCCTGCGGGTGCGCCGCTCGTAGCTGGTCGCGGCCAACATCGAGGCGTTGATCCGCAGCCCGGTGGGCGAGGTCGGATCGGGGCGGGTCGCGATGTCGTTGGGCAGGGGGATGTCGGGCAGCGGCAGGTGGTCGAAGTCGAACTTGACCGTGATGTCGGCCGGCTCCGCCCGCATGAGCCCCTCGGGCTCGGAGCACCCGGCCACGGCCAACAGCCACAGCGCCGTCACGGGCGTCAGCGCGCCCACCGGACCAGCGAACGAAGCGAATCGAAGCATGAGGCCCTACCCCCGCGCGGATGATAGCCGACGTTCGCTACCATGGTGGCGTGACGATCCGCATCCTCGCACTGGCCCCGCGCGACACGCTCCCGACCCCCGCGACGTTGGAACAGCTGCCGGAGTTGTTGGGCGATCCGGAGACGCTCGTGTGGGTCGACATGCTCGACCCCGGCGAGCCCGAGCGCAAGCTGCTCGAGAACGTCTTCAAGCTCCACCCCACCTCGGTGGAAGACATGCTCGCCGACGCGCCGACGCCGAAGCTCGAGCGCTTCGAGGACTACCTCTACATCGTGTGGCACGCGTTGTTGCCGGGCTGGGAGAAGCAGGGCGACTTCTCGCTGTGCGATCTGGACGTCATGGTCGGCAAGAACTACCTGCTGACGTCGCACAACGTACCGCTGCCCTCGGTGGACAACGCGTTCGATGCGGTGAAGAAGAAGCCCGAGTTGATGCGTCGCGGGCCGGCCTACTGCGCCTATCTCATCGCCGACGTGCTGACCGAGCGGTTCCTGCCGCTGATGAAACAGCTCGAGACTGACATCGATGCGCTGGAGACCGCGATCGTGAAGAACCCGGGCCCACATCTGCTCGAGAAGATCTTCACCATCAAGGACAAGCTGCAGCGACTCCGCCGCGTCGGCATCCACCAGCGCGAGGTGCTCAACCGCCTGTCCCGCGGCGGCGGTGACGTCGAGATCATCCCCGACGAGGTGCGGCCGTTCTTCCGCGATGCCTACGACAACTTCGTCAGCGTGGTCGACCTCGGCGACAGCTTCCGCGAAATCGTGCACTCGAGCATGGACGCGTACCTGTCGATGCAGGGGCACAAGCTCAACGAGATCATGAAGGTGCTGACGCTGATCTCGACCATCATGCTGCCGTTGACCTTCATCGCGGGGCTCTACGGCATGAACTTCGAGTTCATGCCCGAGCTCAAGTGGCAGTACGGCTACTTCGGTGCGCTCGGGGTCATGGGCGCGACCGCGTTGTTGTTCGTGTGGTACTTCCGGCGCAAGGGCTGGCTCTGAGCTGGAGACGAGACGCGTCGCGTCTCGTCCACGACTCAGGGCGCGCAGCGAAGCGACGAGGGATGGGGCGGCTGGCGCCGCCCGGATCAGTCGATCTCGAACTCGCGGCGCGGCCGCGAGCCGAGCGCGTCGCGGCGCAGTCGCACGCCACCGTTCGCCTCGACCTCGATGCGATACCACCACGCGGTGAGGCCCTCCAGCGCGGTGAAGCGGATGTCGACGCGGTCGAGCGTGCGCTCGACCGAGGGCGGCACGGCGAGCACGTGGGGCAAGTCGATGCAGGCCGAGGGGTCGTCGGGCGACAGCGCCAGCGTCTCCACGCCCGAGAGCGCGACCGCCAGCTCGAACCAGCCCTCGGGCGGCAGATCGTGGGGGCGCAGCCGCTCCGCCTGCACCACGCGCTGCAGCGACGCACCCGTCGCGAGCTCGGGTCGTTCGGCGCACGCGACCACGGCATCGCTCACCACGCAGTGGGTGTGGGTCCAGCCCATCATGCAGCCCGACTCGGCGTTGGTCGCCGCGAACAACCGCAGGCCCGCGCCTTGGGCGTGGTGCCGCAGCGGCACGATCGCGGAGGGACGTTGGCCCTGCGCGCGCTCGCCCAACGCGACGTGCGCATCGGTGATGCGATCGAACGTGGGGCCGGCGTCGAGCTCCGGCGGGAGGCTGCCGAACATGACCGCGGGGCAACGGTCGGCGCTCGCGGTGGGCCACAGCGGGTGGGTGCGCGGCGCGACCACGGTCTCGTGCTTCAGGACCTCGTCGATCGGTACCAGGGTCGGCTCGGCGGCCGCCGCGTCACCGGCGTCGCCATCGATCGCCTCGGCGTCGAGCGACTCCGTCTCGACGATCGCGAACTCGTCGGTCGGCAGGGTCGCGGGTGTGCACCCGGCGAGCGCCAGCGTGAGGCTGCACGCGCGTCTCATCGCGCACCGTCCATGTCCGACCACAGCTCGGTGCGGTGGACCTCGGCGAATTCACCCGAGAGCTCGAAGCGCCCCCGCACCAGCATGCGCGAGCCGTCGGACAGCAAGAACAGCTCGAGCCACTGCACGCGCTCGCGGCCGGGCTCGCCCGACACGCCCAGGTCCGCGTAGGCCTCCGGCGGCAGCGCGGGCCCGATCCCGCAGCGACGCCAGTCGGCCGCGGAGGCGAAGCTGGCCTGGGCGCCGTCGAGCGTGCCGAGCAGCTCGGCCCACTGTGCAGCGTCGGCGGGCCGCGGCTTGTCCTGCGTGAGCATCTGCGGCAGCGACGACGCATCGCCACACGCGATGGCGTACCCGCCCTTCACGGGCTTCGGCACGTAGCACGGCACCACAGGTTCGGGCCCGTGGCTGACCCGCACGAGCACCAGCTCGAAGCCGGGAATCTCGACCCCACCGTGCACCTCGCGGATGGCCTGCGGTCGACCGTGTTCGCCGCGCGGGTGCCACCGTGCTGCGAGCCACTTCAGCCGCAGGTCGTCGCCCTCGATCCATGATCGATGCGGCACGTACGACGGCCTGCCGCAGCCGCGCGGCGCGGGATCCGGCTGCAGTGGTTCCAACGCGATCGGCTCGTCCGCGGCGGCTTGCTCCACCTGTGCGCCGGGTACCGGCGTACAGGCGAGGGCCGCCGGCAGCAGCAACAGCGAGGGCCACGCACGCATGCCTGGCCGTAGACACACCCGCCGCGGTTTGGTTCCCGCGGCGGGGGATGGTCTGCGCGTGGGCCGAGCGCCACGACGCGCGCGGGCGCGCGTTACTGCAGCTGGTCCGGATCGCGCGGCGGCGGCACCATCGGGATCTCGTTGCACGGATCCTTCGTGACGCACCCGATCGCGTAGGGGTTGAGCTCGGGCCGGCGCAAGAAGCGGCCGAAGGTGTGGAACATGAACCACCCGATGTCGAAGGTGTTGCCCACGATCGCGTCGGCATCACACTCGGGCGCGCTCGAGCCCAGCGTCTCGCGGCAGATCTTGATGGCCCAGTCGGTCATCTCGCCCGGCAGCGGGAAGCCGTGCTGGCCCTGCGGGATCGCGTAGGGGAAGGCCGCCGCCGAGGTGCCGCCGAGCTCGTTGCCCCACAGATCGCGATTGCTCGCCAGCCGCAGCGGCGGATCGAGCCGCGGGATGCTGCTGCCCCAGATGTCGGTGCCGCCCGAGAAGTTCTCGATGTCGACGTGCACGCCGAGGGTGTCGTCGACATGCAGCAGGTCGAGGATGTTCTGGTTGGTCGGCGGGTTGGCGTAGCGGTAGCGCGCGAGTCGATTGACCGCCTCGGCGGTGTGCGTGTCGACCAGCACCTGGTTCACCGGCTTGCCATAGCGCGGATCGGGGTGCAGGAAGTCGACCAGGCCGGCGGCACGGCCGACGGTGACGCCGCCGCTGGCGGGCACGCTCATGTCGCCGACGGTCGTCACGATCAAGAAGCGCGCGCCGGTCTCGTCGCCGTTGGGGTAGACCAGCGGCTCGGCCGCGAGGTGTCGCGCGAGCACGCCGGGGTCGGTGGGATCGAGCACGAGCTGCGCGAGGCTCATGAGCCGCCGCAGGCTGGGCCGGTTGCGCGGCAGGCCGAAGCCCTCCGCCAACGCGCGCACAGGACCGGCCGCGATGGGATCGCCCTCGAACGTCATCGGGTTGCCCTCGGCGTCGAGCGGTGCCTCCATTTGGTCGACCTCGGCGATGGGCTCGACGCCGTCGACGAGCTCGCACTCGCGGCCCGGTACCAGCACGTCGCCGCGATAGAACCGCAGCACCACCGCGTCGCCGAGGTCCGAGGGCAGCGACACGCGGGCGCGCGCGAGCACGCCGTCGGTGTCGTTGCCGTCGGGCAGCAGGTACGAGCAGCCGATCTCGCCGTTGGCGAGGTTCTCCGCGAACATCGTGTCGCCCGGCATCAGGCCCGGCACCTGGCCCACCGGCACGTCCGCGAGCCGATTGAGCTCGGTGACCTGCGTGTGCAGCCGCGTGGTGCCGTCGTCGGCCATGGTCGCCAGGAACAGCGGCCCCATCACGCGCATGAGCACGGCCTCGGGCACGCCGCCCTGCTGCGAGCGGTTGCCCACGTCCATGAGGCGACCCGCGCCCGCGATCGGAATCACCGCGTCGATCTCCGGCTCGAGCGCGCCCAGCGTGGTCGACATGATGCCGCCCAGCGATCCGCCCATCACGTACAGCGGCGACTCGCTGCCGATGTCGACGATGCCGTCGCCGTCGAAGTCGCCCGCGAGATCGGGCTTGCCGTCGCCGTTGATGTCGGCCGGCTCGGTCTTGCCGTCGCCGTCGAGATCCAGCTCCCACTGCTTCTTGCCGTCCCAGCTGCGGATGATGCGGATCAGCTGCATGTAGTCCAGCGCCGACTGCCGGACCATGTCGCGCATGTGGAACAGGTACGCGGTCCAGAAGTCCGCACCCGAATCGATGGTGCCGTCCTTGTCGAGGTCCTGATCGTGGAAGCCGTCGCCGTCGACATCGCCGCCGCGCGCGTACAACACCGCGTCGATGGCCGGGCCCAGGCCGTTGGCGTCGAGCAGCGGGCGGAACATCTCCTGCTGCTCGGGTGTGACCGGCACGCCGTGGGAGACGTTGTCGGTCGAGATCGCCGCGACGCCGAACTGCGCCAGGAAGCCGGCGAAGCCCAGCAGCTCGGTCGCACGATTGCTGGTGTAGCCGTGGCCCAAGAGCACCACCGGCGCCTGGCGACCCTGGCCGCGGACCGAGACCTCCTTGCGCGGCATCACCAGCCAGAACGGAATCTCCTCCGAGCGCGTGGGCGCGGCGCGGCGCTCGAGATCGCCGGGCCACGATTGCAGATCGAGCGGCAGGCGCTTCAGATCGTCGTCGAAGCGATTGAACAGCTGCGGCGAGAGGTAGGTGCCCTGGGCGTGGAAATCGATGTAGTCGTGGCCGCCGACGATGGCCTGGAACTGCTGGCTGGTGGTGTCGCCGCCCTCGAAGAACGCGGTCAACAGGATGTTGAGGACCGGCTTCCAGTCCTCGTGGTGCAGCACGTACGGGTTCTTGCCCTCGAACTTCTCGCCCGGGCCGGTCTGCTTGAGCCGGAACAAGCGCTGCAGCTTGGCCGGGAACTCCTCGGCGAAGTGGGCCTGCGGGCCCTCGCCATAGAGGCCCTCGCGTACGGCGATCCAGTCCTTGGTGACCGACTCGGTGGTGTACGAGAACGCGAACGCGATGTCCTCGGGCGCCAGGCCCTCGGGCAAGACCTCGAGCAACGGCTCGAGGTCGTCGGTCTGCGCGGCATGGTTCACGAACGCGAACGGCGAGCCGACCGGATTGCCGTCGGTGTCGTGCACGCGTCGCGTGACGACCACGGCGTAGCGGGTGTGCTCGCGCAGCGGCACCATCGGCGCGACCACCAGCGTGTTGGTCTCGCCCTCGTAGAAGTTCATCAGCGCGTCGGCGCGACCGATCACGTCCGCGCGCGCCGGCGAACGCCCGGGGAAGTAGTTGGGGCGGTCGAGCACGCCGTCGGCGTCGCTGTCCTCGGCGAAGTCGAGCACGCCGTCGCCGTCTTGGTCCTCGCCGGCATCGAGCACGCCGTTGCGGTTGCTGTCCTCGCTGGGATCGAGCTCGCCGTCGCGATCGAGATCCTCGTCGGTCTCGTCGAACACCAGGTTGATGTTCCACTCGCGGGTGTCGTTGCTGCCGTAGTTGTCGAGCGACTCGAGGATGATGGGATAGTTGCCGTTGCCGATGTCGAGGTGCTGCAGCTTGCCGAAGTCCTCGGAATCGCGGTCGATGTCGATCAGATAGATGGCGTCGTCCGCGGTGTCGTAGTCGGCGTCGTCGTGGCGCTCGCGCAGCGCCATCACGTCGATCGGCCCGGTGAAGGGAATGTTGATCGGCTGGTACACGCCCCAGCCATCGAGGCCGTCGATGAGGCTTCGGGTGCGCCGTTCGTAGCCGGTCGGCGCGAGCATCGAGGCGTTGATGCGCAGCCCGGTCTCGGCCGTGGGGTCGGGCCGCGTCGCGATGTCGTTGGGCAGCGGGATGTCCGGCAGCGGCAGGTGATCGAAGTCGAATCGGACCGTGACCTCGGCCGGCTGCGCTCGCATCAAACCCTCGGGCTCGGCACAGCCGGTGACGCAGATCGCGACGATGGCAGCCCGCGTCGCGAGGCCCGTCGCGGAGTCCGGAAGCACGGTGGAGCGGAGGTCGCAGCGCGGCACGTCAGGGTTATACCGAAGCCCGCGACCAGCCGGCGCACCCGCGATCGCGCGCCCGCACGCGCGCCGCGAGAGCGCGCTCACCCGACGAGTGGCCGGCCGAACAGCGTTCGCGAGGCTCGGCGCGGGGACACACGGCGGGGGCCGCGACATGGCGCGACAAAGCTGGTTACTGTGCCGCGCATGACGGGGCTCGGGGACATCGAAGCCTTCCGCGAGGCGATCATCGGAGCCAGCCTCGAGCTCGGACAGGCATTCGGTGAAGACGGTGTGACCATGCGCGCGATCGCGACGCGTTTGGGCACCAGCGCGACGACGCTGTACACCTGCTTCGACAGCAAGGCGGCGATCATGCGCGAGCTTCGGATGCGCGGGCTGGTGATGCTCGCGCGCTCGCTGCTCGAGGGACTCGCGCTGCCCGACGCGCGCGAGGCGATGCACGACGTCTCACGCCGCTACGTCGCGTTCGCCCGCGACAATCCCTGGCTGTACACGCTGCTGTTCATGGACGAGACCACCACGACCGAGCAGGTCTTGCCGACCCATCGGCCGTTGCTGCTCGAGATCGAGGCGAGCGTGCGCGAGCGGATCGCGTCGGTGTACGAGCAGCTCAGCGGCCGGCCACCGGCGCATGCGCGGCGGTTCCTGGTCAAGTGGTGGGCCGCGATGCACGGCGCGTCGGCGCTGCTGATCACGCGACGCGTGCGGGCAGATCACCCGTTGTTGCCCGTCGACGACGTCGAGCAGTTCGTCGACGAGTACGTCGTCGAGCTCACCGACGGCCTGCTGCGGCCTCGATGACGTGCTCCGCCGGCGGGGGGTGCGAGATGAACCCCAGCGGCGACGACGTCAGCGCGTAGGCTCCGCTGGGCACCACTGCCAGCACGTCGCCCTCGTGCAGCGCAGGCAGCTCGAGGTCGCGCGCGAAGCCGTCGAGCGAGGTGCACAGCGGGCCGCACACCAGCAGCTTGCCGCGCGGCTCGTCCCCGCGCGCGCCCAGCTTGCGCAGGCGGTAGGGCCGACGCACGACCATGCCCAGGTGTCCGGCGGCGGCGAGGTGATGGTTCATGCCGCCGTCGCAGATCGCGACCTCGCTGCCGCGCGAGCGCTTGCGCGTGACGACCCGCGTGAGATACACGCCGGCCTCGCCCACGAGGTAGCGGCCGGTCTCGAGCACGAGCTCGGCCGCGCCGCAGTGCGGGTCGTTGCGCAAGCCGTCGAGCGCGGCGCGGGCACGGGTGGCGACCTCGGCGACGGCGACGGTCTGTTGGCCGTCGTGGTGCGCGATGCCCAGCCCCGAGCCGAACACCAGTCGTCTGGGTCGCAGCCCATGGCGTGAGGCCAGCGCACGGAAGCACTCGGCATACACGCCCCAGTTTTCTGCGATCGCATCGGCGCGCAGGCACTGCGTGCCCGAGTAGGCGTGCAGGCCTTCGAGCACCAGGTTCGGCAGCGCTGCGATCTCGCGCAGCGCGTCGTCGATCTCGTCCTCGTCGATGCCGAACGCGGTCGGTCGGCCGGCCATGGTGTCGCCGAAGCCCGCGGGCACGTGGGTGGGCGCGATGCGGACCAGCACCGCGGCCGTCTGCGCGCGCGCGTGGGCCAGCGCCGACAGCCGTCGCGCCTCGCTGCGCGACTCGAGCACGACCTCGACGCCGTGGCCCAGCGCGAGCGCCAGCTCGGCATCGGACTTCGCCGGCCCGGTGAAGCTGATCGCCGCCGGCGCGAAGCCGCACTCGAGCGCGCGCGTGAGCTCGCCGCCCGAGGACACGTCGACCCGCGGGACCCGCCGCGCCAGCGCCCGCAGCAACGCCGGGTTGGGGTTGGCCTTCATCGCGTACGAGACCGAGAACACGCCCGGCAGCGCCGCCGCGATCGCAGCGATGCGCGCGTCGATCTCGGGCACGAGGTAGACGAAGCACGGCGTGCCGTGCTCGCGCGCGATGTCGGCGAGCGTGGTGGCCCAGCGCTCGGTGACCTCGCCGGTGTCGGTCTCGCTCATGCCGAGGGACGCGTGCGCTGGTCCATCAGCTGCAGGATGCGCGTGGCCGTGTCGAAGTTGTCGAGCGTGACGTCGTCCTGGCGGATCTCGATGCCCGCCGCGTCCTCGAGGAACACGATCAGGTCGATCATCGTGACCGAGTCGACGGTGCCGTCCGAGAACAGCGTGGTCTCGGGCCCGAGGTCGGGCAGGGCGGTACGGCGGCGCAGGTACTCGAGCAGTTGGTCGATGGTCAGGGACATGGGTCGTCGGGGATCAGCGGCGGGCGGCGGTGAAGCGCTCGACCACCGCGGGGCGGTCGAGCTTGCCGCTGGCGGTGCGCGGGAACGGCTCGGTGCTGGCGTGCAGCTCGCGGGGCTGCATGTAGTGAGGCAAGACGGCGCGTAGGTGCTCGGTCAATGCAGTGAGATCGGTCGCAATGTCCGGCCCGTGCACGACCAGGTGCACGGCCTGGCCCAGGACGTCGTCGTCGAGGCCATACGCGACCGCCTCGGTGACCACGCCGCTGGCGAACGCGGCGTCCTCGATCTCGGTGGGGCTGATGCGGAAGCCGCTGGACTTGATCATCGCGTCGCGACGACCGACGAACCAGTAGTCGCCATCGTCGTCGATGCGCACGATGTCGCCGCTGAACACGACCAGCTCGTCGCCGATGCGATCGGCCAGCGCCGGGCAGGGGCGGAACTTCGCGGCGGTGTCCTCGGGCCGGCCCCAGTAGCCGCGGCAGACCAGCGCGCCGCGGTGCACCAGCTCACCCTGGCCGCCGGGCCCGCACACGCTGCCGTCGTCGGCGAGCACGAAGGTCTCGACGTTGGGGATCGCGCGGCCGATGCAGCCGGGCTTGCGTGCGAACAGCTCGGGCGGCAGGTAGGTCGAGCGGAACGCCTCGGTGAGGCCATACATCAGCACGATGTCGACCCCCGGCAGCGCGCGGGGCATCGCTTCGAGCACGGCGCTGGGCAGCTTGCCGCCGGAGTTGGTGACCAGTCGCAGCGCCGGCATCGCGGTCGGGACCTCGACCAGGTAGCGCACCAGCTGCACCCACGTCGGCGGCACCGCGGCCATGACGGTGACCCGCTCGCGCACGAGCGTCTTGACGATCTCCGACGGCATCGGCACCGGCTGCAGCACGATCGCGGCGCCGAGCAGACACGCCGTCGTGAGCTGGTTGAGGCCGTAGTCGAAGCACAGCGGCAGCAGGCTCAGCAGGCGATCGTCGGGGCGCAGCCCGAGGTACTGCGCGACGCTGCGGGCCCCGGCCACGAGGTTCGCGTGCGTCACCATCACGCCCTTGGGCGCGCCGGTCGAGCCCGAGGTATAGAGGATGGCCGCGAGGTCGGCGTCGATGGTGCGTGTGGGAGGCTCGAGCTCGGCGGGCGCGAGCGTCGACGCCGGATCGAGCTGCGGATGCTGCGGCGCCGCGCCGTGGGCGAGCACGCGCACGATCGTCGGCGGCAGCCCGCGCGCGATCAGCTCGGCCGCGCGGCGGCCGTCGCAGACCAGTGCGCGCATGCTGCAATCGCGGGCGACGTAGTCGAGCTGCGCCGTTGTCCACTGCGGGCTGACGTTGACCGCGATCGCGCCGACCCACCAGGCGGCCAGCTGCGCAGCGACCTCGTCGACGCTCTTGCGCATGCAGATGCCGACGCGGTCGCCGCGGTGGACTCCGTGGCTGCGCAGCCAGCGGGCGTGCGCGGCGACGCGGACCGCGAGCTCGCCGTAGCTGTGGGCGTGGCCGCCGTCGACCACGGCCGTGCGCGCGGGTGCCTGCCGCAGCGTGGCCGAGAACAGCGCGTGCGCGGTGGTGGCGAACTCGCTCATGGCAGCTCGAAGGCCGAGCCCCAGCGCTCGGCGTGGCGGTGCGCCAGCTCCAGCAGCGGCGCGCCGACCTCGCTGGCGGTGATGAGTCGGCGCCGCAGGAACGCCCACTCGAACGCCGCGAAGGCCGAGGTGCCGGCCTGGCTGTCGCGCTCGATCCGTGCGGTCGCGTGTTGCTTCAGCAGCCGGTAGGCCGCGAGCTGGAACAGCCATGCGGGCTGCCGTGCGAGCACCGAGGTGAAGCGCAGCAGCAGGTCGAGCTGTTCGAACGGCAGATCGTCGACCGCGCAGGAGCGCGGTGCGCCGGCGATGCGTTCGAGCTCGTCGTAGATCGTCAGCGACTCGATCCCGGTGAGCCGGCCGTCGACGTCGAACACCGGCAACAGCGGGTACAGACGGCAGATGACGGGACGGGTTGCGTGGTCGCAGGCACAGCCCGCGCGGGTGCTGACGATGGAGTCGGCGTGGATGCTGCGGCCGTCGGGCAGCGTCAGCGCGAACTCGCGGTGCTCGTGCTCGCCGAACTGCGCCAGCCAGCCGCGCGCGCGCAGCCACTCGTACTCGCCGGCGAGCAAGGGCAGCTCCTGCATCGGCCGACGGCCGAGGAAGCTGAAGTGCTGCTTGTGGCGCGCAAAGTTGCAGCAGAACGCGTCGCCGCAGCGGTTGTGGCAGCCCGCGCGGTAGACCAGGTCGATCGCGTACAGCGACTCGAACGCGGCGTCGCGCTCAGCGTCCGCTGGAACCACCGTGTCCTCGTGCGGACGCCTTGGCCTTGGGCTTGGCGCCGATGGCCGGGTACACCCGCGCCGGGACCCCGACCGCGACGTGGTCGGGGGGGACGTCGGCGATCACGAGACTGTTGGCGGCGATCTGCGCACCGTCGCCGACGGTGACGGCGCCGAGGATGACCGCGCCGACGCCGATGAAGACGTCGTTGCCGATCCGCGGCACGCCGCCGTCGGGCGTGTCGCCGATGGTGACGTTGTGCATGATGCCGACGCGATCACCGATGGTGCAGCGCGGGTTGATCGAGATCGGCGCCTCGCAGTGGATGAGGTGCAGCGCGCGCCCGACCTCGCAGGTGCGATCGAGATGGACGCCGGTGACGGCGCGCGATGCCGCCGCCAACGCGCCGTAGAGCTTGGAGCTGGCCCAGCGCGTCGCGGGGTTGCGCTGATCGAGCGACCAGCGCCCGAATCGATACACCGCCAGCGCCCACAACGCGGGATTGGTGAGCGAACGGCCGTGGACGGCATAGTCCGTCCGCAGCGCTTCCCAGTGGGATGGGCGCGCCTGCGACTGCGGCGACGGCACGTCGTCGGATTTCGCGGGCTCCGCCGCGATCGGCCTACTCGTCATCCACGGCCAGGATAGGGGTTCGACGCGACCGGCTCAACTGCGATCATGGGCCTCGCCGGGCGATCGCCGGGCGGCGAGACGGCGCGAGAACCACCACCACCCTGCTCCGATCCCTGCCGTCGCGAGGCCGACGCCGGTGATGCCGGTTACCGATGCCAGGGCCTGTACCGCCCATGCGCTGATCACGTCGCCGCCGCGATAGACCAGCGTGTCCAGGGCGTTCTGCCCCTTGAACTTCGTCTCGCGCGGCGTCGCGGCGTAGAGCAGCTCCCGCGCCGGCTTCGCGAAACCGTGTTCGCAGGCCCGCCGGAGCAACTGCGCAAGCACGAGCACACCCAGCAGCGGCACCGTCGCGAGGGCGAGCGCGAGCAGCACCGTGATCCCCGGCAGCACCGACAGGACCGTCGCGAGCCGGGCGCGCGCGAGCACGCGCCCGGTCAGCGTCAGCTGCAGCGCCAGGGCCAGGATGTTGACGCCGAGGTCGACGCGGGCGAACAGGGCCGTGCGCGCTTCGGGCGAGGCGATCGCGCCGCCGACGATGCGCGCCTGCATCAGGTACAGCGCGGTCGACGTCGCGGTGTACGCCAGGATCCAGATCGCCAGTCCCCGCAGCGCCGGGTTGGCGATGACGTCGCGCAGGCCGGCCCAGCTGCTGCCGCCCATCGGTCGTGCAGCATCGGGCACATCGTCGCGCTCCCGCAGCGCGCGTTCGAGCGCCTCGCCACAAGACGCCGCCAGCACCCACGCGATCGCGCCCACGAGCAGCAAGCCGTGGGGCCCGATCGCGTCGACGAGCCCGAGCGCCAGCGCCGGCCCCACCAACGCGCCGACGGTTCCGCCCGCGGCGACCAGCGCGTAGACGCGCGGGGCTCGTTCGCCGCGCCACACGTCGACCACGGCGGCCCAGAAGCCCGCGACCGCGATCATGTTGATCACGCTCAGCCACACGAACACCGCGCGCCGCAGCATCATCACCGGGACCAGCGCGAGCACCCACGCGAGCAGCGGCAGCAGCAGCGACAGCGCGAGACCGAGGTACAGCCCGCGCGACAGCTGCCGCCGACCCCAGCGGCCCGCGGCCCAGCCGTAGGCCGGCACGAGCAGCAGCGTGCCGACGAAGGTCGCGGTGAAGAGCCACGGCAGGTTGTCGACGCCACCTTGCACGCCCATCTCCTCGCGCACGGCTCGGAGCACGAAGTTCGCCGTCATCACGCACGCGAACTGCGTCGCGGCCCAGGCCGCGGGCCGACGATCGCGGGGCTCGAGCTCTCGCAGCGGACGCAGGCGCGACATCATCGCTCGACCACGCCGCTTGGACACGCCCGCCGGGGGCCGTGGTTGCTCGCCGACGACGAAACCCGGCCCGGCCTGCGGGGGTCGAAGCCGCGAGTCATGACCGATCCACGCGATGCCCGGGGCCCACGCCTCTCCGATCGACGCCGCTTCCTGTTCGGTTGCGCGACGCTACCGTTCGCAAGTGGGCTGCTGGGCGCGTGCCGACGCGACCCGAGCGGCGGCGGCACGGTGACACCCGCGCGCACGCCCGCGGCGATGCCGGACGCGCTCGGGACGCCCAAGCCGCTGCGGCTGCTCGTGCTCGGCGGCACCGGCTTCATCGGCCCGCACATCGTCGATGCCGCGCAGGCCAAGGGCTGGGAGATCACGCTGTTCAACCGCGGCAAGAGCCACCCCGAGCTGTTCCCCGACGTCGAGAAGCTCGTGGGCGATCGCGACGGCAAGCTCGACGCGCTGGCCGGGCGCAAGTGGGACGCGGTCGTGGACACCTCGGGCTACGTGCCGCGGATCGTGAAGGCCTCGGCGAGCCTGCTCGCGGACAACGTCGGGCAGTACGTCTTCATCAGCTCGATCTCGGCCTACGCGAAGTTCGACGTCGCCAACATCGACGAGACCGCGCCGGTCGCAACCATGCCCGATCCGGAGAACGAGCGCGTGATGGAGTTCTACGGCGCGCTCAAGGCCCTGTGCGAGCAGGCCGCGGAGGCGATCATGCCCGGTCGCGTCACCAACGTGCGTCCGGGCTACATCGTCGGTCCGCTCGATCCCACCGATCGCTTCACCTACTGGCCGGTGCGCATCGCCCAAGGCGGCGAGGTCGCGGCGCCGGGCACCACCGTGGATCCGGTGCAGTTCATCGACGCACGCGACCTCGCGGCGTGGATCATCGGCGCGATCGAGAACCGCCACGTCGGCATCTACAACCTGGTCGGACCCGAGCAGCGCACCGGCGCCGGCGAGCTGCTGCAGACCTGCATCGACGTGTCCAAGAGCGACGCGACGATCACCTGGCTCGACCCCGCGTTCCTCGAGGCGCACAAGGTCGAGATCGGTGGCGACCTGCCGATCCTCGTGCCGCCTGTCGGCGACTTCCTGGGCTTCGCGCAGGTCAGCAACGCGCGCGCGCTCGCGACCGGACTGCGCTGCCGGCCCATGGCCGAGACCGTGGCGGACACGCTGAAGTGGTTCGCGACGCTGCCGGAGCCGCGTCGCAAGACGCTGCACGCCGGGTGGTTGCCGGCGCGCGAGGCCGAGGTGCTCGCGGCCTACCACGCGCGTCGCGAGCCGCCGGCGAAGGCGGGCAAGCGCAAGGCTGCGTAGCAAGGCCGCGGCGCTCGCCGCTAGAAGCCGAGATCTTTCTTGCGTTGCTCCGCGCCCGACAACGGCGTGCCCTTCTCGTTCACCACCGGCAAGCCCTTCGCGCGCGAGGCGTTGGTCGCCTTCCACTCCTGCAGGTTGTCGGGCAGCTCGGTCTCGTCGTAGATGGCCTCGACCGGGCACTCGGGCACGCACGCACCACAGTCGATGCACTCGTCGGGATCGATGTAGAGCATGGTGTCGTCGCCGTGGAAGCACTCCACGGGACACACGGCGACGCAGTCGGTGAAGCGGCAGCCGTTGCAGTTCGAGGTGACGACGAAGGTCATGAACGCTCCTTGGGGGCGCAGCATCTTCGCCCGGCGCGGGCGCGCTGGCGAGCGGGCGAATGCAGGCGCGTCCGGATGGCCGTGCGCGCGGAGGCCGGCCCCCGCGGTCCGCGCGACATCTGCTGCTGCGCGGGCAGCAGGGCCGGCCTGCGGGCAGTTCCGCGGTCGTCCACAGGCAGTGGATGGGCTGTGGACGTCCTGTCGAGGAAGCCCCGACGCGGGGCCGCCCTGGGGGTGCCCGACGGGGCCCGGCCGCGGCCGGGGGGCGCCGGTGGCTGCCGCGGCCTCGGCAGGCCATGATCCGCGGGCGGATGGCCCGGCGCGGCAGATCGATCTCCGGACCCATCATCTATGGATCCGTCGCCGTCGCGCTGACGACGGCACTGCTGGTCGGCTGGATCTACGTCATCGTTCGCGACCAGAACCTCACGCAGCAGTGGGCCGCGAGCAACACGTGGCTGCTGGTCGCCGGCATCGTGTCGTTCTCCGCGATCATCGCGGTGCTGGTGCTGTTCTCGGTGGTGCTCGCGCGCGCGATCCTCGAGGTCCGCCGCCAGACGACCTTCGTCGACTCGGTCACGCACGAGCTGCGCAGTCCGCTGGCCTCGCTGCGGCTGTGCCTCGAGACGCTGCGGCGGCCCGAGCTGCACGAGCCGCAGCGCGAGCGGCTGCACTTCATGATGCGCAACGACATCGAGCGGCTCAACGGCTTCATCGATGACATCCTCGAGGCCACGCGGCTCGAGCACGGCGGTCGCGCGGCCGCGGCCACGCCGTTCGAGCTGCTGGCGGTGATCGAGCGCTGCGTCGCGCAGGTGCGACGACGTCACGGCGTCGAGCCCGACGCGGTCTCGGTCGACATGCCCGCCGGTCTCGTGGTCGTCAGCGATCCCACCGCGCTCGAGATCGCGGTGCGCAATCTGCTCGACAATGCGGTCAAGTACTCCGACCCGCCGGTCAAGGTCGAGGTCATGGTCGCGGTGACGGTGGGCCAGGTGCGCATCGACGTGCGCGACCATGGCATCGGCATCCCGCGGCGCGCGCTGCGACGTGTGTTCGATCGCTTCTACCGCGTGGACGAGGAGGCGGTCCGTGCCCGGCGCGGCACCGGCCTGGGCCTGTTCGTCGTGCGCGCGCTGGTGCGGTCGATCGGTGGCAATCTCCGCGCGCACTCGGACGGACCGGGGACTGGGACCTGCATGACGATCGTGCTACCCCATCGACCGCCCGAGGCCGCGGTGCCGCAGATCGCCGCCGAGGGGGCCCCGCGCGCATGACCGACGCCAAGACCAGCCTGCCCCGCGTGCTGTTGGTGGAGGACGAGGAGCACCTCGCCGCCGGCCTCAAGCTCAACTTCGAGCTCGACGGCCTGCACGTCGATGTCGCGGCCACCGGTCGCGAGGCCGGGCGCCTGCTGCTGCAGGAGCAGCGCTACGACCTCATCATCTTGGACGTGATGCTGCCCGACGTCGACGGCTTCTCGCTGTGCCAGAAGCTGCGCGAGGCCGGCAACACCACGCCGGTGCTGATGCTGACCGCCCGCGGTGCGACCGAGGACCGCGTCGAGGGCCTCAACGTCGGTGCCGACGACTACCTGACCAAGCCGTTCGAGCTCGAGGAGCTGCGCGCACGCATGCGATCGCTGATGCGCCGCAGCGCGTGGGGCCAGCGTCCCGAGGGACGAACGACGCGCCTGCTCGAGCTCGGCGATGCGCGCATCGACTTCGACAGCCACGAGGTCACCGTGCGCGGTGAGATCATGCACCTGACCGCGCTCGAGCTGGAGCTGCTGCGCTACTTCGCCGACAACCCCGGCCGCGTGCTCGGGCGCGAGGAGCTGCAGCAGCGGGTGTGGAAGCTCAATGACTACCCGAGCCAGCGCATGGTCGACAACTTCATCATGCGACTGCGGCGGCACTTCGAGCCCGACCCGCGCAACCCGGTGATGTTCGTGTCGGTGCGCGGCGCGGGCTACAAGTTCATGCCGCCGAGCAACCGCGGAGGATGACGCACGTGCCGCTGGACTATGACGCGCTCGAACGGGCGCTGGCGACGATGGGCGCGACGCTGCCGCCCGAACCCGATCAGTGGCCGCGCTACGTCGAGCAGCTCGGGGTCAGCGAGGCCGACGCACCGATGTTGCTCGAGCTGGTGAAGTCGTGGGCGGACCCCGAGCACTTCGAACGCTTCGCCGGCAACGACGACGCCGTGTTCGCGCCCGTGCACGCCTGGCGCACGCTGGCGCAGCTGCGCGTGCCCGCGGTGGTCGACGGCATGCTCGCACTGCTGGTCGAGCTCGAGACACAGGACGACGAGCTCGCGGCCGCCGATCTGTCCGCGGTGGCCGAGTGCGTGGGCGCGGCCGCGATCGCGCCGCTGCGGGCCTTCGCGGCCGCGGCAGGCTCGCCGGACCGGGCCCGCGCCGCCGCGATCACGGCGCTGGAGTGGTTCGCGACCGAAGACACCGCGCTGCGGGCGGAGCTGCTGCCGGTGTGGCTCGCGGCGCTGGAGCGCTGTGAGCCGACGGCGCGCAGCAGCAACGCGGCCGTGGTCGCGGCGCTGGTGGCGTGGCGCATGCCCGAGACCATCGACACGGTGCGCAAGGCCTTCGCCGCCGGTGCCCTCGACGAGGACGAGCTCGGCAGCTTCAACGACGTCGCGGTGGCGCTGGGCGTGCGCGAGCGCTGGGCCACGCGCAACCACGGTGGGCACGCGAAGGACAAGCGCGCGCGCAAGCGCGAGAAGCAAGCGCGCAAGGCCAACCGCAAGCGCCGCTGAGGGTCGCGCGGCGCGGGCGCGGGCCGGAGACCCGCGCCGCGCCGACGATGGCTCAGCCGCCCGCGGCCGCCTGCAGCTCGGCGAGCGTCGCGGTGCCGAAGCCGTGACCGCCCGCGATCAACGAGACCGCGTCCAGGGCCCCGTGCAGCTCGAGCGACGCCAGCACCGCCTGGGCGCCGACGGGACCGAAGACCTGGAACGGGAACCCGGGGTTGTACAGATCGACCACGAACGCGACGCCCGCGCCTTCGACGACCGGCAGCACCAGGTCCGCGGCGTGGGGGTTCTCGAGGTCGTAGACCGTCACGGGGTTGGTCGCGTCGTCGAGCGTGAACTCGCCGCCGTCGGGCACGATCTCGATCGCGGGGTCGTCGACCGGGTTGGCCGCGAGCTCGTCAGGCTCGACCGTCGAGGGCGCGGCGAGGACCTCGTCCCACACCGACTCGGCGCCGGTGCCCACCACCAGCGTCGCGCCGCGTGCGACCAGCGTGCGCGCGCACGCGGCATGATCGACGTGGTGGTGCGAGACCACCGCGTGGGTCACCGCCGCGCCGTCGAGGTTGGCGTCGATCCAGTCGAGCACCGCGACGCAGCGTGCCTCGTACAGCGGCGTCTCGAACAACACCACGCCGCCGGACTGCTCGACCACCAGCGAGTGGTGCGTGCCACCCCACAGGTGGTGCACGCCCGGTGCGATCTCGGTCGCGACCACCTGCGTCTGCAGCCCCGCCAGCGGGATGCCAGCGCCGACGAACGACTGCGACCACATCGAGTTGCGCTCGCCGCGGGCGGCCTCGTCCGGATCCTCGGGCGCGCTCGCGGGCAACGTGAACGCGTCGGGCGGCGGTGCCGTGGTGGTCGAGACGCCGCTGCGGGTCTCGCTCGCGATCACGATGCCGTCGACGGTGATCGAGGCCTCGCCGGCGAAGGCGACGCCGCCGTCGCTGGCCTGCCAGTCGACGAAGTCGACCGCGACCTCGACATCGCGGCGCAGCGGGTCGTTCTCGATCGTGGTCAGCCGCGAGATCTGGTCGGTCTCGCTGTCGATCCACAGCACGATCGGGCGCACGCTGCCGGGCAGCTGCAGCCGCTCGTGCGGACGACCGTCGAGATCGATCGCGCCCAGCTCGCGCACACCGCTGGGATCGGCCAGCACGGCGCGCAGCAGCACCTGCGGGTGCAGCAGCTGTTGCTGCCGCACCGTCGCCGCCACTCGATCGGGCAGCATGGGCGCGCTGGGGGCCTGGAACAGGTTGTCGACGCCGTCGATGTACCCCGCCGGACCCGCGACGATCTCGCTGTAGCTCAGCGGCAGGCCCAGGTCGAACAGCGTCAGCGTGCGCGCGACGTCGAGCCGTAGACCCTGCGCCTGCAGGTCCCACGTCAACGCGATGTCGTAGTCGCTCGCCGGCACCGTGGTCTGGCGCGGCGTGTCGCCCTCGTCGATCGACCAGCGCGAGCCCTGGGCCTGCAGCGCGATGGTCGACAGCGAGCTCAGGGCATCGGCGCCGCCCAGCGCCGCGACCACCCGATCGAGCAGGCTGGCCTCGTCGCCGGTGGTGCCGCTGCTGCCGTCGCTGCTGCTGCCGTCCGCACCCGTGGTGCTGGTGCTGGCGCTGTCACTGTCGCTGCCCGGAGCGGTTGTATCGGAGCTCGCGTCGGCGCTGCCGGTCGAGCTCGACTCGTCGGCTGCGTTCGGATCGCCATCGTCGCCGCAGGCTGCGGCGGTCAGTGCGAGCGCGAACACAGGGACGAGCGAACGAACGAAGGTCTCGGATCGTGTCTGCATGGTGTTCCTCGGTCGCGCGGCCATGCCAGCCACCGCGGGAACCACTCCCGCGCGTGCCAGTACGGACGACGTCGACGACAGCGCACAAGGTCGTCCACCGCGGCACACGCGTTACGGAGGTGATTGCGAAGAAGTGTTGCGCGCCGCCTGCTCGATCGGGCGGCGCGCGAGACCAGCAGCGCACGCTCAGCCGCGACAGATCGCGGGCTTGTCACCTTCGAAGCCGTCGAACACGTTGCCGAGCGCGGGATCCTCGTAGTCCGAGGTGATGTGCGCGCCGGTGGCCATGCGGATGGCGTTGCCGAAGCTGTTGGTGAACGTCGCGTTGGTCACCGGCGGGCCCTCGCGGTCCTGACCGTCGCCGGAGTACAGGAAGTTGAGCTCGCCGTGCCAGCCGTCGGTGTCGGGGTTGCACGCGTTGAGCGTGGCGGCACTGCGAGCACCGAGACCGTCGAACACGACGTGGTCGAGCACGGTGTCGGCGAAGGCGCACGAGTTGACCGTGATGCCCGGGCTCGCGGCCGCGGGATCGGTGGGCTCGAGGTGGCTCCACGCGGCGTCGTTGACGAAGCGGATCGGTGCGTCCGCGGTGCCGAGCGCCACCAGCGAGCCCGGGCCGCTGCAGCCGCCCTTGTCGCCGATGTACCAGGTGCCCTCGTTGGCGATCGCGACCGTGGTGCCGGGATCGATCGTGCAGGTCGCCGACAGCAGCTCGTTGCTGGCCGTGCGCCAGGCGAGGCCCTCCTGCAGCCGGTGCAGCGTGTAGTCGCGATCGATGATCGCGCCCTCGGCGTGGTCGATCTGCACGTAGCGCGTCGCGGCCGGGATGCCGGCGTCGGGACCGACCGTGAAGCTGTTGGCGTCGATGGTCGACGCGCCGTAGACGTTGACGCGCAGCACCGGGTAGCCGTGGTCGAAGTAGTCGGCGAAGTCGCCTTCGTTGTCGTACTTCGCCACGTACTCCTGCGCGAAGTTGTACATCGTCAGGTGCGAACCCGGCGCGAGGCCCTTGTCGTTGAGCAGCTCGATGCCCAGGTGCTGCGACGAGTAGATCGTGACCTCGTCGAGCTCCACCGCCGGGCCCTGGCCGTTGTCGTGTCCGACCCGCAGCGGCTTGCCGCCGGCCGAGAGACCGCCGTTGTAGATCTCGAGGTGGTGCAGCGACAGCAGCTCGAGGCCGGTGGTCGAGATGCCGGCCCAGTACAGCTGGTCGGCCTCGGTGCCCTCGGACTTCGCGGTGAACACGACGGGCGCGTCGGCGGTGCCGTTGGCGGTGAGCGAGCCGCCGTCGAGCATGCGCAGCTCGCCGGCCGGGGGCTCGCCCGAACCGTCCGCGCCGGGCGGGCCGTAGTCGAAGCACACGACGGTGCCGGCCTCGATCGTCAGGTTCGTCGGCACCGACAGCGGGCCGAACACGAGATAGACGTTGTCGGGCGTCCAGGTCTCGTCGCTGTCGAGCACGGCCTTGGCGTCGAGCGCCCAGCCGTAGACCTTCTGCGGCTTGTCGATGGGGCAGGCATGACGCACGTCGCCCGCGGGCGGCTCGTCGGTGTCGCCGGTGCCACCGCTGTCGCCCGATCCGCCGGACGTGTCGGCGGTGCCGGTGCCCGCGGACGTGGTCGCGTCGGTGGTGTCGTGGCCGTCGCTGCCGCCCTCCGACGAGGCAGCCGCGTCGGTGTCGCCGTCGTCGGCCCCGGCGAAGATGCACGCGGGCAGCGGTGCGAGCGCGGTGGTGAACAGGGCGGCGATGCGATGCGAGCGCAGGATCATGTCGTCGAACCTCCGTCGCGTCGTCGTTTCAAGCCGCTTGCCATCGCCCCGCGCGGCTGGAGCCCGCGCGAACAATCCTCGCGAACGAGGCCAGTTGGCGCGCTCGTGGTGCCGCGCGTCGTCGCTCGCGCGGCGAAGCGCCGGTGTCGCCCCTCTCTCGCCCCCGCGGTCGCCCCCGCGGTCGTCCGATCGCGTGCACGGGCCACGACGCGGCTCGGGCACCACGCTGCTGCCCTCCCGCGGCAGTGCACGTCCGCGGTGACACGTGTGTCGACACCTGTGTCGACACGAACTCGCGCGCGCATCGGTGCCGGCGCCCGCGCGCAGCTGCTAGACTGCGAACGTGAGCGGCGTGTCGCCCGAAGACCCCGCGATCACGGTCGACGCAGACGCGCCCGAGCCCACGGCGGCGGCGGGGCGCGAACCGTCGCGCGAGCGCTACGAGCTCGGCGAAGAGATCGCGCGCGGCGGCAGCGGCCGGATCTCGCGCGCGCACGACCACCGGCTCGATCGCGAGGTCGCGGTCAAGCAGCTGCTGCAGCGTTCGGCCGCGCTCGAGCTGCGACTGGCCCGCGAGGCGCGGGTGACCGCGCGGCTGCAGCACCCCGCGATCGTGCCGATCTACGACGTCGGTCGCGGGCCCGATGGCCAGCCGTACTACGCGATGAAGCTGGTCCGCGGCCGCACGCTCGCGCAGGCCATCGACGCCGCACGCTCGTTGCCCGAGCGGGTGGCGCTGTTCCCCGACGTGCTCGCGGTCGCCGAGGCGGTCGCGTACGCCCACGCGCGGGGTGTGATCCACCGTGACCTCAAGCCCGGCAACGTCGTGCTCGGCGGCTTCGGCGAGACCGTGGTGATCGATTGGGGCCTCGCGAAGGCGATCGACGGTGAGCCCGACGGCACCACCACCGATCCCATCGGCCGCATCGACACCGCCGACGACGGCTTGCACACCGAAGCCGGCACGGTGCTCGGCACGCCCAGCTACATGGCGCCCGAGCAGGCACGCGGCGAGCCGCTCGATCGGCGGGCCGATGTCTACGCGCTGGGCGCGATGCTCTACCACGTGCTCGCCGGGCGGCCGCCCTACGCGCGCAGGGCCGGGCGATCGGTGGTCGCCGACGTCGTCGCAGGACCGCCCGCGGCGTTGCAGCGCGTGGTGCCCGAGGCGCCACCGGACCTGATCGCGATCGTCGACAAGGCCATGGCGCGAGAGCCCGCGCTGCGCTACCGCGACGCGGGCGAGCTCGCGGCGGATCTGCGGCGCTTCCAGACCGGTCAGCTGGTGGGCGCGCGTCGCTACGGCACGCTCGCGCACGTAGGCCGCTTCGTGCGACGGCACGCGGCCGCGGTCGCGGTCGCGGCGGTGCTCGGCGTGGTCATGCTCGTGGGCGGTGTGCTCGCGGTGCTGGCGGTCATCGACCAGCGCAACCGCGCCGACGAGCAGCGCGAGCGCGCCGAGCAGGCGCGCGCGGTCGCGGTGGCGGAGCGCGACGCGGCGCAGGAGCTGGCGACGTTCATGCTCGACGATCTGCGCCTGCGCCTCGAGCCCATCGGACGGCTCGAGTTGCTGTCGGGCGTGGGCGCACGCGTGCTCGACTACTACGGTTCGCTCGAGCACGCGGGTCTCGCGATCGGCGATCGCGAGGCCCGCAGGCGCGCGCAGGCCGACGAGCTCGTGGGCGAGACCACGCTCGAGGGCGGCGCCATCGCCGAGGCGCTCGCGATGCTGCAGCAGGCGCGCACGGCCGCGGACGCGACCGGCGATCTGGGGCTGTCGGCGCGGGCCAGCGAGCGCATCGCTTCGATCCACCGCCGACGCGGCGAGCGCGACCGTGCCGAGTCCGAGTACGCACGTGCGGTGGTCGACGCCGAGGACGCGGGCGAGCTGCTGACGGAGAGTCGCGCGCGGCTCGGGCTCGCCGGGGTGCTCGCCGACAGCGGCCGCGGCGAGCGTGCGCGCGATGCTGCCGAGCACGCCGTCGCGGTCGCGCGCGAGCTGGCGTGGCTCGAGCCGACGCAGTCATCGCTCGAGCTGGGCAATGCGCTGAGCGAACTCGCGGGGGTGCTCGCGATCGCGAGATCGGGTGACGCCGGGCCCGTGCTCGCGGAGGCCCGCGCGCTGCTGTTGTCTGCGATCGACGACGCACCCGACGACGTGCGACGGCTGGCCGTGCTCGCGCGCATCGACGAGCGCATGGTTCGCTTCGACCTGCGTCGGCTCGACGCCGCCGAGATCGCGGACGAGGCCTGCGCGCTCACGCGACGGCTGCGCGCGACCGAGCCGCGCAACGCGGGATGGGTCCGTGCCCACATCGCCGCGCTCGAGGTCTACGCGGCGGTGCGCGGCATCGCCGGGGACCACGCGGCCGCGCTGGCGGCGTTCCGCGAGGCCGCGGCCGCCGCCGAGCTCGGCGCGCAGCTCGAGCCCGAGAACCGCGATGCCCACCGCGTGGTCGCGTACATGCACAACCGCATCGGCGACGCGCAGTTCGAGATCGGCGATGTCGACGCGGCGCTGGTCAGCTACCTCACCGCGCGCGACCTGGCGCGGGCCATCGGCGCGCGCTGGCCCAGCGTGCACGGACGCGGGATGGAGCTGCCGATGTACGCCGACGTCGCGCAGGCCTTCGAGCGCCTCGGTCGCGCCCACGAGGCTCGCGGGGCCTGGCGCGACGGCGTCGTGCTCGGCGAGGCGTTGCTGCGCGAGGCCGACGCGCCGGCGGTGCGCGAGGATCTCGGTCGCGCGCACGTCGGGCTCGCCGCGATCGCCCTCGACGAGCCGGCGCTGGCGCGCGAGCACGCCCGGCGTGCGTTGGCGCTGTTGTCGGCGTTGCCCAACGCCAGCGCGGGTGGACGCGCCGCGCGCTCGCAGGCGCAGGCCCTGCTCGCGCGACTCGGTGCCGATCCGGCCGATCGCTAGCAACCCGTGCGTCACCGCGGGCTGCTAGCGCGACAGCAGACCGTGCCGCCGCAGCAGCCGGTACAGGTGCGTGCGGTGCATGCCCAGCGCGCGCGCGGTCGCAGACACGTTGTCGCCACAGCGCCGCAGCGCCGCGGCCAGCTCCTCGGGCGTGGGCGCGCGGCTCGGCTCGTCGCTGGGCTCGGCCGGGCTCGACCCCGCCGCGATCGGCGTGCCGGCGTCGGGTGCCAGGTCCGCGGCGCTGACCGAGGCCGCGCCGCGATCGAGCGCGTCGGCGGCGGCGCGCCGGACCTCGGCGATCAGCTCGCGCACGTTGCCGGGCCACGGGCGACAGCAGCACGCTTCGATCAAGGTCGGATCGATCGCGAGCGAGCGATCGATCGCCGCCACCGTGCGCGCGAGCAGCCACGGGATCTCCTCCTTGCGCGCCCGCAGCGGCGGAATCGGCAGCGACGGCCGTCCGATGCGGAAGTAGAGATCCTCGCGGAAGCGGCCGGCGGCGACCTCGGCCCGCAGGTCGCGGTGGCTCGCGGCGCAGATGCGCACGTCGACCGCCACCGCCCGCGTCGCGCCCAGCGGCACCACCTCGCGGGTCTCGAGCACGCGCAACAGCTTGCCCTGCACCGCGGGGTGGAGCTCGGCGATCTCGTCGAGGAACAACGTGCCGCCGTGCGCCGCGACGATGCTGCCGTCGGCGTCGGCGGTGGCGCCCGAGTACGCGCCCTTCTTCGCGCCCAGCAGCACGCGCTCGGCCACGCCCTCGGGAATCGCCGCGCAGTTGATCGCGACGAAGGGCCCGCGCGCGCGCCCGGTCGCCTCGTGGTAGTGGCGCGCCGCGAGCTCCTTGCCGCTGCCGCTGTCGCCCTGCAGCATCGCGTTGTCGCCGCGTGCGGCCGCGCGCGCCACCGGTTCGAGCGCCCGCGCCAGGTGTGGACCGATCACGTGTTCGCCCTGGATCACGCCGCGCTCGTCGCGGCCGTCGAACGGACGCACGTCGTCGAGCAGCAGCACCAGCGAGCGGCCGATGCGGACCACCGCGCCGTCGCCGGCGTGGGTGGTGTCGCAGCGTTGCGCGTCGACGAAGGTGCCGTTGCGCGAGCCCAGATCGCGCACCCAGAAGCCCGTGGCGTCGCGGCGGATCTCGGCGTGCTCGCGCGAAGCCCGTTCGTCGTCGATGCGCACGTCACCCTCGCGACCGAGGACCAGGCGGCCACGCTGCAGCGGCACCGCGAGCATGCGCGGCGTACCGACGATCGCGATCGCGACCACGCCGGGAATCGGCGGCGCGGCGGTGTCGCCGGCGAGCACGCGGTCGTCGATCGTCTCGATCTCGGGCAACCGGAACAGCCTACACGACCGCCCCGGGCGCCAGGGCCCACGCGGGTGGGGCTCGCGGGTCACGGCGACGCTCCACGGTCGCGCGCGGGCGGTGGTTTCGAGGGTCGGGGCAGGGGCACACCCCGGCTGCGTTCAAGACGCGGGCCAGCCGGTGCACGCACGCGGTCATCGTGTGCGGACGCGCGCCGACGCCCGCCGGTGCGTCACAGCCTGTGTCGGGCAGCGGTCGCGGTCACGCCGGCGGCACGAACGACGCACAGGTCGACACGCCCGCGCCGGTGATCGACAAGCCGGTGTTGGCGTTGACCACCGCGAGGCCGCCGCCGTCGGTGCCATCGAGGTCGAGCCGCGTCACCTTGCTGTTGCCCGAGCCCGGCGAGGTCTCGGTGAAGAAGTAGACGTCGCCGCCCCAGAAGCCGAACGCGAACGCGTTGGTGATGTCGAGGCCGTCGAGCGGATGGACGTCGACCTCGCTGCCGTCGGCCTTGTCGAGCTGGACCAGCACCGACTGGTTGGTGCCGACGGTGGCGAACGCGAACAGGCGCCCGTCGCCGGTGCCGGTCAGCTCGCCGACGGGGTAGTTGGTCGGACCGACGATCATCTTGGTGTCGGCGCTCTCGACCCACTTCGCCAGCTGCGAGCCGCCAGGCAGGAAGTCGGGGTAGTTCACGTACTGATCGCTGTTGTAGAGAAACAGCGTGTCGCAGCTCGAGCCGTTGCCGTCGACCGAGTAGCCCATGCCCATCAGGTACCACGAGCCGTTGCCGAGGTAGCCCAGGTCGGCGCAGCTGCCCAGGTCCGACAGCGGTGCGGTGTAGAGGAAGCCGGTGTAGTCGAAGCCGTCGGTGACGTAGTAGTTGAGCCACGCGTTGCCGGCGCGGTCGATCGCCATCGAGTTGGCGACCGCGCCCAGCGGCGCGTCGCAGCCGAGGTTGCCGACCAGCGAGAACTGGTTGGTCACGGGGTCGTAGAACTTCACGCTCGGGGGCTCGTTGGAGTCGAGCACGTAGATGCCGTCGAGCACGTTCTCGCAGGGGCAGTCGCCACCCTCGCCGCCATCGGCGGAGCTGCCGACGGTGGCGTTGCCGATGTCGAGCACGTCGCCCGAGTCGATCCCGCCGTCGTCGTCGCTGTCGCTGGCGCTCGCGCTGGCGCTGGCGCTGGTCACCGAGATCCCGGTGGGATCGAGCGTGGTCTGAGGCTCGCGCGACTCGCCGCAAGCGAGCGCGCCGAGCAGCACGCACGCACGCGAGAACCCGCCGGATCGCCGGTCGAACATCCCCATGTCGGCAGCATATCGAAAAGCCGGCCGGTTCGAGGCATGCTCGGCCGCGGACGGTGAGCGATGGACACGGTCGATGCAGCGGGGCAACAGGGCGCGGCGGAGCAACCGCTGCACGGGCGATGTCTGTGCGGCGCGGTGCAGTTCACGCTGCAGCCGCCGTTGGACTTCGTCAGTCACTGCCACTGCGAGAGCTGCCGCCGCAGTCATGGCGCCGCGTTCGTGACGTGGACGTCCGTACCCTTCGATCGCTTCGCGATGCCGAGCGACGCGCCGGTTCGCTGGTACCGCTCGTCGTCGTTCATCGAGTGGGGCTTCTGCGAGCGCTGCGGCAGCTCGATGCTCTACCGCGCCGTTGCCGACGGCCACCCCGAGTCACCGAAGCGTGATCGCATGTACGTGACCGCAGCATCGCTGCAGGAGCCGCTGGGCTGCGCGCCGAAGGTCCACGTCAGCTACGAGGAGCGCGTGGCGTGGTTCGAGCCCGGCGACGCGCTGCCCAAGCACCGCGGCAAGACCGACGAGCGGCTCGACCGCTGACGCCCGGCGCGCGTGCGCGCACGCACGCACGGCCGCGATGGACCGCAAAGCCTGCTGCACCACGCGCAACGCCGCGGTGAACCCGAGCGCCGGTGGGTGGTAGCGTTGCGACCCGTGAGCCTGCTCGGGACCGTGGCCTTGATGTTCCTCGCCTCGGCGGTGGTGATGCCGCTGCTCGCATGGGCGTACGCCTCGCGTGCGCTCGCGCCGTGTCGCATCAAGGATGATCCCGGGCGCAAGGTCGTGGGCCCGCGGCGGTGGTTCCGCGTCGTCGGCAACGGCCTGTTCTCCGCGGTCGTGGTCGTGACGATGTGCATCCTCGGCGAGCGATGGCTGGTCCACGGCGGCAGCGACGGCTGGCTGGTCGGCACCTGGCACACCGTCGCGATCCTGTTGCTGTACGACTTCCTCTACTACTTCCTGCATCGCTTCGCGTTCCACCAGTGGCCGCCGCTCAAGCGCGTGCACACCGTGCATCACATGGTGCGCCACCCCAACGCGCCCGATGCGTTGTTCCTGCACCCGGTCGAGAACGCGTTGGGCCTGATCCTGCTGTTCGCCTGCATTGCGGCGCTGGGTCCGGTCTCGCTGGTGTGCTTCGGCGTGATCATCACCGCGCACTCGATCATCAACATCGTGGTGCACTGCGGCCTCGACGTGCCGATGCTGGGCATGCGCCTGATCGGTTTTCTCGCGCGCAAGCACGACCTGCACCACACCAGCATGCGCGGCGGCAACTTCGCCTCGATCACGCCGTTCTGGGACCGCCTCTTCGGCACCGCCGAGTGAGCGAGTCGTCCGCGCCGCCGACGGTCTCTCCTCGCGGCGCGTCCTCTCGAGCGTCCGAGTCGCGATCAGCCGTGGTAGACGCGTGAGGCCACGATGCGGCCCGCGGCCACGTCGAAGGCCTCGGCCACCGGCATCGGCGGCTCGCCCGGGGCGTGACGCAGGTACTCGATGACGACGCGCTGGTCGTCGCCGACGATCGCGGTGGCCTCGTAGCGTAGGCCCGGCAGTCGCGCGATCGCGTCGGTCCACCACCGCGTCAGCGCGGCCTTGCCCACGAGCTTGCCGCCGGTGTCGGGGTGTAGCGCGCGGATCTTCGGCGAGGTGTGCGTGCAGTGCTCGTCGTACAGCTCGACCAGCGCCGCCACGTCGTGGCGGTTGAAGGCGTCGAGCCAGGCCTGGGCGATCGCGACGGAGGGCGGCGGCGTCATCGCACGCGAGCATGCCGCAACTGCGTGCCGGGCAGTGATCGCATGGCCCCATGCCCGGTCTACCGTGGGCGCATGAGCTACGACGTGTCCCTGCGACCCCGTCCCGGCGCGGCTGCGCCCTCGATCGCCGAGCTCGACGCCTACTTCGCCGGGCGCCCACACACCCAGGCGTCCGAAGGCTCCGCGCGGTACGCCAACGAAGACACCGAGGTCGGCTTCGGTTGGTGCTACGACGAGCGGCAACGCAGCTACGACGATTCCGGCCCCATCGCGCTCACCGCCCGTACCTCCGGCAACGATACGCGCGCGCTCGAGTTGGTCGGTGAGGTCGAAGCCGTGGTGCGCGCCTTCGACCTGCTGGTCGACGACCCCACGATGAACGGCATGGGCCAGGGCGAGCTCGATCGCGAGGCGCTGCTGCGCGGGTGCCTGTTCGCGTCGCGCTTCGGGCTGTGCGTGGACGTGGCCACCGGCAGCCTCGCACCGGCCGAGGTGCCGCTGTACGACGACGAGCGTCACGTGGCGCACTGGCGCTGGAACCTGGGCCGCGCGGCGCTGCAGCGCGAGGCCACCGACGCGGTGTTCGTGCCGCGGGTCGACTACATGCGCCACGGCGACGAGGTGCTCGCGTCGGTCGCGTGGGTCGGCCAGGGCCCGATCCTGCTGCCCGAGGTCGATGTCATCACGACGATCGACACGCGCGACGGCGGTGCCGACCTCGTGGTGCTGCGCGTCGCCGAGCTCGCGGCCGCGCTGGCCGCGATGCCGCGCCGCGATGCGCCGCTGCCCCATCGCTTCGTCGAGCCCAGTGACCCGCTCGTGGCCGCGCTCGCGGCCGCGACGCCGCTGCAACCGCGGCCGACGCAGCTGTCGCACGACAGCGTGCTCGGTCGACGCTATGCCGAGGAGGTGGCGGCGCAGTACTACGAGTGGACCAGCCGCGAGCATCGCATCGCGTTCGGCCCCGCGTCGGCGCGCGGCGGCTGACGCGGGCGCGGCTCAGGTGCGATCGGGCGCGGCGCGGGGCATGCGGCCGCGGGGGTCTCGCGGTTTCGTCGGCGAAGTCGGCCGCGCCTTCGGGGCCCGCGGCGTGCGCGAGCCGGGCTCGAGCGCGTCGAGGCGCTGCTCGAGCACACGCAGCTGTTGCTCGAGCTGCTCGAGCCGCGATCGCAGGCGCTCGTCGTCGAACAGCTCGAGCGCACCATCGGGCAGCTGCAGCGAGCCGCCGTGCCAGCGCGCGACCGCACCGCCGTCGTCGGCGAGCTCGGCGCGCAGCTGTCGTCGCTTCTTGTCGCGCACGAGCTCGAGCTCGACGGTGTCGTTGGCCTCGCGATCGGACAGCGCCGCGACGATGTCGCCGACGTCGGAGACCGCATCGCCGTCGACAGCGACGATCACGTCGCCGACACGGACGCCCGCCTTGGCCGCGGGCGAGTCGGTCTCGACCCGCTGCACGAGCACGCCGCGATCACGCGCGGCGCCGAAGAACGCGCGCAACTCCTCGGTCATGCTCGTGACCGACACGCCCAGGCGCCCGCGCCCGAACGAGAACGAGAAGCCCTGCGTGAAGCCCGGTGGCGTCGGTGGTGGCGGTGCGTCGGGGGCCACGGCGGGTGGTGCGGGCGCGTGGGCAGGCGCGGGCGGTCGCGCCCAGGCGAGGGCGTTCGCGGGCGCGAGCGCAGCGAACAGCAGCAACGAGGTGATCGATCGAAGGCGCATGGTGCATCCGTGCGGCGAGCGCCGCGGGTGACGAGGGGCTCTGATCACTCGGGGAAGAACTCGGGATCGAACTCCGGCGGTGGCGGTGGCGGAGCGAAGGCCGGGGGTGCCGGCGCGACGCGTGCACGTCCGCGACGCGGCGGCGCGGGCGGGGCTGGTGCATCGGGCGGCAGCGGGGCCTCGGGGCGATCGAGGCCCCGCGGCGGCGCCGGCCACTCGGGGACCTCGGGTGCCTCCGGCGCCTCGGGTGCCTCCGG